>JAZKZG010000022.1:0-15235 GCA_045612565.1 Eubacteriales bacterium
AACCTTTTCGAACCCGAATTTATCCATCAGCTGCTTGGCAACGGATTTATACCCTTCGTGGTTGAGCTTACCGCCGTAGATATCGGTATTTTCTGCTTCGATACCGAACACGTCCTTTGCGTCTTCCTCGTTTGAAATGCAAACGTCAACGTACTGACAGAGGTCAGTCATAGCCGCTCTTGCTTCATCGCGTGTCCATAGTTTACCGCGGTAGTTGAGGTCGCATGAAATCTTAACGCCTCTTGCTTTAGCCGCCTTGCAGGCCTCACGGCAGATATTAACCATATTACCGCCTAAAGCGGGTGTGATACCTGTAAAATGGAACCAGTCAGCGCCGTCAAATATGCTGTCCCAGTCAAAATCACAAACATCAGCCTCTGCAATTGCCGAATGTGCTCTGTCATAAATACATACCGAGCCACGCTGTGATGCGCCCTTCTCCAGAAAATAAATGCCTACTCTGTCGCCACCGCGGACAATTTTTGATGTGTCAACACCAAAATAACGAAGGCTGTCAACTGCCGCCTGACCGATTGCGTGTTTTGGCAATTTTGTTACATAAACGCTGTCAAGGCCGTAGTTGGCAAGTGATACGGCAACGTTTGCCTCGCCGCCGCCAAAGGTGGCTTGCATCTGGTCGTTTTGGAAAAATCTATAGTACCCGTTGGGTGCAAGGCGGAGCATAAGTTCGCCGAATGTTACAACTCTTTTCATAATTCAATCAATCCTTTTTGTTTTTTTCTAAAGTATCCCATACACCAAGCATATACATAATGCCGAGTGCACGGTCATAAAGTCCGTAACCGGGACGCACGTTGCCGGGACCCTCGTCCCAAAGATGTCTGCCGTGGTCGGGACGGATATATCCATTAAATCCGCCGTCATGATACGCTTTGAGTATATCAATAATACCTGTGTCGCCGTCGCAGTCACGGTGACTTGCTTCTTGAAAATCGCCGTTTTCAAAGTGCTTTACGTTGCGGATGTGGGCAAAAGCAATTCGATCGCAGTGTTTGCGTACAATGTCGGCAACATTGTTTTCGGGATTGGCATTAAGACTTCCTGAACAAAGTGTAAGACAGTTATACTCGTCATCAACCATTTTTAAAAATCTGTCGATGCTCTGCTCGTTAACAAGAAGTCGGGGAAGTCCGAAAATATCCCAGGGCGGATCGTCCATATGTATTGCCATTTTGATGTCGCACTCACGGCAGGTGGGCATAATTGCCTCAAGAAAATACTTGAGATTGCTCCACAGTTTTTCGTGATCAATACCCTCATACGCTTTGAAAAGCTCGTCGAGTTTTGCCATACGCTCAGGCTCCCAACCGGGAAACGACATATTGTATTTCTCGGTAAAATCGAGAATATACTTCGCCATAGCGTTGTAGTCGTCCTGAATCATATTCTTTTCATAAAACAGCGCGGTCGAGCCGTCACCGACGGGCTGGAACAGGTTGCTTCTTGTCCAGTCGAAGATTGGCATAAAGTTATAGCAGATTACTTTAACACCGAACTTTGCAAGATTGCGGATAGTGGTTTTGTAGTTTTCGATGTAGCCGTCACGGGTGGGCAGGCCGATTTTGATGTCATCGTGAACGTTTACCGATTCAACAACGTCCATATTAAAACCGTATTCGTCAAGCTGACGCTTAACTTCAGCAATTTCGTCCTCGTACCATATTTCACCCGGCATTTTGTGATGAAGCGCCCAAACTATGCCGTCAACACCGGGAATTTGTTTGATGCCAGATAACTTGATACGGTCGTTCCCTCCGCCGTACCAACGAAATGACATTTGCATACCGTTTCTCCTTTTTAAAACTGTATTTTTATTATATAGTTTTGTTTTTGCTAATTCAATATTTTTATTGTATTACGTCATCATTTGCATCATTGAATGTCACTATTTACAAAAGAACTTCTTTGTTTGTTCCGTAAAAAATATCGTTTTTTCCGCTTATGAGTTTAAAAAACTCTTCTAATTTTACCCAGTAATCAGGCGCATAATCCATCTCATACGAATGTCCCCAGATATAAAATATCTTTTTTTCATCAGTTTTGAGGTCAATGAATTCCTGACCGAGTTTCATCATATCTTCAAAATCGAGATGGTACGATGTGGGGTTAAAGCGGTAAAGGTCTTTTTGCACATCAAAACTGCCTGTAGTAGTAATGGTACGGCAGTATTTAACGCCCGTGCTTTCTTTAATTACATTTGCAACGCGCTCGTCATTATTAACTCCGCCGCCGGGGTACGCCATACCCACGACTTCGTATCCTGCAAGTTCTGAAAGATTAATTCGATCCTGTTCGACCTGATGGATTATCTCCTTGTCATCGCACTTAGGAAGACTTGGATGGGTGAGTGTGTGAACAGCAATCTCATGACCTTCATAAATGCTTTTTACATCCTCGGGATGTACTTTATAGTGCGATATACGCATACCTTCGCGCATAAGAATACCTTTTTTACCAAATAGATCCGAATTGAGATTAAAAGTACATTTGAGTCCGTATTTGTTAAGTAATTCAATAAGTCGGATATCCTGTGTTACACCGTCATCGTAACTTAGAGTTATTGCTTTCATAATATTTTTCCTTTGTCTTTTTTTGTATTATATTTCTTTTTGCACTAAAATACAATGTTTTGATTGTAAATACAATGTTATTTTGCGATTTTTTGTGTTATTATTTTTAAAAAAAGGAGAGCAATCGGATGAAAGCATTATTATTTGGCGATTTTTCGCCCACCAAAATAACAAATCCGCTTTTTGAAAGTGGGCAGATTGATGCGCTGTTTTCGGATACCGTAAATCTGTTTAAAAATAACGATATTAATTTTGTAAATCTTGAAGCTGCAGTGACAGACTGCGAAAATGCAATTAATAAGATAGGTCCGCCACTTAAATGCTGTGACGGTGCGATAGAAACGTTAAAAGAACTCGGCGTAAACTACGTCGGTCTTTCAAATAACCATATTTTTGATTACGGCATAAAAGGTGCGCAAGATACTTTAAACAAACTTGAAAAGGCAGAAATTATCTATACAGGCTTTGGCAAAGACTATGAAGATTCGCGAAAAAATCTTGTTATCGAAAAGAATGGCGAAAGAGTTTGCATAATCAACGTCTGTGAACACGAATACTCATACGCACTTGATGACAGAATGGGCGCAAGACCGTATGACGAGTATGAAACAATGGATGATATTAAAAATGCAAAGGCAGAGTGTGACAGAGTTATTGTAATCTATCACGGCGGTAAAGAAATGTGTCAGTATCCGTCGCCCAGGCTGTTAAAAGCGTGTAGGGCTATGGCAAAACACGGCGCAGATATGGTTTTGTGTCAACACTCGCATTGTATCGGCTGTTACGAAAACTTTGAAGGGACGCACATCCTTTATGGTCAGGGCAATTTCCATTTTGTGAAAGAGAACGGCACCGACGTAAATAATATCTGGAACACGTCACTTGCAGTAAAATACGACACAAAGTTGAATATTATTGAATTTGTTCCTGTGATTTCTACTGAAACAGGAATTGAGATTGCAAAAGGTGACAACGAAAAAATAATTCTTGATGGCTTTAATAAGCGTAACCAAAGCCTCAAAAACGGAGAGTGGAAAAAAGGTTGGCACGATTTTTGCCTGTCTGTTGAGGAACAATACCAAAAGGCAATAGCACGTGCTTATGCTGATGGTTGCACACAAAAAGAAATGCAAAAATTTGCTCACTATCTCGACTGTGAAGCGCACACAGACGTGTGGCGTGAATTATATAAAACATATAACCATACAAACGAAAAAACTCTGTCTTAAGACAGAGTTTTAGTTTTTGTCATCTTTGGGTGAAACGCCAAAAAAGTTTTTATATGCCCGATAAAACGATGAATAGTCACTGTGTGAGCAGTCGGCGGCAACGCTCATTATCGACTCGCCGTTTTTTATGCGAAGACGTGCGCCATACATACGTTTTGTGGTGATGTATTTGTAAACCGACGAGCCTGTGTTCTTTTTAAAAAGCCTGTTTATCTGTGAACGGCTGATAAAAAATTTGTTGCTTATGTCGTTAATTGTTATCTGCGAATAAAGATTTTCGTTTATATAATCTATAATACGTGTACAAACGGTGTTTGAACGTGAGAGTTTACCCATCGACTGTGAACAATCGTGAATTTCGGTAAGTAGCAAAAGAATACGTGCAACCGCACCTGCAAACGAAGTATTTTCGTCGATGCTCTCGATGCCTTCATAAAGCATTGTACTATTTAGCATATCCTTTGTAAAAATATTACCCGTACCCGCAGGACGCGAATTAAGGGCTTCTATTATTTTGCCGTCGGTGTCAAATTGCGATAAAAACTGTGTTGATACCATAAGTACGATGCGCTCATACGGTTCAGTTTCCTGCCAACGCATCGTGTGTGATTCATACGGTCTGATAACGGCAATGTCGTGCGGTTTCAAAGTGTATTCCGTTCCTTCAACGTTACATTTGCAGTTGCCCGAAATGAAATAGTAAAGCTCAATATTGTCATGCGTATGCATAGGACAGCTTTTTGGCGGTTGTGTGTCAATTTTTCGATGAATGGTTATTGAGTTGTCCAAAAAATATAATTTATAAATATTCATATCCTAATTATAACTAATATGCGCAAAATTGCAATACTTTTGATTATTTTACAATGGTAATTTGTAAAAATAAATGGTATTATTTATTTAAGAGGTGATTATTATGAAATTTGGAATATGTAAATCGTTCGAAAATGCACAACAAATAAAAGAAGCAGGTTTTGATTATATTGAGGTGAACCTTGCAAAAATCAGTCTTCTGACTGACGAGGAATTTTTAAATAACGTAAATCGTTTAAAAGAGGTGGGTCTTAAAGCTAAGACGTCAAATTGCTTTTTCCCCGGTGATATTGCGCTCGTGGGAGAAGATGTTGACTATGACAAAATAAAACAGTATACTGAATTAGTGTTAAAACGCGCTAGTGTTCTGGGCATTGAGGTGACTGTTCTCGGAAGCGGTAAATCGCGCTCTGTACCCGAAGGTTTTGACAAAAAAACGGCTATGGAACAATTTAAAAAAGTTGTTGATATATGTTCGCAAATTGCCAAAAAATACGGCATAAAAATTGCAATCGAACCGCTTAGCGCAAAAGACAGCAACTTTTTGAATACAGTAAGTGAGACTGCTGAACTATGTGATTCTTTAGGCTTAGACAATGTTGGTATTACAGCGGACTTTTTCCATATGTATATGAACGGTGAGGATATGCAGGATTTTGAAAAAGCCGGAAAAAACATTTTCCATTTGCATATTGCAAAGCCCGATGTCAGCCGTGTGGCGCCGTCTGCAGATGATATCGATACGTTAAAAACGTGGGCGAAAAGTATAAAAGCCATCGGCTATAACGGACGTATGTCGCTTGAGTGCACTTCAAAAGTGGATTTTGATACTGCACTTAAAGATATGAACAGTATAAAATACATTTTTGAATAGGTGATATTATGATAAACTATGACGAAAACCTAATTAAAATCACAGGTCACGAGGTACTGGGCACATTACCCGATCTCTTTTTAAAAGAGGACGGCACAAGGATAGCCAACCCGTCCGAGTGGGACGAACACCGCAAAACTCTTTTAAAGACTGCGGTTGAACTTCAATACGGCAAAATGCCGCCAAAGCCACAAAATATAGAAATCGAGCGTATTTGCATAGTAAATTCAAAGAGTATTGCGGGTACATATCGTATAATTGCCGACGGTGTTAATTTCACCTTCCGTATTATTATGCCCGAGGGTGTTGAAAATCCGCCCGTTGCCGTTTATGGTGATATGTGCTTTAACTATATGAGCACTGACGGATTTTTGAACGAGTTTTTAAACAATGGCATAGCGGTTGCCTGCTTTAACCGCTGCGAACTTGCTCACGACGTCAGAAACGAAGGCAGGTCACAGGGTCAGCTTTACAAGGCGTATCCCGACTATAGTTTTGGCGCACTTGCTGCGTGGGCTTGGGGATATTCGCGCGTTGTTGATGCGCTTGAAATTATAGGCGGAGTTAACCTTGACTGTCTTATATCGGTAGGACACTCTCGCGGCGGTAAAACCGCTCTGCTTGCTGGCGCCGTGGACACACGGTTTGCAATAGTCAATCCCAACGAGGCGTGTGCGGCAGGTACAAGCTGTTACCGTATACACACCACCGCAATTAACGAGGAGGGCGAAGAAAAGCGCTCGGAAAACCTTTACGATATGTGGACGCGCTTTGGCTTCTGGATAGGCGAGGGAATGGAAGAGTACGCCGAGCGCGAAGAGGACTTGCCCTTTGACAGCCATACTTTAAAGGCACTCGTTGCCCCTCGTGTACTTTTTGTATCGGAGGCGGCAAGTGATATATGGGGAGGTCCCGTCGGCTCGTGGATGACAACACAGGCGGCAAGTGAAGCCTATAAATTCCTCGGCAAACAAAATAATCTTTATTGGTACTACAGAAAAGGCAAACACTTTCATCATCTGCAGGATGTGAAAATGCTTGTTGCTGTTGTAAAAAATGTAACGGAAGGCAAGTCGCTTCCCGATGGATTTTTCAAAACTCCCTTTAAAACACCCGAACTCATTTATGATTGGAGAGCACCCAAATAAAATCAAAACTTAACTTTATAAAAATAATATTTGCTTTAGCTTTGCCCACAATGCTCGAACAACTTATGCAGACGGCGGTGCAGTATATTGATACCGCAATGGTGGGGTCACTCGGTACTGATGCTACTGCCGCGGTGGGTGCTACCACCTCACTAAACTGGCTTATAAACGGTACAGTTTCGGCGCTCGGTGTTGGTTTTCTGGCATACATATCGCAGACACTCGGCAAAAAAGACGAAGAGGGAGCAAAAAAAGCGTCCGCACAGAGCGTCGGCGTGGTGATTGTTATGGGAACAGTGCTTACGGCTCTTACACTTTTGCTGTCGCCTGTTGTACCCGTTATAATGCGTGTGCCGTCACATATTCGTTCGCTTTGTGCAAAATACTTTTTTATTCTGTATGCGCCCATGCTATTTCGCACGGCAACCGCAATATTCGGCACTGTGCTTCGTGCGGCAGGGGATACAAAAACACCAATGTATATCAGCATATTGGTGAATATAATAAATGTCGCACTCAACTTTTTGTTGATTTACCCCACGCGCAAAATGTTTGGTATAACGGTTTTCGGTGCGGGACTTGGTGTTATCGGTGCGGCGGTTGCAAGTGCAATATCGTTTGCAGTCGGCGGAATTTTAATAACATTAAAACTCTTTTCACACAAAGATATTTCACCCAAAGGATATTCAATAAAGCCTGATAAAACGGTGCTTATGCCTTGCCTTAGTGTTGCAATACCAAATATGTTCCAGAGATTTGCAACATCGCTTGGATATGTTGTTTTCGCCTCGATGATAAACTCACTTGGTGCAGTGTCTGCGGCGGCACACACTGTTGCAAACACAGTCGAATCGGCATTTTACATCCCCGCTTATGGTATGCAGACGGCGGCGGCGACCCTTGCGGGTAACGCATACGGCGCAAACGATAACAGGCAGATAAAACGGCTTTATGAAACAATCCGCATTATTGAAATTTCTATTATGACGGTGTCGGGCGGACTGCTTTTTGCATTTGCACCCACAATGGCGGGTATTTTTTCAAAAGCACCCGATGTAATTTCGCTTGGAAGTATCGTTTTGCGAATGGTTGCGCTATCCGAACCGTTTTTTGCAATATCTATCGTGGCAGAAGGTATGCTTCTCGGAATGGGTGATACAAAACACCCGTTTATATACAACGTCATCGGAATGTGGGGCGTACGTATTGTCGGCACCTTTATATGTACACAGGTTTTAAACTTCGGACTTGTGTCGGCTTGGGCATGTATGATAGCTCATAATCTGCTTTTATGTCTGTTGTTTGTAATAAGTTTTAGAATAAAATCGAAAAAAGGTTTTATACAATAAAAAATAATGTGACTTTTTGTAGACTTGAATGCATATTATAGTATAATCAAATAAAAAGGACACAGATATGACATATAAAGAACTGATGTTTGAGTCACTCAATCAAATGACCGCGGGTAGTGAGGAACTTTATTGCCCCATATATGGAATTTTAAACGAGGCGAATTTGCAACACTATGCGTTTTTCGGTTTTACGCAAACGCATCTTTTAATTGCAATCGTTTCGGGAAAAACCATTATTGATACAATGCGAATTGCGCTTGACATAAAATCGGTAAAAATCAAACGCACCGCAGTGTTCAGGGAATATGTAATAGACATCGTGTTTGAGAGCGGGTGGAGTTGCAATATAACTGCCGCGCCAAAGATTATGATGATCGATACCCAAAAACAAAATATACATAAGTTTTTAGATTATCTAAAAAGCAAAGCGCAAAAAGTCAACTCAAAAGAACTAAAAGATTATGAAGGCAAAAAAATCCGTTGGCAGTACTTTAATACCTTTATTTATATGCTGTTTTTCTTTTGCTCTTCAATTCCGCCTATGCTTTCGGTTGTCACCCTGAAAGACAGCGGTTTTGATTTTGCCGCGGCAATTGAAACGTTTTTTGAATGTTTTATGTATCTGTTTGTACTTTTTGGAATTTTGTCACCGTTTATAATTCTTTCGGTTTTAAACAGGTTTTTGTTTGGAGAGATTGTGGCGGTTGCAAATTTTGACGGGCTTATTTTGCAAAACAGGCAACTTACGTGGAAAAGTATTAAAAGGGTGGTTTACAATCCCGATTTTCCGTCAAAACATAAAACAACCTATACATATGCCACCTTGCATATAGACGAAGGTGAGGGCGAATATACTGTTGACGTACTGCATTTTCCCATTTATGGTATACGTCAGATTAAAAAGTATAATCCATCTGTAAAAATACAACTTTCAAAAGGCGCAAAAAATATGTTTTTAATTCTTATTGTCGGTCTTTTGGCGGCTGCGATAGTTGTACCTTTTTTGAAATAACAGTGCGTGAGGAAAATTCCTCACGCTTTTGTTTTGGTTGACAAATAATACGTATTTTCGTATAATAAATTTTATAACTACAATTAATTGGAGAACTTTTATGTTTAAAAATTTGTTAAACCGTCAACTGCCAAAACCCGATGTGTTTTCGTTGCTGTTTTTTGTTTCGCTTTTTTCAGTGGGGCTTTTTCACGACTATATTTCGTGTATAGCATCTGTTGTGCTTTCGGTTGCGCTGATTATATACGCAATCAGAAACAAAAAACTTGTTATCTATATTAATTTAATAACAATCTCGGCATTTGTTGCGGTTTTGTTTTATGGCCTCAGTTGTTTTTGGGCTGTTGACAGCGGAATGGCATTTATTGGATTTTTAAAGAACTTCCCAATTTTGCTGTTTTTGCTGTGCTTTATGCAAAACAAACAGTCAAAAGACACAATGTTTGCATGGCTCCCGTATGTTATGACAGTTATGACGGTGCTTTCGGCATTGTTTGCTCAAATTCCGTTTACGTCATCATTTTTTACGGTAGCTTCTCGTCTTTCGGGCTTTTTCCAGTACCCTAATACATTTGCAATCATACTGCTTGTAACGTCGCTCGTTTTGATTTCAAAAGAAAAACTCGACATCGTCGACTGGTTGATGTTGGCTGTGTTTATGTTTGGGATTATGTACTCGGGAAGCCGTACCGTGTTCGTTTTAACAATTGTCAGTATCCCCTTGTGTATGCTTTTCACAAAGAAAAAAGCAGCACGTCTTGCTTTGCTTGGTGTAACGGGGCTTTTTGCGGTTATTGTAGTTGTGGCACTCATCTTTTCGTTTGACCGCTTTTTGAGCATTTCGTTAAACTCATCAGCATTGCTCGGCAGACTTTTATATTGGCAGGATGCTTTAAAACTTATCATAAAACACCCGTTCGGTATGGGCTATATGGGCTATTATTATGTTCAGCAAACAATACAGACCGGTCTCTATTCGGTAATGTATACACATAACGAACTGCTTCAGTTTATGGTTGATATCGGCTGGGTTCCCGCAATTTTGATATTTGCATCGGTAATACGCCCTGTATTTTCAAAAAAATGTAACCCGTATATGCGATTGGCTCTTGTGATGTTTATACTTCACTCGCTTTTCGACTTTGACCTGCAGTTTGTTGCATTGCTTGTTCTTATGCTTCTGTTTACCGACTTTACAGAAGGCAAAAAATATACTCTTAGGGGAGCAACACTTCCGGTTGTTGTGTTGTCATCACTTTCGGTTGTATTCTGTTATTTTTCGGTGGTACTCACACTTTTTGCTTGTTCAAAAACCGAAGCGGTAAACAAACTTTATCCGTGGCACACTCAAAATCAGATTGCACGTCTGAGTCTTACTACAAAAACCGACGAACTCGATGTTATTGCGGACAAGATTATAAAACAGAACGATTATGTTTCGGTGGCATATTCGGCAAAAGCTCGATATGCTTTTTCAAAGGGTGATATAACTTCGCTTATAAAACATAAAAATAAGGCAATTGAACTTGCTCCGTTTCAGTATCAGGAATACGAAGAGTATTGCTATATGCTGATGCATAGCATTTCGCTTTATGAAAATGCAAAAGACGAAAACAGCGTTGAATTTTGTAAAAACGAATTGCTCCGCACAAATGATAAACTCCATTCACTAAGAAAAAAACTTAGTAAACTCGGTTCAAAGATTATTGATATTCCAAATACAAAACTCCCTGACGATATTAATAATTATATTTCGGAGATTGAAAAAAGCAGATGAAGATAAAATGTTTTATTGTTACCGCCGTTCTGATGCTGAGTATGGGACTCAACTCCTGCGCTCCCTCTGATATTGTCGTTGTAGACGCAAACGGTAACCCCGTTGACAGCGTGAGTTATAAACTCTTTGCAATAAATGAGGCAAAAGAACTTTTATCCGAAATCCGTTCGATTGATATAACCGAAAACCAACTCAAAGATTTTCAGATAAAAACATATTTTAATAAAGATGTGTTTGATGCAATAAAGGGTGCCGCAACCCAGCAAAACTATGAAGGTACCGATATCGGCTGTGCGGCAACTGATCTTGACGGACATCTTATTGCATCGTACAGTTCAAATGAAAAAATAGACTATTCAAACAAAAAAACGATGCCGTATTCGTCGTTCAAACCGCTCAGCGTCTATTCCCCTGCAATAGAAGACGGAGTTATAAACTGGTCGTCGATGTATGAAGATTCACCGTACGGAACTGTTGTTACCAAAGATGGAACCTTGCAGGAGTGGCCTACAAACTCTGACCTTGTTTATTTGAATATACCTGTCAGCATTCAGAGAGCGGTTGCAAAATCGCTCAATACTGTTGCCGTTCGCGTAATGGACGATTACGGAATAGATAACTCCCTAAAATTCCTTGATGAAAAGTTCGGCATCGATGTCACTTACGAATCAAATAAAGCACAAAACGAAGGCGATGGTGAGGTTTTGGGAAATGTGGCGCTTGGTCATATCCAGAACGGTGTTACTGCCGTTGATATGGCGGGGTACTATCAGACTTTTGCAAAAGACGGTTACTATGCAAAGCCATCGGCGGTTATGCAGATTACAGATAAGGACGGAACCGTGGTTTATACCCACAAAACCGACGCAAAACAAGTGATATCTTCAAAAACCGCATATATTATGAATAATCTTTTACAAACGGTGGTATCGTCAAAAGAGGGAACTGCACGTGAGGCTGCAGTGCAGAATGTAAAGGTTGCAGGTAAAACGGGTACAGGCGAACTCGGCAACTGGTTTGTCGGTATCACCCCGCAATACAGCCTTGCGGTATGGCATGGAAAACAACAACCGCAGAACAATGCTGATGTGCTTTTCGGGCAGATTATGTCACAGATTTCACACGATAAAAATGCTGATTTTCCTGCTTGTAAAGATGTTATAAAGCGGGCTTATTGTATGGACAACGGTCTGATTGCAAAAAAAGAATGTTCACTTCAGAATGTTGGTTATTATGCCCTGTCACAGCCAGTGGCTGTTTGTAATAAAAACAAATAAAAAATGCGTGAGGTTATCCTCACGCATTTATTTTTTGGAGTGAAATTATGTCAATTATATCTTTTTCACAGATGTTACCGCCAAGTGTATTTCCTTCGGGGTCAACCGATATGCAACGTATATCATTCGGGTCTTCGATGTATGGGTTTTTGGGCAAACTTCCGTCAAAATACTCGGCGAGATATTTTTTTGCGTTGCCTTCAAAAAATACAACGTTTCCGTCACTCTCGTCAAAGCCGATTTTACAGAGTCGGTCTAAAATTTCGCGTGTTTGTCGGTTGTATGGGTTGTTGTTATTTTTGTCTACAAGCCACGCTGGCTGTATGCGTGTCGGTACTCCGAAATTCTTTAACTCTTTTGCAAAATTTTCTACTGCTTCAATCGGTATTGTTTCCTGATGAAAAGCATCGGCCGACAAAAGCAGGTCATTAACTCCACATTCATAAAGCGCTTTTGCTACATCACGCATTTTTTCTTTGTCTTTTGTGAAATATCCATTTGTTATAACCTGTCGCTTTGCAATGTTGCACTCAGTGGCACAGGAAATAATTTTTGTTGCCGCATCCGCATAGATAAGCGGTTCTCCGCCAAAAACAAGCGCTGTTTTTATATCGTAATTTTCACAAATGCTTTTAATGCATTTTATTGCGGCATCAGTTTCAAGACAGATGCCGTTTTTTGTATGTGCACCTTGTGAACAGTGACGGCAATTGCCTGTACAGGCATACGTCAGAACAAACTCAATTTTTTGTAAGTTTTTAAATCGGTTATTCATTTTATCACCATATAAAAGGTATCATTTTGTATTTTACTTTTTGCTTGTATTCATTATATCCGTCAAGTTCTTTTGATAAAAGCAGTTCTTCATTTTTTATACGAATTGAAATAATAAAAGGATATCCCAAAAATATCAAAAATGCCCACCACGAGCCGAGAATCAGCGGAATTGATAAAAACATCACAATTGTCGCAGAATACATCGGATGCCGCACGATAGAATAAAGTCCCGTGTCAACCACCGTCTGATTTTGTGTCACTTCAATCTTTCGCGAAAGATATGCGTTTTCGCGCATAACTTCTGCATAAATAAGGTACGACAGCAAAAACAAACCCGATGCAATAACAATCACCGCCGTAGGTACATTAGAAAGCCCGAATCTATAGTCGATACCCGCCATAATAAACCCACCGAGGAAAATAACTGCCGAGAGTGCCACTACACCTTTTTGTGTAAGGTCTTTTTCTTTGCCGTCAAGACGTTTTTGTAACAGATCGGGGGATTTTATAAAAAGAACGGTGCCGAGTATTAAAATCGGAATAAAAAGTAACGCTAAAAACAGCCATCCGCTCGTGTAATTCAGAGTACCTGCAGGCCAAAATATAAGCAGTCCAACTATCAGAATTCCAAATATAAATTTTGTAACAGCATTTATTAACAGTTTCATATTATGCTCCTTTGAATCGTATTATAGCATATAAATTGAATAACAACAATGGTTTTGCATAACAATATATCAAAAGGGGAGTGGCAGTTATGAGAAATATTTCGCTATGGCAGTACGCAGGGTTTGCGTTTACGTCGATGTTTGGAACACTTCTTCATTTTGTATATGATTGGACAAATAAAAGCGTGTTTGTTGCACCATTCAGCGCAATAAACGAATCAACGTGGGAACATATGAAATTGCTCTTTTTTTCGCTACTTGTTTTTTCCATAGTACAAAGTATGTTTTTTAAGGATTATCCGAACTTTTGGTGTATAAAACTCATTGGCATATTAACGGGGCTTTTGCTTATACCCACGATTTTTTACACTGCAAACGGGGTGTTTGGTAAAACACCCGACTGGATTAATATTGCAATATTCTTTATAAGTGTTGCCGCTGTGTACATTCTCGAAACATATCTTTTTAAAAACAAACTACTCAGTTGTAATTATTCGTCTCTTGCAATTCTGGCTATTGTTGCAATTACATTTATGTTTGTATTGTTTACTTTTTTACCGCCCGATTTGCCGATATTCAAAGCACCGTAACCAAATAAAAAACCGCAAGATTTCTCTTGCGGTTTTAATATTATTCTGCTGTGTAGTTGTCAAAGTATCCCTGGATATAAACGAACGGAGTACCTTTGTCACCCGAACCTGATGTAAGGTCGCAGAGTGAACCGATAAGGTCGGTAAGACGGCGGGGTGTTGTACCCTGTGAAACCATATTACCAACAAGACTTGAATCGTCTTTTTCAGAGATTCTGTTTTTGATAGCTTCTCTTAATGCTTCGCCTTTGAGATCTGCAAAATCGTTATCAGCAAGATATTTGAGTTTGAGTTCGTTGGGTGTACCCTCAAGACCTGCGGTGTAAGCAGGAGATACAACCGGGTCAGCAAGTTCCCAGATTTTGCCTACGGGATCTTTGAAAGCGCCGTCACCGTAAACCATAACTTCAACGCATTTGCCGGTCTTGTCCAAAAGACGTTTCTGGATGTCTTCAACAAGGTCCTGACACTCGCGGGGGAAGAGCTTGATTTTGTTCTCGGTTGATTTGTTTGAACCGAGGAGTCCGTATTTGTCGTTGTAACCGCTGTCACCGATAGGTGCGCTCATAATCTGGTCCATACCGTAAACGATTTCGGCACCTGCTTCTTTGAGGATGCGTCTTGTGCGGAATCTTGTGTGGATGTCGCAGTTAAGAACTTTCTTTGTATATTTGAGGATTGCTTTGGGATCGTTTGCAAACACAAACTCAACCTCAGCACCGCTCTCTTTGATAAGCTGCTCGTAGTATTCTACGTAGTCCATGCCTGTGAAAGGATGTTTCTCATAGCCAAAAAGTTCGCGGTATTTTGCTTTATCAAGAACGTCAGAGAAGGGGTTTACGCCTGTCTCGTCAATTTTATCGGGGCTTACAAGATTGTTACCAACTTCGTCACCGGGGTAACTGAGCATCATAACCACTTTTTCGCAGCCTTTTGCAATACCGCGGAGGCAGATTGAAAAACGGTTACGGCTGAGGATGGGGAGGATAACGCCAACAGTGCCGCCGCCGAACTTAGTGCGAACGTCCTGTGCTATATCGTCAACAGTAACATAGTTATTCTGGACACGTGCAACGATAGATTCTGTCATTGCAATAATGTCGCGGTCGCGGACGGTAAAGTCACCG
>JAZKZG010000023.1:0-14546 GCA_045612565.1 Eubacteriales bacterium
CATTCGTTCACAACCAAGCCTTCAGACAAACCGGCAGGTGACGGAGCATTCTATGTACAGTGTGATAACTGCGACGCAGTAAGTGACACAGTAACGGTAGTAACAGCACCACCTTGCGTAACAAATACCGCAACAGGCAAGACATATTCATCAGTCACCGAGGCAATAAATGACGCAAAATCGGGCGAAACAGTAAAACTTACCGCAGATGCAACCGCAGAAACTGTACTTGTAGCCCCCGGAGTAAGCGTTGACCTTGGCGGATTTAAACTCACAGTTGATTATCTCATCGGATTTAACGGAAGTAATGTCTTTGACAGCAACACATCAAACAAAGGCGGATTGTATGTTGCAAAAGACAAAGTGACACTCAGCCAAAACAACTTGCAACTTCCTATATATGATGATGCAAACGGATGCTATACATTCTTGAAGATTAACCTTGCAAGAGCAAATAAGTTTGTATATTCAGACGGCAATTATACCGCAGAACCGGTATTTGGTGATTCTGCAACAATCGCTAAAGGAATTTCAAAAATATTGTTTGCACAAGGCGCCGAAAAGAACGGTGTAAATGTGCGTATCCGCGTTTCGTGGGTTGACAAAAACGGAACATACACCGCAACACAGGATTATACATTCAAAGACAGCGAAGTAAATAAAGTTGTAAGTAGTTTTACAGGTTCAAAGTATACTACAATCTTTGGCGCATCATTCAGCGAAGCGGTGCTGACCCAGGGCGAATCAATTGAAATTTCAACAATTGTAGACTCGGGTACAGGCGTTCAACTTTCGAGCGCTACCACCACAATTGTCATTGAAAACGAAGACGGTGAAACACCTGACAATGGCATAGATCTCCCGTATGATGACTGGAATTAAGCCTAAAACAAAATAAAATTACAAAAACCTCCTGTGGTAATATAAAACCATAGGAGGTTTTTATATGGCAAAAAAATTTAAAAATAATAATATTCTATTTATTTTACTTGTTTTTTCATATATAATGAGCAAAAAAGGGGGGCAACTCTTGAAATTTCCTAAATTAAAAAATGCAGTTTTTTGCAGAACACTTTTTTATGTTATACCGCTCGGCATAATTATCGCACCGTTTATTATTGTGGTTAGCCTTGGTTTTATATCCCAAATGGCAAAGACTTTAATTTGTTTGGGCTGGGCAATTGTTTTTACGATATATCTTATAAAAAACTTTGTGTTCATTTTGTTGGTTGATGGCACTCTCGCAAGGCTCCAATGCATAAGTACCGCAAGAAAACAATTTTTGTTGCCGGGTTCGTTTTGTGCTAAAACTTTAGACAAAAAAATATCGTGTTTTGGCAAAAAATGTGAGCCGAAAATAAACCATATTCTCCCTCACTTACTTCGTTATAAAAGTAAATACCCCATAACTGTATATTCAAGCGGTATCGAGGAGATAATTGCAACATACCGCACCGATTTTTTGGATAAAAACGGGTATGATCTTATTATAAAATCCGCAGTAGCAAATTCAAACGCACTAAAAGGTAAAAAGAAACATAAGATTGGGTTTGGAAAACCCCGTTTGGTCAGTGAACAAAAAAACGCGCCATTAAACCGCGTTACCATAGTATTTATATATGCAAAGCAGGTTGACGAAAGTTTAAAAGAAAATTTGTATGAAGTTGTATGTGAAAACGGCGGAGACGGATTTGACAATGCAATAATAAAGTGTGTTATAGATTTAGAAAATAACAGCTGCACCTTTGACAGTATGCGTGAGGTGTATCTTGGCTTTCAGTACCCTGTGAAAAACCGCGGAATCAAACTTATTCGTAAATGGTTGTTTAATGGCAAATTTCCCTTTGCCGAGTCTCCCTATACCACTGGCGACAGCATAGAGGGGCTTGACCTGGAACAAGATTTTTGGACTTTTTTGAAAACAATCCGCAAAGAACTTGTCACAGACGAAAAAAACACCACAAAGCGTTTTGAAAAAATGAATCACAAAGATATCATTTTTGAAGACGGATATGTGTATCTTAAATGGCAGGACTGCGGCGTGTGGCTTTGTGTCGATATTGACGAGCAAACAAAAACAGTACAACTTGAGGAATTTGACAGTTGGGACTTTCCAAAATACAACAAAATTTCAAAAGATACCGTAAAAGAGACACAAAATCTTATCAGTACATACTTTGATAGTCTTGGCTACACGGTAAAATTTATTTCAATTGAATAAATGCGAAAAAAGAGAGAACTTTCGTTCTCTCTTTTTACTTGAACAGTCTTGCGGCGTTATTATAAAATAAATCTTCGATTTGCGCTTCTTTAAGGTCGGCAAGAATACACGCCTGACGCGTTGCCATAAGGTTTTCGGTTGCGATGAGCCAGTTTTTAAGAGTGGTTTTTGATGCGAAGTTATCAAGGTCGTTTTGATAAATCCAATAAAAACTGTCGGCAAGTGAAATTGCCTTTCCTCTCGCGCGGCACACCATATAGTCACTGCCCCACATACAGCGCGAAATCCCCGCTTTTTTGATGATTGCAATCATTGCGGGTGACTCGCACACGGCTGAAAAATCAAACCACACATTTTCAAGATGTGCAACCTTATCCACATTTTCAACCGCTGTCCACGATGCAAATGAACGTGCCGCATGGGCAAGTATAAGCGTTGCATCGGGGTATCTTTTTGCCATTTCTATTATATACTTCTGATTGCCCTCATCGGCAAGTGCCAAATCCTTTACCATATGCAAGGTGATCACCAGTTTGTGTTTATTTGCAACCTCCCAAGCGCTTTCGGGCAGATACTCGCCGATATCGCACTGGAACGTCTCTTTTTTTGCTGCAAACACGTGATAGCATTTAAGTCCCCTGATATTTGGGTGCAGGGCAATTCTTTTCTCAAGCGTGTCAACGGTATCGGTAGGGGATATTATAATTTCGCCGACATTGCCCTTGTCTTTGTTTAATTGATTTACTAAAAACTCGTCCGTTTTTGCAATATCACCCTTTGCGTCGGGATAACCAATGATGTTAAGCCGTAAGTTTTTTGGTTTGCAAAGAACAGTTGACATCTCCTCGATATATTTTTCTAAATCGAGGTTAAGCGCGTGTCCTGCAGACGCCAACAGCGAGGGCGTTAACTCAGTATTAAAAAGATGCGCGTGTGCATCAAAAATTTTATCGGGCAAAAAGTCTTTGAGCACTTTTATTGCTTCAAAATCGTAATCGTTATAAATCATCTGTTTACCAAGCATAAAATCACTCTCCTTATACCCTCACTTTATCATATGAAAATTTGTTTGTCAACAACTTGACAAATACCAAAAAAGTGATTTAATTATATATAAATTATCTAGGGAGAATTTATAATGGCAATCATAAAAAATAAAAATACTGATTTAAACAAAAATTCACTTGATACGATATGTGCATCACTTGCATACGCAATGGGGATTGATACACTCGAAAAGGCGGCACCTGCCAATTTTGAACTGACAAATTACATAGATAAGGTATTTGACGGCAAAAAGGCTGACCGTGTTGTTATGTACAACCCCGACGCTGTTGCACAGTGGATATATGAAAAATATCCGCAGTTTTTTACTAAAGTGCAAGAGAGCGCCGATATTGAGATTCCGCTTTGTACCGTTATGCCGTCAGTTACCCCCGTTTGCTTTGGGACAATGTATACAGGCGCACAGCCGAGTGTTCACGGCATACAAAAATACGAAAAACCCGTTATTACAATTGACACTATTTTTGACTCAGCTTTACGCGCAGGCAAAAAGGTAGCAATCATTACCTATGCCAAGTGCAGTATCAGCAGAATTTTTCTTGAACGCAACGTTGACTACTACCACTTTGAAGAGGGCAGTATTGCCGAAGTTAACGCAAAGGCTATGGAAGTAATCCTGAAAGATGAGCATGATTTTATCGTAATCTATAACGGCAACTATGACTCGGTTATGCACAAAAAAGGTCCCGAGAGCATCGAGGCACTCGGTGAACTTGCAGTAAACTGCCACATTTTTACTGTTATTTCCGAGCTTATCAAGGAACATTGGCAACACCACAACACTTTAGTCGGTTTTGCAATGGACCACGGCTGTCACGAGATTGACGGCGGCTGCGGTTCGCATGGTCTTGATATGCCTGAGGACCTTAATATCATACATCTTTACAAAGGATATCCCAAAACAAAATGAAAGTATATGTAATCCGCCACGGACAAAGCGAAACAAATCTCAAAGGACTTTGGACAGGTTGGCTTGACGTAAATCTTACCCAAAAGGGTAGGGAAGACGCAAAATGTGCAGGAGAATATTTAAAAGGCGTGAAGTTTGATAAGGTTTTTTCAAGCGACCTTATACGCGCTGTTGATACGGCAAAAATCGCAACAGGGTGCGAACCTGAAAAATCAATGCTCCTTCGCGAGGTAAATATCGGTAACATTGCAGATAAGCCGCTTGATATTTTAACAGAGGAACAACGAAAACGTATTTGGCAGGATGGCTATGTTGAGTTTGAAGGCGAAAGCCTTGACGAGTTCTCTGCACGTGTTGATAAATTTAAAGCATACCTTGAAACGCTTGATTGTGATAATGTAGCGGTGTTTTCACACGCGGGTTGGCTTCGGACAATGCTTGACAGTGTGGTGGGAGTGCGTTTGCCGAGAAAAAATGTCTGCTGTAATAACTGCACAGTTGCAATTTTTGAGTATACTGACCAATGGAAATTACATAGCTGGATAAATCTATAATAAAAGCCCCGAGATTTCTCGGGGGCTTTTGGTTGACATAATAAAAAAATAAGAATATAATAGGAAAAAATAGTAAATATATAATTATTATAGAAATCATTGAAAGTGGGAGATAAAAAATGAAAAGATTATTAGCCATAATATTATCGATTATTATGATAATATCTGTTTTACCTGTGGGCTCACTGGGCGTATCAGCGAATGCTGCAACTACCGAGTTTGCGGGTGGTAGCGGTACAGAAGCAGATCCGTATCTTATAGAAACAAAATATCACTTGGATAATGTTCGTAATCATTTGAGTTCTAATTTCAAACTAATCAATGATATAGAGTTTACAGAAGCAGACTTTTTAGAAGACGGAGATTTTTACAACTATGGAGTTTGTTGGAAACCTATAGGTGATAAAACAAATAGTTTTACCGGTAATTTTGACGGTAATAATTATAAGATTATAAACCTTAAAATTCGCAAAAAGAATTCTGAATACGTAGGACTGTTTGGATATGTTTATAATGGCAATGTTTCTAATTTGCATTTAGTAGATGTGGATATTGAGGGAAAGAATTATGTCGGAAGCGTGTGCGGATACTTACATTCTGCTTCTGTCAGACAAAGCAGTAGCGTAAAATCAGCACACATAACTTCTTGCTATGCGTCGGGTAGCGTTGTTGGATATGGTGCCTATGCCGGTGGTATTTGTGGATATATGAATGGTATAGCATACCATATGGGAGCACCTGGCGGAAGTTCTACAGCGTATGCTGATGCTAAAATACAAAATTCTTTTAACGAAGCAAGTGTTAGCGGAACAGAGTATTCCGGAGGCATTGTTGGTTATGCGTCATCAGAAGGATGTACAATCGACTCCTGCATTAATAACGGTGTAATTTCTGCAACAAAGGCAGCCGGAGGAATTTTAGGATACTCCAATGGTGAAAAGGGAACATCCTATAGTATAGTTGGTTTTAAAGATGAATTAATAATGCGTTATTATTTTGAATACGCTATTCTTTCAAATTGTATCAACAAAGGAAATATAACTGCAAGTAAATGCGGCGGAATTATAGGTGATGCATACTACACTACGTATGGTTCAACCGGAACATACAATGGTGCCAGTAAATCATATAATATCGGAGCATTAACAGGTGATACTGTAGGTGGAATAATTCCCTGCAGTTTTAAAGGACAAATAGCAAACTGCTTTTATCTTGATTCAAGTTCAAACTCGTATTCAACTTCATATGGCACCAGTGTGTCGGGTGATGATCTAAAGATAATTGAAACATTTACAAATTGGGATTTTGATTCCGTGTGGACAATGGATGGCGATAAAAACTACAAGTATCCCGAGTTACAATGTTTTACATTAAAAGGCGAGGTTGGAATCAGCGGTACAGTAGCGTATGATTCGACTGTCACTGCAGATTTAACTGATGTTGAAAAAACCGACAGCAGTTTTACATACAAATGGTTAGTTGACAATATAGAAGTCGGAACAGGCGATTCATATAGAATCAAAGGCGAGGATGTTGGAAAACAACTTAAAGTAAAGGTTACAAGTTCAAATCCAATGAACAGTGGTACACTTGTGAGTGCACCGATTGTTGTAGCAAAGGCGCAAAATACTGCGGTTGCGGTTGATTCACAATTAGTTATTCTTGGTGACACTTATTTTGAAATATCGATAGTTGATAATCAGGAATATAGTATTGACAATGCAAATTGGTATAAAAACCCACTTTTTTCGGGTCTTGAACCAAACAAAGAATACACCGTTTATTCCCGCGTTTCCGAAAGCGAACTTTATCTTGCGGGTGAAAGCAAAGCGGTACTCACTGTTACTACAAACCGCAGACCGCTTTCCGGTGCAGTTTCAATTAGCGGAATAAGCCGTTATGGCAGCACTCTTAATGCAAATATCAGTAATGTTACACCTCAAAATGCTACCTATACTTATAAGTGGATGCGTGGCGATGCCGTTGTTGGCACCGGGGCATCTTATACCGTTGTTGCCGACGATATCGGACATTCTATAAGTCTTAGCCTGATAGGTAGCGGTGACTATACAGGTACTCTGTCTTCAGCACCTATTGTTTGTGAAAAAGCACTTGCAGGTAAGGCGAACGCACCTGTTACGGTAAGCATTACCAACAATTCTGTCACTTTGGTAACTGTTAACGGTCACGAGTACAGTAAAGACGGTACAACCTGGCAAGACAGCCCTGTGTTTACAGGTTTATCACCTGCAACCGATTATAATTTCTATCAACGCATAAAATCAACCGATACTAATCTTACAGGTGAATGCAGTAATGCAACTACTGTTACTACATTTAAAAATTTGGGTCAGACTGCGCTTTCGCCCACAGTACAAACCAAAACAGGAAATTCAATAACACTTAACGAAGTTGTAGGTTACGAATACAGCAAAAACGGCACAACCTGGCAGGATAGCCCCGTATTTTTGGAACTTAGACCCTGTACCGAATATACATTCTATCAGAGAGTTAAAGAAACCGCTACAGACTATGCGGGTCCTGCAAGTGCGCCGTGCTTGGCAAGTACACTAAAAACACACGAATTTGACAACGCTTGTGATACAAACTGTAATATTTGCGGTGATGAGCGCATTGTTGACGGCCATAAAAAATACGCTTATTCGTTTGCTAACGCAACATCATACGCTTTTACTTTAAGCGACGGTGTATACAGTTCAACAAATAAATCGGATAGTTCTTCTGCAACTGCAACAATTACCGCACATGCAAACGGAACAATAAAAATTGAATACTTTACATCGACTGAGTCGAATTATGATAAACTTATCATAAAGCACAATGCCACCACTAAGGTTACTGCGTCAGGAAGCACTGCGTGGACATCTGTTTCCATTGCTGTTGCAGCAGGTGATAAAATTTATGTAACATACAGCAAAGATTATTCACAGTCAAGCGGAAGTGATACAGTAGGATTTAAAATAGACTCAACTTCTTGTTTAATGTCTGCCGATAATGAGGACGCTACCTGTGAAGATGCAGTTATATGTGATATTTGTAAGGCTACTGTAAAAGCGGCACTTGGTCATGATTACAGCGGGGTTTGTGATACCTCGTGTAACACCTGTGGAAAAACACGTGTTGCAACGGCTCATACTTATAATAACGAATGTGATACAACATGTAATGTTTGTGGATATGTTCGCACCGTTGATGGTCACAAAGTGGGTCTGTATTCTTTTACCAACGCAACCAATTATCCATTTTCGCTTAGTGGCGGAACATATAGTTCAACAAATACATCACATAATTCTTCTGCAACTGCAACACTTACAGCAGGACGTAGTGGTTCGATAAAAATTGATTACTATACTTCAACTGAATCAGGTTACGATAAACTTATCATAAAACTCAACAGTACCACCAAGGTTACAGAATCCGGTACTACTTCGTGGAAATCAATAACTATCCCCGTTGTAAAAGGTGATAAAATTTATATAACTTATTCAAAAGACGGTTCTGTATCAAACGGATATGATAAAGTTTATTTTAAATTGGATCCTGCTTCGGGCTTTTCACTGGCAGAAAACTTAAATCCAACCTGTGAAGATGCAGTTATATGCGATATATGCGGAGTAACGGTAAAACAGGCACTCGGTCATAGTTACAACGGCGAGTGTGATACCTCGTGTAATACTTGCGGAAAAACACGTACGGCAGCGGCTCACACCTATGATAACGCTTGTGACAGTAGTTGTAACATATGCGGTGCAACACGCACACCTTCTGCTCATGTATATAGCAATGCTTGTGACAGTAGTTGTAACGTATGTGGTGCAACACGCACACCTGATGTGCATAGAATTAAAATTTATACTTTTGAAAACTCAACTAGCTATCCGTTTGTACTCAATAACGGTGTATACAGTTCCACAAATAAATCAAATAATTCTGCTGCAACTGTGACACTCACGGCTAACCGCAACGGAACAATAAAAATCGAGTACTATACATCTACCGAGACAACTTATGATAAACTTATCATAAAACATAACAGTACAACTAAGGTTACTAAATCGGGCAGCACTTCGTGGGCGTCGACAACCTTTTCCGTTGTTGCGGGTGATAAGATCTATATAACCTACAGTAAAGACAGTTCACAATCGAGCGGTACCGATACAGTCTATTTTAAAATAGACGATTCCTCCAGTTCGATTGCAGCAAGTACAGTTAACCCCACCTGTGAAGATGCTGTTATATGCGATATATGTGGTGAAACAGTAAAAGAGGCACTCGGTCATACCTATAGCGGCGATTGTGACACCTCATGTAATGTTTGTGAAAAAACACGCACCGCTGTAGACCATACTTTTGATAACGCTTGTGACACTGTTTGTAATGTTTGCGAATTTGAAAGAGAAATTACTCACGACTATCAAGAGTCATTTGATGAAAACAATCATTATGACAAGTGTACAGTCTGCGGTGATGTGATTAATTCACAACCTCACGTATATGACAACAACTGTGATGCCTACTGTAACGAGTGTGAAAACCAGCGTACTCCCGATGTGCACAAAGTTGGATTTTATACATTTACAAACGCAACAAATTATCCGTTCTCGTTAGCTGACGGCGTATATAGTTCGACAAATAAAGCGAATAATTCTTCTGCAACCGCAACAATTACCATTCATCGCAGTGGAACAATAAAAATTGATTATCGTACATCGACTGAGTCGAGTTATGATTATCTTACCATAAAACTTAACAGTACCACCAAGGTTTCGAAATCGGGCAATACATCGTGGGCATCGACAACCATCCCCGTTGTAAAAGGCGATAAGATTTATATAACTTACAGCAAAGACGGTTCACAATCGAGCGGTACCGATTCAGTGTACTTCAAATTGGATCCCGTCCCCGGATTTTCTTTGGCAGAGGACTTGGAACCTACCTGTGAAGATGCTGTTATATGCGACATATGTGGTGAAACAGTAAAAGAGGCACTCGGTCATAGCTATAGCGGTGTGTGTGATACTTCTTGTAATGTGTGCGATAAAATCCGCACAGCACCCGACCACACATTTGATAACGCTTGTGACGCAGAGTGTAATGTTTGTGCAACAACACGTGTTCCGTCTGACCACGTATACGATAATGCGTGTGATGCAACCTGTAATGTTTGCGGATATGAACGTACTCCCGATGTTCACAAGATTGGTCTTTTCACTTTAGAAAATGATAATAATTTCCCGTTTGTGTTAAATGATGGTGTATATACCTCTGCAAACAAGATAAATAATTCTTCGTCAACTGCTACACTGGATATACAAAACAGTGGCTCTGTAATAATTGATTATTTGACATCTACCGAAAAAGGTTATGATAAACTTGTTATAAAACACAACGAAACTGTTGTGGTTACCGCTTATGGTGATAGTACCGAATGGAAATCTGTAACTATCGATGCCATGGCAGGTGATAAGATTTATATAGCATATACCAAAGACGAAGATGGCTTGGGCGGAAATGATGAGATATATTTTAAATTATCTCCCACTCCCGGAATTTCTTTGGCAGATGATCTTGAGCCTACATGTGAGACTGCAGTTGTATGTGATGTATGTGGTGTAATAGTAAAAGAAGCGCTCGGTCATATCTACAGCGGTGTTTGCGATACATCGTGTAACACTTGCGGAGATACACGAACAGCAGACGATCATACTTTTAATAATGCTTGTGATATCGAATGTAATGTTTGTGGTTATGCAAGAGAGATAACTCACGATTATCAGCCTACATTTAACCAAAACAATCACTTTGACAAGTGCACTGTCTGCGGTTATGTGATTAACAAGGAGTCACACAAACTTTATAATGCTTGTAATCCGACCTGTGAGTGTGGTTATACAACCGGAGTATTTCATGACTATAAACCAACATTTGACAAAAATAACCACTTCGACAAATGTACCGTCTGTGATGACATGATAAATAGTCAAGCACACGAGTTTGACAACGCTTGTGACACAACTTGTGACTGTGGTTATGTAAGAGAAATTACACACGATCATCAGCCTGTATTTGACGAAAATAATCATTTTGATAAGTGTACAGTCTGCGGTAACGTGATAAATACAGTTGCACACGAATTTGATAACGCATGTGATACAACCTGTGACTGTGGTTATGTAAGAGAAATCACACATGATCATAAAGCAACATTTGATGCAAACAATCACTTTGACAAATGTACAGTCTGCGGTGATGTAATCAACACAAAAGCACACAAATTTGATAATACTTGCGACACAACCTGTGACTGTGGTTATGTAAGAGAAATCAAACACAATCATAAAGCAACGTTTGATGCAAACAATCACTTTGATAAATGTACAGTCTGCGGTGACGTAATAAACACAAAAGCGCATAAGTTCGACAACGCTTGCGATACAGCTTGTGACTGCGGTTATACAAGAAAAACCGAGCACAAGTTTGATAATGCTTGTGATACAGCTTGTAATGTATGCGGTGTAACTCGCAAAACATCTCACAAGTTTGGCGATTATGTTTACAATAACAATGCAACCGAAGAAAATGATGGCACAAAGACTCGCACCTGTTCGGTCTGCGGACATAAAGATACAATTACTGCCGATGGTACAAAACTCGAGAAGACTTTGATAGATTCATCAAAAACTTTTAAAGATGTTCCTAAAAGTAAATGGTACAAAAAGTACGTTGACTACTCAGTAACATATGGTATATTCAGCGGAACATCAAAAACTGTGTTCTCGCCAAATCAGGATATGTCACGTGCACAGTTTGTTCAGGTATTTGCAAACATCTCAGGCGTTGATACCACCAACCGTAAGGTAAGTTCAGGCTTCTCGGATGTTCCTTCGGGCAAATGGTTTACATCGGCTGTTGCCTGGGCTGCTAAAAATGACATAGTAAACGGTGTTGGAAAAGGCAAGTTTGCACCAAATGATAAAGTGACACGTGAACAGATGTGTGTAATGATAGTTAACTATATAGAAAACTATCAGAAAAAGACACTTAAATCTGTATCAAACGCATCTACATTTGCTGATGATAAAAATATCGCAAAATGGTCAAAAACTGCAGTTTATAAGTGTGCAAAAGCAGGACTTGTAAACGGCGTGGGTGCAAATAAATTCGACCCCAAGGCATCGGCTACACGTGCACAGGGAGCAACACTCTTTACAAACTTTTATAAAGAATATATGAAATAAAACAAAAAATGAGATACGCTTTAAAAGTGTATCTCATTTTATTTTGTCAAACTCAACATTTTTAACACAAAAAACAAGCCTTGCGTACTATGATAGTGATACTACTTCAAAGGAATGATTTTTTATGGAACGTTATCCGTTTTATCCGCCCGGATTTATGCGTGCGGAGCAAACGATGAATATGAACGTGACACATCACCATGACCATCATGATCATCGCGATAATTGTGATTTGCCTCTTGCAATGTCGTATATAGCGATGCAGAATTGGCGCGAGATTTATGAGTGTGACAAGGCTCTTATGCGTGGCACGGTATTTTGTGAACTTGATAAACCGTTCAGGGGGTCATCACGATGAATGAGCGAAAAAAAGCACTTATGCGTGTGCAGACCTTCGGCTTTGCTCTTGATGAGGCGGTACTTTTTCTCGATACCCATCCGAATGATGCACAAGCACTTGAATATTATCACGAAAAACTAAAAATGTATAACGATGCAGTTGCCTTTTATATAAAGACATTCGGTCCGCTTGAGTTCACTCAGGTACAAAAGGGCCATGGCTGGACATGGGCAAAAGACTGTTTGCCTTGGGAGGATGAGTGTAATGTGGAAATATGAGAGACGTCTTCAGTATCCGCTAAAGATTAAAAAGCCCGACGGCAACGCCGCAAAGATAATCATAACACAGTTCGGCGGACCCGACGGTGAACTTGCCGCTTCGCAAAGATATCTGTCACAAAGATATGCGATGCCATATAATGATGTAGCCACTTTGCTTACTGATATCGGCACCGAGGAAATGGCGCATATGGAAATGATATGCGCGATGGTACAGATGCTTACAAAAGATCTCACCACCGATCAGATTGAAAAAGCAGGTCTTGCACCGTATTTTGTTGATCACACAATCGGACTGTGGCCGCAGTCGGCTGGCGGACTCGATTTTTCGGCAAGATATTTTCAGTCAAAAGGCGATCCCATAACCGATCTTACTGAAGATATGGGCGCCGAGCAAAAGGCACGTACGACTTATGATAATATCTTAAGACTTGTCGATAACCCCGACGTAAAAGACGCAATAAGATTCCTCCGCGAACGCGAAATCGTGCATTTCCAACGCTTCGGTGAAGCGCTCAGAAACGTCACCGACCGCCTTGACAGCAAGAATTTCTACGCAATAAATCCCGCGTATGATAAAAAATAACCGTGGGAGTAACCCCCACCATACAACGCAATCAACCCTGCGTACGATAAAAAATAAAATCACCCCACAAAAGCCACGGTTTTGTGGGGACCCCGTAAAAAAGCAGATGGAAAATTCCATCTGCTTTTTGTTATTTAAGAGCATACATAGCTGCGCCGACTGCTCCGCTGTGAGGTCCGTAGGTAACCGTAAGCGGCGCTTCAAAGACTTCCGAAAGCACCTGTTGCCACATCTTGCTTGTGGAAGGTCCTCCGCACATAGAAATGCGTTCTATCTTGACGATGTCGCCTATGCGCTTCTTAAGCGCGTGAGCGATACCCTCCATAAGCGCTCTTGCGATCTGCTCCTTTGAATATTCCGAAAGGTCAGGAAACTCCTCCATGGGATTAAATGCAAGTCCTCCTGTGTCGCCATTTGAACGTGCGACACATTCGTCAAGAACGGCAAATTTATCCTCACCGCTTGCGATATACTTTTCAACGACCGCCTTTATCTTTTCTGATGCTCTCGCGAGAGATGCTATCGTGCCCCAAGGACCGTCAGGAGAAAGGAAGGGATCGCTTGAAAGATTGTTTTTAATAATTGTCTCTCGCTCGTTGATCGGGAAGAAGCATACCCACGAGGTTCCGCAGGATATGAGCAAATCTCCCTGCTTGCGAGTGCCGCAGGCTCTTGCCGCGGTGGGATGGTCGAACGAGCCGAGGTATACTTTTGAGTCCACGGGCAATCCGGTATCTGTAGATGCCTTCTCGTTTATTGTGCCCAGAAGTTCTCCGCTTTCCGCTAAATGTGGAAGCTTTGCTTCATCAATACCAAGAACTGCGAGATAATCTTTGTTCCACGCGCGCTTTTTCTGATCAAGAAGATAGAAAGGCGTTGCCGTTGACACGTCGATACCCCATTTTCCTGTAAGGCGGTGGAGCAGATATTCTGTAATCATACATACGGTCTTTGCGCTGTCGAGGAGTTCGGGCGCGTGAATTCTCACGTGTGAGAGTTGGCCGAGAGGGAAGGAAGGAGCAAGTCCCCAACCTGCGCTTTCTCTTACGTCGGCACCAAATCCCTTGCCGAAGACGGTTTCAATTTCCTCGGTAAAGGCTCTGTTGAGCCACGAATAGCCGTCAATGAGCGCGTCGCCATTTTCGTCACAGATAATGGCGTTTCCGGATGCGCTTGCCATAGCGAGTCCGCAAAACTCAGCGTCTTCGGGAAGTTTTTTTGCAAGTCGCCTTAAAACGCCGCATACCGCTTCATAAAATTTTTCGGGATCGATTCCAAGATATTCGCTCCCGTCGGGGAGATACGACTGTTTATATTCGAAATCCGCCGTACT
>JAZKZG010000024.1:0-8235 GCA_045612565.1 Eubacteriales bacterium
GGTATCGCGGGTATTCAGACAGCCCTCGACGTTGCTGACGCAGGTTTTGAGGTTGACATCGTTGAGAAATCGCCTACAATCGGCGGACGTATGGCTCAGCTCGATAAAACCTTCCCCACACTCGACTGTTCTGCTTGTATCCTTACACCTAAAATGGTTGAGGCTGCACAGCACGAAAAAATTAATATAATTTCTTATGCAGAGCTCGACTCGCTTTCGGGCTTCGTTGGTAACTTTACCGCAACAATCCGCAAAAAAGCAAGATACATTGACGAAGTAAAATGTACAGGCTGTGGAATCTGTACCGAGAAGTGTCCTTCACGTAAGGGTAAAAATGACTTCAATATGGGTCTTAACACACGCGGTGCGGTGTACATCCCCTTTGCACAGGCAATCCCGAACGTTGCAGTTATCGACAAAGACCAGTGTATCCACTTCAAAAACGGCAAATGCGGTCTTTGTGTTAAAAACTGCTCGGCAAACGCAATCAATTTTGAACAGCAGGATGAACTCATCGAAAGACAGTACGGTGCGATCGTTGTTGCAACAGGCTTTAAGCCGATTGATGCTAAAGTATTCAACGAGTATGCATATAACGACTCACCCGACGTTGTTACATCACTCGAGTTTGAACGTATTATGAACGCAGCAGGTCCCACAAAGGGTCAGCTTGTTCGTATGTCAGACGGTGAACATCCGCATGATATCGTGTTTATCCAGTGTGTTGGCTCACGTTGTACAGAGGATGCAACCAAGGGTAAACCTTACTGCTCAAAAATCTGCTGTATGTACACAGCAAAACACGCAATGCTTGTTCGTGAAAAATATCCCGACGTTAATGTTCACGTTTTCTATATCGATGCACGTACACCCGGTAAGAACTTTGATGAGTTCTTCCGCCGTGCTGTTGAACAGTATGATGTTGACTATATCAAGGGTATGGTCGGCAAGGTTATGGTTGAGGGTAACAAACTTCACGTACAGGGCAGTGACCTTTTAAATAACGAACAGGTTCACATAAATGCAGATATGGTTGTTCTTGCTACTGCAATCGAACCCGATCCCACTGCAAGAGCACTCGGAACCATGCTTACAGCAAGTATGGACACAAACGACTTCTTTACCGAGGCTCATCCCAAACTTCGCCCCGTTGAAAGCCCCACAGCAGGCGTATTCCTCTCGGGCGTGGCACAAGGTCCCAAGGATATCCCCGAAACTGTTGCACAGGCAGGTGCCGCAGCCGCTAAGGTTATTGGTCTTCTTGCCAAAAACGAACTCACCTGCAACCCCTGTGTTGCACACGCAAACGAGCTTATGTGTAACGGCTGTTCACAATGTGAACGCGTATGTCCTTACGGTGCTATCACTTATGAAGACAAAGAAGTAAGAGGTCCCGAATTCCGCGGCACAAAACGCGTTGCCGTAGTTAATGAGGCAGTATGTCAGGGCTGCGGTGCTTGTACCGTTACCTGCCCGTCAACTGCTATGGACCTTAAAGGCTTTACAAACTCACAGATTATTTCGGAGGTGGATGCAATATGTCGATGAATAAAGAATGGACTCCGAACATAGTTGCATTCTGCTGTAACTGGTGCAGCTATGCAGGTGCCGACCTCGCAGGCTCAGGCAGAATGAACTACCCTGCAAACGTAAAAATCATCCGTATTCCGTGTTCATGCCGTCTTAACCCCATTTTTGTGTTAAGAGCATTTCAGCGCGGTGCTGACGGCGTTATTCTTTGCGGTTGCCATCCCGGTGACTGTCACTATTCAACAGGCAACTACTACGCAAGAAGACGTATGACAATGCTCTTCTCAATGCTTGACTTTTTGGGTATTGAGCGCGGACGTACCCGTGTTGAATGGGTTTCTGCCGCAGAGGGTGCAAAGTTTGCCGCCACAATGAACGATTTTGTTAAAACAATCACCGAGCTTGGTGAAAACAAAAAGTTGGGGGATTTACGATGCAAGAAATAATTAAAAACCGCGTGGGTGAATTACTCGGAAACGGTTACGATAACGTAATCGGTTGGGAAGTGGCTGAAGCGGCTTTTGACCGCACACCCGCAATCTTTGATAAAGATAATTTAGATAAATTGGTTTATGATTCGTTTTGCGGTGCAAACGTTGCAAAATACGCCGTTGCACAGTCGCAAAACGGCAAAAAATCAGTTGTACTTACAAAACCCTGTGACAGCTACAGCTTAAATCAGCTTTGTACAGAGCATCGCGTTAACCGCGACAACATCTACGTTATTGGTGTTGGTTGCTGTGGTAAGATTGATGTTGAAAAAATCAGAAAACAGGGAATCAAGGGTATCCTTGAGATAATTGATAATGGTGAAACACTTACCGTTAAAACACTTTACGGCGACAAAGAGGTAAACCGCAAAGACGTACTTCTCGACAAATGCCTTTGCTGCAAGGGTAAAGAACACAAAATTGCTGACGAAACAATAGGCGAGAGTTGCGATACCGCTACAGGCGACAAGTTTGCACAGGTAGAGGCTCTTGAAAAAATGACTCCCGATGAGCGTTTTGAGTTCTGGAGAAACGAACTTTCAAAATGCATAAGATGTAACGCTTGTAGAAACGTATGTCCTGCCTGCAGTTGTATCAAGTGCGTATTTGATAACCCCGCAACAGAAATCTCAAACAAGGCTGCGGCAGATGATTTTGAGGAAAATATGTTCCACATCATCCGTGCATATCACGTTGCAGGCCGTTGTACAGATTGTGGTGAGTGCAGCCGTGTATGTCCCGAGGGCATTCCGCTCCACCTTTTAAACCGCAAAATGATAAAAGATATAAACGAACTTTACGGCGACTATCAGGCAGGCGACGAGGCAGGTCAGCGTCATCCGCTTGTCGACTTTACTTTTGAAGATGATGAGCCGTCTGTTGTACATGAGCGCGGAGGTGACAAGTAATGAAAAAATTATCACTTGCAAAGCTTCCCGAATTTTTTAAAAAATTAACTGCCGACTACACCGTGATCGCACCTGTTGAAAACGCAGACAAGGTCGATTTTGGTGTGTGGGATGAGGATAGTAAACTTCGCCTTGACGTTTTAAAGACAGTTAAGAGCGCAAAGGGCGTTTTCTTCCCGCAGGTTGAGGATATGCTCCGTTTCCATATGCAAGGCAAAAACATTGATATCAAACCCGTTGACGTAATGGACGAGGATTTTGTTGTTTTTGGTGTAAGAGCATGTGATGCGAGAAGTTTTGAACTTCTTGACCGTGTATTCCTCGCAGACCCTGTTGACCCGTTCTATGCTGCAAGACGCGAACACGGAACAGTTGTTACTCTTGCTTGTAATGAGCCGGAAGAAAGCTGTTTCTGTTCAAACTTTGATATCGACGCAGCAAACCCGATGGGCGACGTTACCGCCTGGATTAAAGGCGACGAAATCTTTTTCAGAGCAAACACTGAAAAAGGTGAAAAGTTTGTTTCTTCACTCGACGATACAAACGACAGCGTTGAAGATTTACAGAATTCTATCCGTGAAATCATTAAAAAGTTACCGCTTGCTGATCTTGACCTCACAGGTTTTGACGGTGAGCATCTTATGGAAAAATTTGACGATCCCCGTTGGAAAGAACTCTCAAGTGGCTGTCTCGGATGCGGCACCTGTACTTTTGTTTGCCCCACCTGTCAGTGCTATGATGTGCGCGACTTTGAAACAAAAGACGGCATTCAGCGTTATCGCTGCTGGGATAGCTGTATGTATTCAGATTTTACCCTTATGGCACACGGCACCAACCGTCCCACACAGGTAGAGCGCTTCAGACAGAGATTTATGCACAAACTTGTATATTTCCCGTCAAAGAACGAAGGTCTCTACTCTTGCGTAGGTTGCGGCAGATGTCTTGAAAAATGTCCGCAGGGAATTAACATTGTAAAAGTAATAAAAGCATTAGGGGGTGACAAGTAATGTACGATAACCTTATACCAACAGTCGGCGTTGTGACCGACATCCGCACCGATACACCCGATATCAAAACGTTTCGTGTTGAAGCAGTAGGCGGCGGTAAATGTTTTGACCACAAACCCGGTCAGTGTGCAATGCTTTCTGTCCCCGGTGTCGGCGAGGCTATGTTTTCAATTACATCATCGCCCACACTTAAAGAATATCAGGAATTTTCAATTAAAAAGTGCGGTTGCGTTACCGATTGGCTTCACCATATGGATATCGGTCAGCAGATTACAATCCGCGGACCTTACGGTAAGCCTTTCCCCGTTGACGATGTACTCCCCGGTAAAGACCTTCTCTTTATTGCGGGTGGTGTAGGTCTTGCACCGTTACATTCAGTTATTAACTATGTTCTTGACAACCGTGACAAATACGGCAAGGTTGACATCGTTTACGGTTCACGTTCAAAAGACGATTTACTCGACCTCCCCGAAATTCAAAGCAGTTGGATGGACCCCAAAAACAAGTTTGACGTTCACCTCACAATCGATCGTGAGCAAGATGGTTGGGACGGCCACGTAGGTTTTGTTCCCACGTACGTAAAGGAACTTGATTTCAAAGCAGACAAAACTGTTCTTGTGTGCGGTCCTCCCATTATGATCAAGTTTGTTCTTGAAGCACTTACAGAACTTGGTTTTGAAAAAACACAGATTTTCACTACGATGGAACTTAGAATGAAGTGCGGCATCGGCAAATGCGGCAGATGTAACATAGGCGACAAATATGTATGTAAAGACGGTCCTGTTTTCAGATTTGACGAACTCGACCAATTACCTTCAGAGTATTAACGGAGAATAAAACTATGGATAACAAATTAACTGTATTTATTTACGGCAAAAAATATGAAGTACCCTCAGGACTTACCATCATGGAAGCTATGGAGTATGCAGGATATCAGTTAGTACGCGGTATTGGTTGCAGAAACGGCTTTTGCGGTGCCTGTGCTACGGTTTACCGTATAAAAGGTGACCGTGAACTCAAGGCTTGTCTTGCTTGTTCTACAAAAATTGAAGACAATATGTACATTGCAACACTTCCTTTCTTCCCGCTTGTTAAAGAAGCTTATAACATTGAGGAAGTAAGACCCGACGAGCAGATTATGATGCAGCTTTACCCCGAAATCTACGGCTGTGTAGGCTGTAACGCTTGTACAAAGACCTGTTCACAGGATCTTAACGTTATGCAGTATATCGCTCATGCACAGCGCGGCGAGTATGACAAGTGTGCTGAACTTTCTTTTGACTGCGTAATGTGCGGTATCTGTTCATCACGCTGTCCTGCAGGTATCTCACATCCGCAGGTTGCAATGCTTGCACGCCGTCTTAACGGTAAGTATATTGCTCCGGAGGCAGTTCACGTTGCAAACCGTGTTAAAGAAATCGAAGATGGTCTTTGCACTGAAGCAATAGAAACAATTATGGCAAAACCTGTTGAAGAGATCAAAGAACTCTACAACAATCGCGACATTGAAAAGTAAGGAGGGTGAATGAAATGGTTTTTACAAATGAAATGTTAGAATCAATGAAAAAAGTTGAGGCAGCCCGTGAGGCAAACATCAAACTTGAGCCTCGCCGTATGACTGCTGAAGAAAAAGAAAATCTCTTAAGAGCGTACCACCCTGACTACAAAGACGCAGGCTTTGCAAAAATCAAGGTTGGTCCCAACAAAGGCGAAAAGGCTCCCGTTGAACTCGTTGACGTGCTCGAGGGCAAAAGCCGTGTTCTTGACTATAATATCGACTTAAACCACGTAGACTACGACGTTGACGTACTCGTAATCGGCGGTGGCGGTGCAGGTTCATCTGCTGCAATCGAAGCACACGAAGCAGGTGCAAACGTTATGATTGCAACAAAACTTCGTATTGGTGATGCTAACACAATGATGGCAGAAGGCGGTATTCAGGCTGCTGACAAACCACACGACTCACCTGCACAGCACTACCTTGACGTTATGGGCGGCGGTCACTACGTAAACAGACCCGAACTCGTTCGTAAACTTGTTATGGACGGCCCCGATGCTATTAAATGGCTCAACAACCTCGGTGTTGAATTTGATAAAGATGCCGAAGGTAATATGATCACAACTCACGGTGGCGGTACTTCAAGAAAGCGTATGCACGCAGCTGCTGACTACACAGGCGCTGAGATTATGCGTACACTCCGTGACGAAGTGCTTAACCGTAAAATTCCCGTGATGGATTTCACAGCAGCAATCGAACTCATCCTTGATGACGAGGGCAAGGCTGCGGGTGCTATCCTTCAGGATATGGAAACAAAAGAGATTTTTGTTGCACGTGCAAAATGCGTTATCATCGCAACAGGCGGTGCGGGTCGTATGCACTATCAGGCATTCCCCACATCAAACCACTACGGTGCAACTGCCGACGGTCTTGTAATCGGCTACCGCGCAGGTGCAAAACTTCTCTATCAGGATACTTTACAGTACCATCCCACAGGCGTTGCATTCCCACAGCAGATTTTTGGTGCTCTCGTTACCGAAAAGGTTCGTTCAATGGGTGCAAAGCTTATTAACAGCGAGGGTGAGTGCTTTATGCATCCGCTCGAAACACGTGACGTTTCAGCTGCTTCAATCATCCGCGAATGTTCAACAAACGGAAAGGGTCTTACCACTCCTTCAGGTGGCAAGGCACTCTGGCTTGACACACCTATGATTGATATGATTCACGGCAAAGGCACACTTGAAAAACGCCTTCCCGCAATGCTCAGAATGTATCTTAAGTTCGGCATTGATATGCGCGAAACACCTATTCTTATCTACCCCACACTTCATTATCAGAACGGCGGTCTTGAGATTGGTGCAGACGGTATGTCAAACGTTGAAAACCTCTACGTTGTAGGCGAGGCAGTCGGAGGAATCCACGGTCGTAACAGACTTATGGGTAACAGCCTTCTCGACATCATCGTATTCGGACGTAACGCAGGTAAGCAGACAGGCGCACGATATAAGGATATTAAAGTAGGAAAACTTTCACTCGCTCACGTTGAAAAATACGCAGACGAGCTCAAAGAGGCAGGTATTAACAGTAATGTTCCTTCTCCCAAACTTTTCCCTGACTACACAAGAAACGTTATTGAGTGGAGGAAAAAATGAGTTTACTTGGCGGTGTAATTTCAATAAGCAATATCTCAACACTGCTTGTTGTAGTATTTCTGGTTCTTTTCGGCGGATATCTTCTCGGAAGAATCACAGTTAAAGGTATTTCATTGGGTGACGCGGGCGTGTTCATCATCGCGCTCGTTGTCGGCGCCCTTGTTTTCTCGGTGAACGATGCGGGTGAACTTTTGTTTGCCGCATCAAGCAAACCGTATGATTTTTCACAGGGACTTTCAATCGTAGAAAGCCTTGGACTTATTTTGTTCGTAACCTCGGTTGGTTATATTGCAGGTCCCAAATTTTTTGGTAACTTTAAAAAGAACTTTAAATCATACGTATTGCTCGGCGCTATAATCATCCTTGCAGGCGGACTTTCAGCCGCAGGCTGTATTTATGCAGGTGAGTTCCTCGGTTATGGTTCAACAATCGAAACACAGGATGGCTTTGTTGCAATGATTGTTGGCCTTTTATCAGGCTCACTTACTTCAACTCCCGCTTTCTCGGCGGCAAAAGCAACCGTTGACGCACAGTATACAGGTCTTGTATCGGTTGGTCACGGTATCGCGTACATATTTGGTGTTATCGGCGTTGTACTTTTTGTACAGATTATCCCCAAACTTTCAAAAGCAGATATGGAAGCCGAAAGACAAAAACTCGTTATCAAATCAGACGACACAAACGAGAAAAAAGCAAAGAAAACTTTTGATATCGACCATATGGGTATTGCGGCATTCTCACTTGCAGCGGTTTTGGGTACATTTATCGGTCAGATAAAAATCCCGCTTTCGTCAGCGGGTCTTAGCGGCACTTGCTTTTCACTTACAACAACCGGCGGATGCCTTCTTACAAGTCTTATCCTCGGTCACTTTGGCAGAGTTGGTAAGGTAAACATTATGCCGACACAAAGCACACTCAAACTTTTCCGTGAACTCGGTCTTGTTCTGTTCCTTGTAGGCGCAGGTGTGCCGGGCGGTGCAGAGTTTATTGCAAACTTTGACCCGATGTATTTTGTATACGGAATTATTATGACAATCGTTCCGATGATCATTGGTTATCTCTTTGCAAAATACGTATTAAAACTTAGTCTTCTTAACAACCTCGGTTCAATTACAGGCGGTATGACAAGTACCCCCGCACTTGGAACTC
>JAZKZG010000025.1:0-4102 GCA_045612565.1 Eubacteriales bacterium
ATAGAATATTAAATACAATTTTTATATTGGGTAAATGGGGCGAAAATCAAATCCCCTTTTATTATAAAAAATCTAAAAAGGAGAAAAAGGACTATGAAAAAAATCAGCAGACTTCTTGCAATTTTTCTCATTCTCTTAATGCTTGGCACAATGTCTGTTTCTTGTAAGAAACAAGACGATAGCGATGACGAAGCTGTTATCGATACCGAAAACGAAGCAGAAAACGAAAACACCGGTGACGATAACAAAGACGACGCTGACGACGGCAAAGACAACGACAAAGGCGCCAACAAGAATGATAAAAATGACAAGGACAAAGACAAAAACGACAAGCCTGTAAACGATACCTCGGACAAAAACAAAACCGAGCAGGAAAAACAAGAAGCTATCGACAAGGGCGAACAAAAAGGTGAGGGTGCCGGTTCTTACGTTGAAGGCGAAAACGGCGAAATCCTTCAGACAGGTAACCATCAGACTGACGATGAGGACCGTATCCAAGGTGCAGTTACCAACGATAACGGCTTTATCCCCGATGATGAGCAGGGTCTTGAGAAATCAGACCGTTTTGCTACAGAGCAGTCAAAATACAACTTTGACCAGAACCCCCTTATCAACCGTGACCGTCAGGTAAACAAAGAGGCTCTTCCCTCATTCAACATTGACGACACAGGTTTCGTACGTGCAGGTACAAAACTCTCTGACTTCAAAGGCAAAAAACTTGAGTTCTTTACAGCAGATACTTTTGCTGCATGGTCATACCGCAACAACAAGGGTGAAACAATCGACGAGTGGCAGTGGTTCAAAGATCTTAAAGACGAACTCGGTCTTTCAATCAAATATACAATGAAACAGCACGATAACTCAATCAACGCTGTTCTTCAGTATATGAACGCAGGTAAACAGTGTGACGTTATCTATTCAAACCACGCTATCCTCTGCCCGCAGGCACTTTGTATTTCAAAGTCAATCACATCACTTGTTAACATCAACAACCTCGGTTCATCACCCGGTGTTTGTAAAACAACTATGGACCTTTGCAAATGGGGTAACACACTCCGTCTTATCGCACCTATCGGTGTTGTTGATATGCTCTGGTACAACCAGACACTTAACCAGGAACTCAACCTTTCTGACCCCCATATCATGTGGGAAAAAGGTAAATGGAACTGGGATTCATTCAAAAAATATATGCTTTCTATCCCCAAAACAACTAAAGACGGCCGTGAGCTCGTAGCTTGGACCTGCTTTACAACAAACATTTACTATACATGGGATACAACCAACGGTAAGGCAACAACACAGATCGTTCCCGATGCTAAACTTCCTACCGTTCAGAACAACTGGACAGATCCTCAGGTTCTTGCAGCTTGGGAGTTCATTGCAGGTGTTAACCAGCAAGTAAACTTCAAACAGGGCGGCGACAACGGCGGTCTTGGCGTAGTTCAGGAACATCTTAACCTTTACGAAGGTACAACACTTATGTCAGCTACAATGTATACACAGGTTTACCGTGATACAGAGTACTCAAAGCACATCCAGATCAACTGGGTTCCCTTCCCGAAGGCTAACACAGAAACAGGTCAGGAAACATGTCAGTACTACGGCTTCGGTATGCTTCTTCCCAGAAAGACAGCAAAACCTGATAACGAAAACGTAGCACTTAAGTTTATGGAACTCTGGGCAACCAGATTTACAGAAACATACTTCGATAACCTTAATACATTCGAGTATTACAACTTCAACTACAAACAGCGTAAACAGTACTTCGACTTCGTTACACAGCATGTTGTTTACTCACCCGCTATCATCGGTTCACATAAAGCCGGTAATATGGTACAGGCTCTTGCAGGTAACGCAGCTTACAACGTTAAGACAGAAGCTACAAAACACGCTAACGAGATGGCAAAAGATCTCGCAGAGCAGATGAAGTACGGTAACTAATACCAACTTTTAAACGAGGGATAGACATATCCCTCGTTTTTTTCATAGTCTTTATAAAACTGATTTATTTTTCCTTTATAAAAATATTCCTTGAATTTTGTACAATGTTCCAAAAAATTAAGAATATGTTGCAAAATCGTATTTTATAATGCTATAATTAAATCAGTATATTTTTATTAAAAGGAGTAGTATCATGAAAAGAATCAGCAGACTTCTTGCAGTTTTTCTCATTCTATTGATGCTTGGTACAATGTCGGTATCTTGTAAAAAACAACAAGACGACGAAGACGAAGCAATAGTTGATACCGAGAACGACGGCGGAGCCGAAGACTCGAGCGACGATGACGTCAAAGACGACGAGGACGAAGGCGCCAAAGACGAAGGCGGCAAGAAAGAAGACAACAAGAAAGAAGACAACAAAAAAGAAGACAACAAAAAACCTTCTAAAGAGCCTACTGCGCAAGATAAGCAGGAGGCAATTGAAAACGCCGAACAAAAAGGTGAGGGTGCAGGTTCTTACAAAGAAGACGCCGAAGGTAACATTATTGAAACAGGTAATCACGAAACCGATGACGAAGACCGTATTATCGGTGCTGTTACCAACGACAATGGCTTTATTCCCGATGAGGAGCAAGGTCTTGAAAAATCTGAGCGTTTTGCTACAGAGGCATCAAAGTACAACTTTGACCAGAACCCCCTTATCAATCGTGACCGTCAGGTAAACAAAGAAGCACTCCCTTCATTCAACATTGACGACACAGGTTTTGTACGTGCAGGTACAAAAATTTCCGACCTCAAAGGCAAACGCCTCGAATTCTTTACAGCAGATACATTTGCCGCATGGTCATACCGCAACGCAAAAGGTGAAACAATCGACGAGTGGCAGTGGTTCAAAGACCTTAAAGACGAGATTGGTCTTACAATCAAATACACAATGAAACAGCACGAAAAATCAATCAACTCAGTGCTTCAGTATATGAACGCAGGTAAACAGTGTGACGTTATATATTCAAACCACGCTATCCTCTGTCCTCAGGCACTTTGTATTTCAAAATCAATCACATCACTTGTTAATATCAACAACCTCGGTTCATCACCCGGTGTTTGTAAAAAATCAATGGACCTTACAAAATGGGGTAACACCCTCCGTCTTATCGCACCTATCGGTGTTGTTGACGTTTTGTGGTACAACCAGACACTCAACCAGGAACTCAACCTTTCTGACCCGCACATTATGTGGGAAAAAGGTAAATGGGATTGGGATTCTTTCAAAAAGTATATGATGTCAGTTCCCAAGACTACAAAAGATGGTAACGAACTCGTTTCATGGACTTGTTTCTGGGGTAACTTCTACTTCACTTGGGACTCAACCAACGGCAAACCTACATATGAAATCGTTACAGACGCAAAAACTCCCACCATCAAAAACAACTGGTCAGATCCTCAGGTTCTTCAGGCTTGGGAGTTCATTTCAAGCGTTAACCAGAACACCAACCATCAGCAAGGCGGCGACAACGGCGGTATCGGTATTGTTCAGGAGCATATGAACCTTTACCTCGGTACAACCCTTATGTCAGCAACAATGTATACACAGGTTTACCGCGATACAGAGTATTCAAAACACATTCAGATCAACTGGGTTCCTTTCCCCAAGGCAAACACTGAAACAGGTAGAGAAACTGCTCAATACTACGGCTTCGGTATGCTCGTCCCCAGAAAGACAGCAAAACCCGAAAACGAAAACATCGCACTTAAGTTTATGGAACTCTGGGCAACCAGATTTACCGAAACATACTTCGATAACCTCAACACATTCGAGTATTACAACTTCAACTACAAACAGCGTAAACAATACTTTGACTTTGTAACACAGCATGTTGTATACTCACCCGGTATCACAGGTATCTACGGCAACATGCGTGAGGCATTCAGAGGTAACGCTGCATATAACATCAAAACAGAGGCTACCAAGTATGCAAACGATGCTGCTAAAAGACTGGCAGAACTTATGAAGTACGGTAACTAATATAAACATAAAAAGGCAAGAATATCTTGCCTTTTTATTATTTTGGGTGTCAATTTGTTAATTTTGGTCAAAAAGTATTATTACTGTTGAAAATATATTTTGTATATGTTACTATTATTATGCAGGACTATACAT
>JAZKZG010000026.1:0-13073 GCA_045612565.1 Eubacteriales bacterium
AATTAAATTCGCAGAATTTAATCCAACCGGGTGAGCATGATGTGATCATCGGAAGCGTACCACCATTCTGTACTCTTTCGATAAACTCGTGTGCTTCCTCAAGGATTGTAAGGTCAGCAGCGATGTCTGTGTCATATACGCCATCGAAACCAAGGCGTCTGAGAGCTGCAACCATTCTGCCTTCGCCGTCTGTACCCATAGGATTGCCGAATTCTTCAGCAATAGCTGCACGAACAGCGGGAGCTGTCTGAACGATAACGTGCTTTGTTTCGTCTGCAAGAGCAGCAAATACTTCAGCAGTGTCGTCTTTTTCAGCAAGAGCACCTGTCGGACAGTTTACAATACACTGACCACAAGATACGCATGATGTTTCATCAAGAAGTGCTTCGAAAGCAGAACCAATGTTTGTAGCAAAACCACGGTTGTTTGCGCCGAGAACTGAAACAGCCTGATTCTTGTCACATACAGCTACGCAGCGACGGCAAAGAATACATTTTGAGTTATCACGGATCATATGTGCAGCTGAATCGTCAAGTTCTGAAGGAGTCTTGTCGCCGTCATATTTACCGTCGTTTTCAATACCATACTCCAAGCAAAGTTTCTGGAGTTCACAGTTGCCGCTTCTTACACAAGAAAGGCACTTTCTGTTGTGGTTTGAAAGGATAAGTTCAAGAGTCATACGTCTTGACTTAAGAACCTTGGGAGTTGATGTGAATACTTCCATTCCTTCGTTTACAGGATATACACAAGCTGCAACGAGTGAACGGGCACCCTTTACTTCAACAACACAAATACGGCAAGCACCGATTGCGTTGATTTCTTTCATATAGCAAAGAGTAGGGATCTCGATATGTGCTGCTTTTGCAGCTTCGAGAATGGTAGAGCCTGCAGGAACAGTAACATCTACGTTATTGATTTTAAGATTTACCATATTCATTATCGTTTTTCCTCCTTACTCTTTAATAATAGCGTTAAATTTACAGTTAGAAATACATACACCGCACTTGATACATTTTGTTGTGTCAATTGTGTGTATTTCTTTAACTGCACCCGAAATTGCGTTAACAGGACATTTTCTTGCACAAAGTGTACAACCTTTACATGCATCTGTAATCTTGAACTCAAGAAGGTCTTTACATACACCGGCAGGACATTTCTTGTCAACGATATGTGCAATATACTCATCTTTAAAGTATTTGATTGTTGAAAGAATAGGGTTAGGAGCTGTCTGACCGAGACCGCAAAGTGCGTTTTCTTTGATGTAGTAGCAAAGTTCTTCAAGATCATCAAGATCCTGCATTGTTGCCTGACCCTTAGTGATTTTGTCGAGGTACTCAAGAAGTCTCTTTGTACCGATACGGCAAGGAGTACATTTACCGCAAGACTCATCAACTGTAAACTCAAGGAAGAATTTAGCAATATCAACCATACAGTTGTCTTCGTCCATAACGATAAGACCGCCTGAACCCATCATCGAACCGATTGAAGCAAGTGAATCGTAATCGATAGGTGTATCGATAAGGCTTGCAGGGATACAGCCACCTGAAGGACCACCTGTCTGTGCAGCCTTGAATTTTTTGCCGTTAGGAATACCGCCACCGATTTCCTCAACAACTTCACGAAGAGTTGTACCCATAGGAAACTCAACAAGACCGGTATTAACGATTTTACCGCCAAGAGCAAATACTTTTGTACCCTTTGATTTTTCGGTACCCATACCTGCAAACCAATCAGCACCTTTAAGGATGATCTGCGGGATGTTAGCATATGTCTCAACGTTATTATTCATCGTCGGGATGCTAAATATACCTTTATCTGACGGGAAAGGCGGACGAGGACGCGGCTCACCGCGGTTACCCTCGATTGATGTCATAAGAGCTGTTTCTTCACCACAAACGAAAGCACCGGCGCCGAGACGGATCTCGATATCAAAGTTAAAGTCTGTGCCGAAGATGTTATTGCCGAGAAGACCGTACTCTCTTGCCTGGTCAATAGCTATCTGAAGTCTGTTAACAGCGATAGGATACTCAGCACGGATATATACGAAACCTTTGCAAGCACCTACTGCGTAAGCTGCAATTGCCATAGCCTCGATAATACAGTGGGGGTCACCTTCAAGAACTGAACGGTCCATAAATGCACCGGGGTCACCCTCGTCAGCATTACACGAAACGTATTTGATTTTTGATTTGTTTCTTGAAGCAAAATCCCATTTAAGACCTGTGGGGAAGCCTGCGCCGCCACGACCGCGGAGTCCGCTGTCTTTCATAACCTGGATTACTTCTTCAGGTGTCATTGTTGTAAGCACTTTACCAAGTGCCTCATAACCGTCATATGCGATATACTCATCGATATCTTCAGGGTCGATAACACCGCAGTTACGAAGGGCAACACGCATCTGTTTTTTATAGAATACTGTGTCATTAAGTGACTCGGTTCCTGTAACCTCTTCACCTTCTGCTTTATCAGTGTAAAGATATTTTTTAACAACACGACCCTTAATAATATGCTCCGAAACGATTTCGGGAACCATATCGGGCTCGATACGGCTATAAAATGCGCCTTCCGGATAAACAATCATGATAGGACCGAGTGCGCAAAGACCGAAACAACCGGTTGTTACGACTTTAACCTCATCCTGAAGATTGTTTTTAGCGAGTTCTTCGTTAAGAGCTTGTGTAACAGCTTTACTTCCCGAAGATGTACATCCGGTACCGCCGCAAACAAGAATATGATTTCTTATCATTGTAAACTCCAATCCGCCGCTGTGCACGGCAAATAATGTTAATAGTAGTGCTCTGTTTCTGCACAGTAATGAAAAGAGCTGAGTTGCCGATTATTTATCAGCGTTTGCAATTGTGTATTCTGCAACAACAGTGTTGTTAACAAGGTGATCATGAACAATCTTTGCCACCTTGTCTTCTGTCATTTTTACATAAGTTGTTTTTTCACCTGTAGGAGCAATAACCTCAACGATAGGCTCGAGTCTGCAAACACCGATACAACCTGTTTGTGTTACAACAACATTTTTAAGACCTCTTGTCTGTACCTCGTCAATAAACTTGTTAAGAACGGGGCGAGCACCTGCTGCGATACCGCAAGTTGCCATACCAACAACAACTCTTATAACGCTGTTTTCATCTTCAACACCGCGAAGTTGAACATTATTCTGCATTTTTTCTTTTATAGCTTTAAGTTCTGCAAGGCTTTTCATTAAATATTTCCTCCTTCAATACTGTTTAAGTTTTCAGTTAAGTATCCACCGAGCCAGACTAAAATTTCGGGTTCGGATATCGGGATACCGTCAAGTGTTTCTTTAATTTCATCGGTATCAAGCACAAATTCGCCAACATCTGTTATGTGAGTATAGATATAGCGAATATCGGGATTTGACGATATTATTGTAACAATTGTTGAGGGCATATCACCTATAGGCGGACGATCAAGGTGTGAAAGCTTAAAGCTTGCAAATACGCTTGTTCCCTTGCCTAACTCGGATTTTATGTCAAACTCACCCTGAGTATCTATCGTAAGTTGGCGCAAAAGCGGAATGCCGAGGCCGACTTTTCGTGTAGTACGGGTTGTTACAAACGGGTCGATAACAGAGGCCAAAAGGTCTTTTGACATTCCTAAACCATTATCGATTATTTTTATCGTAACAAGATCCTCTTTAATGCTTTCTGTAAGCACAATTTCGATTTTGGAAGCGTTGGCTTTAACAGAGTTTTGTGAGATATCAAGAATGTTTAAAGATAACTCTTTCATTTACTTATTGAGATATTTTGCTAAAATATCGGGAATTTCACCTGTTGTCAAACGGCCGTAAACCTCATCGTTAATTGTAAGAACGGGAGCAAGACCGCAAGCACCGATACATCTTGTTGCATCAAGTGAGAATTTACCGTCGGGTGTACACTCACCTACGTCGATACCGATAATTTCTTTGATTTTGTCGAGTATTTCACCAGAACCCTTAACATAGCAAGCGGTTCCCATGCAAACACCGATCTGATACTCACCCTTAGGTGCGAGTGAGAACTGTGCGTAGAATGTTACTACGCCATAAATGTGCTCAAGCGAAATATCGAGTTCTTTTGAAATAATCTTCTGAACTTCGATCGGAAGATAACCGTAAATTTCCTGAGCGCCCTGAAGCACAGGCATCAAGGGGCCATCAATACCCTTGTACTTTTCAATGACCTCTAAGAGCTTTGCTTCCTGCTCTTTTGTTCCCTTAAAAGGGACAGCGCATGTTTTACTCATTTTTTCCTCCTTGAAAGTATGATGAATAATAAAAAATTATTATAAACTAATAATATTGCACATGTACACACACGTACACGATAATAATAACATATATTAATTAATTTTTCTACTGTTTTTCGATATTTCTTTAAAAAATTTGTAAAAAAATAAGAAGAACGGTTAAAATCGTTCTTCTTTGAGAAAATTTATAATTTTTTGAGGCGTGGGAACAGTGTCAAATTCAAAAAAATTGTGTTCTCCCCTCTCAAAAATATCAGTAAGGTAATGTGCGTCACTGTTATGAATATAACCGTAGTTTTCTTCTTTTAAAGAAAATTCGTTTTCAACATAATTTTCCGGCGCGTTTTTTGATAACTCAAAAGTGTTAAATCCCATACTTTTGTCAGCCATACCAAGCATTGAAATAAGGCTCTTGGTAGATTTATCAATATGTGCAGGGACTGCTACACCGCCAAATTTATCCACTAATCCACCGATATTATCTATATCAATAGTTGTGGCGTTTATAAGATATCTTTTATCTGAAAAAACAGGCTCATCATTTATGTCCATCACTATTTGTTTGCCGAAGATACGTTCGTCATTTTCGATATCGGGAAGTGCCGGCCGTAACACTTCATTTTCGAAATTCAAAGCATTATCAACAGACGGAAAAAGACACAAAACATGAATTTCTTCCATCGTTTCCACTTCAACGGCAGGCAAAAAAACAAGACCCGCATTTTCAGCAAGTTCCGACACAACCGCAACGTTGCCACAAGTATTATGGTCAGACAGTGCAATAATATCAAGTTCATTCAAAAGCGACATATTAACAATATTATTGGGTGTCATATCATCGTCGCCGCATGGTGATAGAACAGAATGAATATGTAAATCGTAGTAAAAACGCATGTCAACCCAACACTTTTGACAAAATCACACAAGTTTCATATGTAGTTTTACCGCTTGAAAGCACAGGAATTTCATTCTGTTTCGCTTTTTCAAGTGCGTTTGCATCAATTTTTACACCCTCCGTAAGAACTATACACGAAAGGTCTGCCATCGCTGCAACGGCAACAACATTAACGTTTGTCATAACGGTTACGAGAGCCGCATTTTCTTCCGCTCTGCCGATAACCCACGACAATAAATCGCAGGCATATACGCTTGACACGTCACAGTCTTGATTTTCACCCAAAACAACAGGCGAAAACGAGCATTTTTCACATAATTCTTTAACAGTCAATTGTTTTATCTCCCATTAATTTTTTATTTAAAATAAATACACAATCAGTTATGTCCGCTTTACCTGTTGCAACGTCCTGTGCAAAGCAAGAACAACTCGGAGAACCGCAGGATGCGCAGTCGATACCCGGTAATTGTTCTTCAATCTCATCGATTTTAAGCATAATTTCCATTGCAGTTTTGGGGTCATCCGCAAGTTTAATTACGTTATTCGATTCAAGCGCAACATTGCTTATAAAATCGTTTAAATCAAATTCCGAATAAGAAGAAAGGTGTGTAACTGAAACAGGTTTGAATTTTCGAAGTTTACGCACCTTTGTAATGGCTACGTATGGATTTTCGATATTAAGACAGCCACCTACGCAGCCCGAAAAACAAGCATCAAGTTCAACAAAATCAATGTCATTAAGTTTGCCGTTTTCAATCTCATCAAGAACTTTTATACAGTTTTCTATACCATCAGCCGCAAGATATTTTGGCACAAGTAACGACGTTGACTCACCGCCTGTATACGACCACGAAAGACCTGTAAGACCTGCAGAATGTTCCATTTCAGGATTTGCAATTTCCTTGAGTGCAGGCAAAAGAGCAAGGTAAATTTCACTCATCGAAAGTACGCCGTCAACCAATTTTTTATCAGATTTAGGATAGTGCAATGCCGTTACTTTTGCAGGACACGGAGAAATGAAAAAAACACCTATTTCATCCTCTCTGAGACCCGACTTTTTAACCGCTTCACTACGTGCAATTTTTGCCGCGACCTCAACCGGCGGCAAGACATTGTGAATGTGCGGAATGAGTTTTGGAAATCTGACCTGAACAAGGCGCACAATAACAGGACACGCATTGGATATGACAGGTCGTTTAATATCTTCATTTTTAACAATACCGCGTGAAATTTCACTGACAATTTCTGCTGCAGCTGCAACTTCAAAAACGTCGTCGAAGCCGATTTTTTTAAGTCCGTCAAGAATTATTTCTGCACTTTCAAGGTTGTTAAACTGCGGGTATAATGATGGAGCAGGCAAAGCAACCTTATATTTATAATTATGTATGGTTTCAAGTTTGTCATAAACTGCTTTTTTAGCGTGATTATGGCAAATACGTATACATTCGCCACAATCAACACATCGTTCAGACAAAATAAACGCTTTGCCATCTTTGACGCGTATCGCCTCAGTAGGACAGCGCTTTACACAGTTTATGCATCCTTTACACTTATTTGTGTCAAGTGTTACTGAATGGAAGGACATAATAACTCCTTATAAGTTAATTGTCATAGTCAACCGGGTGCCTTTATTAACCTCGGTTTCTATCTCAAGATTATCTGTATATTTTTTAATATTAGGAAGTCCCATACCTGCACCGAAACCGAGATTTCTCACATCATCGGGTGCTGTTGAATAACCCTCTTGCATTGCAAGTTCAACATCAGGGATACCTTTACCTTTATCCGAAATTACAATCACTATTTTTTCACTGTCGATAGTAACATCAGCCTCGCCGCCACCCGCATGTATAACAGCATTTATCTCTGCTTCATACATTGCAATAGCAACACGACGTATTGCATCAGGTGAAACACCGATTTTTTTCAATTTCATTTTTACAGCAGTTTACGCCTCACCTGCAGCAGTGAAATCTGTACCATCGATAATAAATGACATTTTTAATGCTGTGCTCAAACCTTGTCAACCCCCTCAGAATATAATCCGGCGTTGTACAAAAGACCACAAGCTGTGTACATTCTATAATCAGTACACATCATAATAATTCCGTTTTCTTCAGCCAAAGAAACAACAACATCATCAGGTTTTTTACCGCGAACAAAAACGATACATTTCATATCCATCATCATTGCTGTACGCACTGTTTGTGCATTTACAAGGCCTGTCAAAAGAATCCCTTGATCCTTTACAAAAGCAAGTACATCACTCATCATATCAGAGCCGCAAGCAGAATATACCTCTGTAGACAGCATATCGGCACAGCACATCACTTTTGCATCCAATAAATCTCTTATTGCTTCAACTTTCATCTTTTTGCTCCCCAAATTTATAATTTTTATACATTATAACACAAGTAGCACAAGTATTCAATGATATTTTTAATTTTTTTCAGCAAAATAAACAATTGAATTATTTTAAAATATAAATTATAATTTACTTAACTAAAGTAATAAAGAGGTAAAGTTATGAATATCCAAACACTTAATAAAATCTCACCTATCGGTCTTAATGAGTTTAACTCAAACTACAACGTATCAGACAGTTGTGATACTCCCGATGCTATTCTCGTAAGAAGTGCTGCAATGCACGATATGGAAATGCCTTCATCACTTCTGGCAATCGCACGTGCAGGTGCCGGTGTTAATAATATTCCTGTTGAGAAATGCGCACAGGATGGTATCATTGTATTCAACACTCCCGGTGCTAATGCTAATGCTGTTAAAGAGCTCGCACTCGCAACACTTTTCCTCGCATCGCGTGATATCGTAGGCGGTATTGAGTGGGCAAAAACACTTGAAGGCGACGATGTTGCAAAACAGGTTGAAAAAGGCAAGAGCAATTTTGCAGGCCACGAAATCCTTGGTAAAACACTCGGCGTTGTAGGTCTTGGCGCTATCGGTGTTAATGTTGCAAACTCAGCATACACACTTGGTATGAAGGTTGTTGGTTATGACCCATATATGTCTGTTAAATCAGCATGGAAACTTTCACGCCACGTTGATATTGCAGCAGGTCTTGACGAAATTTATGAAAAAGCTGACATTATCTGCATTCACGCACCTCTCACCGACGAAACAAAAGGATTTGTAAACGCTGACACAATCGCTAAAATGAAAGACGGCGTTGTTATCTGCAACCTCTCACGTGCAGGTCTTGTAAACGATGATGATATAGCAAAAGCTCTTGAAGACGGCAAAGTAGCAAAATATGTTACAGACTTCCCTAACGAGAAAACAATCAAAATGAAAGGTTGTATCTCAATCCCCCACCTTGGCGCATCGACAGAAGAAAGCGAAGACAACTGTGCTGTTATGGCTGCACGTCAGGTTATTGACTATCTCGAAAACGGTAACATCGTAAACTCGGTTAACTACCCCACAGTTGAAATGCCCCGCTCGGCTGATACACGTGTTTGTATTTGTCACAAAAATATACCCAACACAATTACAAAACTCTCATCTGTTATTTCTGCACAGGGCATCAACATCGAAAATATGATTAACAAATCAAAGGGTGACTATGCTTACACTATGATTGACTGTGCGAGTGATATTACAGAAGAAGCACAAAAAATACTTTCAACTGTTGAAGGTGTTATCCGCGTTCGTGTAATCAAATAATTTGATATACATAACTCTTAGAGTGTGCACAAATGTGTACACTCTTTTAAATTAATACGCAAATTATATTGATTTTTGTGCAAACTAAGTGTATTATTTCTTTATAAATATAAATAACGAAAGGAGAAAGGACATTGGCAAAAGAAATTCCTTATAAAATATATTTAGAAGAAAGTGAGATGCCAAAGGCTTGGTACAACCTAAGAGCTGATATGAAAAACAAGCCCTCACCGCTTCTCAACTCAAAAACCCTCGAACCAATGACGGCAGATGAACTTTCACAAGTGTTTTGCGAAGAACTTGTAAAGCAGGAACTCGACGATACAACGGCTTATTTTGAAATCCCTAAAGAAATTCTTGATTTTTATAAAATGTACAGACCTGCACCGCTTGTTCGTGCATACTGTCTTGAGAAAAAACTCGGTACACCTGCAAAAATTTATTATAAATTTGAAGGTAACAACACAAGCGGAAGCCACAAACTCAACTCTGCTATTGCACAGGCTTATTATGCAAAACAGCAAGGACTCAAAGGCGTCACCACCGAAACAGGTGCAGGACAATGGGGTACCGCACTTTCAATGGCTTGTTCATACTTCGGCCTTGACTGTAAAGTATATATGGTAAAAGTTTCTTACGAACAAAAACCATTCAGACGCGAGGTGATGCGCACATACGGCGCATCAGTTACCCCCTCACCTTCTATGGACACAGAGGTTGGTAAAAAAATCTTAGCAGAACATCCTGGTACAACAGGCTCACTGGGCTGTGCAATTTCCGAGGCCGTTGAGGTTGCATCTAAAACCGAAGGTTACCGTTACGTTCTTGGCAGTGTAATGAATCAGGTTATGCTACACCAATCAATAATCGGTCTTGAAACAAAGGCTGCGCTCGACAAATACGGCGTAAAAGCTGACATCATTATCGGTTGCGCAGGCGGCGGTTCAAACCTTGGTGGTCTTATCGCACCATTTATGGGCGAAAAGATCAAAGGCGAGGCTGACTACAGAATTATTGCAGTTGAACCTAAATCTTGCCCCAGTTTTACACGTGGTAAATACGCATACGATTACTGTGACACAGGTATGGTTTGCCCGTTACAGAAAATGTGCACTCTCGGTTCGGGATTTATTCCGTCATCAAGTCACGCAGGCGGACTGCGTTATCACGGTATGAGTTCAACTCTTTCTCAACTTTACAGCGACGGTCTTATGGAAGCAGTATCGGTTAAACAAACAGAAGTTTTTACAGCAGCAGAACAGTTTGCACGCGTTGAAGGCATACTCCCCGCCCCCGAAAGCAGCCATGCAATTAAGGTTGCAATTGACGAGGCTATGAAATGCAAAGAAACAGGCGAAGAAAAAACAATCGTATTCGGTCTTACGGGCACAGGATATTTTGATATGTTTGCTTACGAGAGATTTCACGATGGTAAGATGGATGACTATGTTCCCACCGATGATGAAATTGCAAGAAGCCTTGCAAAACTGCCTAAAGTTGAGGATTAATAAATGAAAAGAAAGCTTGGAATCGTTTGTGAGTGTGTCAGAGGAACAGACACTCTTGAAGCTCTTGATATCATAAAAGAGGTTGGTTTTGACAGCATTTTTACAGGTGCAATTAACTGTGAAAAAGTTAAATCAATTAAGGAAAAAGCCGACAAACTCGGTCTTGCATTAGAATTCATTCACGCGCCATTTAAAAATATCAATAATATGTGGCTTGAGGGTGACGGGTATCTTGAAATTTACAACGGTATGATAGAGTCGATTGATTCAGCTGCCGCAAATGACGTCCCCATGGTTATTATTCATCTTTCATCAGGTTGGGAAGCTCCGCCAATCAACGACTTGGGACTTGCCCGTTATGACGCTCTTGTTGATTATGCAGAGAAAAAAAGCGTTATTATCGCTTTTGAAAATCTGCGTAAGGTTGGCAACGTTGCATATTTTGTAGACAGATACGACGGACGAGACTGTGTTAAATTCTGTTACGACAACGGTCACGAGCATTGTTATACAAAAACGGTTGACTGGCTCGATATTTTCACCTATAACGTTGGTACCACACATATTCACGACAACTTTGGCAGGGGTCGAGAGCGCGTTGGAGACAACGATCTTCACTATTTGCCATTTGACGGCGATTTTGATTTCGAAAAAATGATGCGCAAGCTCGACGAGTATGAATACACCGGTACATTGATGCTCGAGGTATTTAATTCAAGTAAACCTGAATACCGCGAAATGACTCCAAGAGAATTTATCCAAACCGCATTTGAAAGAATTAAAAAAATATCTGAAATGTAATAGCAAATGGCTGTAATAAAATTGTCACAGCCATTTTAAAATAGAGGTAAATATGAAATTTGAAACAGACAGATTAATACTGCGACGTTGGGAAGATTCTGACGCACAGAGTTTATATGAACACGCCCAAGACCACAACGTTGGTCCGATTGCGGGTTGGCCACCACACAAAAGTATAGAAGAAAGCCTCGACGTAATCAACAACGTTTTAATTGGAAAAGAGTGCTATGCCATTTGTGAAAAAGAAAACAATATTGCAATAGGTTCAATTGAACTCAAACTAAAAGGACACACCGATATGACAGATAGAGACGACGAGTGTGAGCTTGGCTACTGGCTTGGAAAAGAATTCTGGGGTAGAGGTTATATGCCAGAGGCAGTAAAAGCGCTGTTGCAGCACGCTTTTGAAAAGCTTGATATGACGACAGTTTGGTGCGGTTATTATGATGGAAACGAAAAATCAAAGCGTGTGCAAGAAAAGGTTGGATTTATTTATCACCATACCTGCAACGAGGTTCCCGTTCCTTTAATGAACGAAATAAGAGTGGGACATACAAACTATATGACAAAAGAGCATTGGGAATCACTATATAAATAATTTAACCCCCGAAACTCATAACAGTTTCGGGGGCTTTTAAATTCGAAGCTATTAAAATAAAAAAGAGTACCACATAAGTGATACTCTTTTGAAATATAGCTGATTATCTCTTGGAGTTTTCGGTGTACCGTTTATATCGTGTAATATCGTTGAAAATCGTTTATATTGTGGTGTTTTGTATTGCCAAAATTGAATATCGTTGCAAAAAGTTTATGTTGTTTCATAAAGTTTTGCACCAAATTTGCACCAAGATTTTATATCAATCCTACCAATGTACTATCTTTTACAACAGCAGACGGATTGTACTTTTCTACGAGATTTTGAACAATGATTTTGTTGCCTGCACTTATTTTAGGACTCAATGTGATTTCCATTTCGCAATAAGCATTGTCATCTATACTCATATCGTAAAATGGGAACGGTTGCTTTTCTAAACCTTGAAGTATCTTGTTACCCATAATTTGAGCGGCTTGTGCCAATGTTTCTACGGGTTGATTTAAATTTAAAGGAAATAACATAAGTATATATCTCCATTCGTTTTGGAAAGACCAGTGTGTGTTTTTATATTTACCCAATCTTCCTAATGCAATTGAAAATTTATCCCCATCAAAATCAACTAATTTGGGATATAATTTATCATGGTCTGCTGAATATTTAACCTTATGTAATATGTTTTCTGGTGTTGCACCTGCTGATATATAGTTTCTTCGGAACATATCTGCAAAAGGAATTAAAGATTTTAAGGGTGTGCCGTTTGTATTATCAGTAATAGGTGCATTAATTACTTGCCGTAACTCATCAGCGGTGTTTTCATGTAACTTGAAAGGGTTTTTCTTTAATCGTATTCTAACACCTGAATTGATAGAAGTATACATATTCCACATAGGTATACTTTCAGCAACATCATCTGTCCAAGAACTTATATAACAAAACTGACCTGCATTTTTTAAATCGGCTGTTTCTTGTTCTTGTAAATCATCCATTTTATCTAAAGAATTAAAACGGAAAGTATGGTTTTGTAAAATAAGTGCAAGAGTCTCAATGTTAGTGTAGTGATATAAATATTCGTTTTCCATAATACATACCTCTAATATTGTTTTGTAGTTACGGTTGATTACCCGCACAAATTATATCATAAACAGTAAAAATTGTCCATAAAAATAGCAGTGTGATTTTTCGTTTCACACTGCTATCTTCGTATTTAAGAAATGAGGTCATCTTCAAGACACTTTGCTATTCTCGCCTTGTATTCCTCAAAGATATGGGAATAAATATCTCCCGTGATTGCAATATTGCAATGGCCTAAATGCTCGGAAACTGCTTT
>JAZKZG010000027.1:0-39517 GCA_045612565.1 Eubacteriales bacterium
GAGCAATCCTCACCGGGATTACCAACTGCACAAACATTGACGAGACATTCAACCTCGTCGCCTTCTTGATAGAATATTTCCAGCAATGTACCCTCTGCGGTAGATTCGCACTCGAAACTTGCTTTATCTGTTTCGTATGTAAAAAGGATATCACCAACTTTTACCGAATCGCCGACTTTCTTTTCCCAAGTACTGATGATACAACTTTCAACAGTTATACCTGCTTTGGGCATAATAACAGCATTTGCCAAAAAAATCCCTCCTTAATAAAATAATATAATAATACTTATTAATTATAGTAAAACAGGCTTAATAAATCAATAGGTTTTACATAAAAAACCAAAAGAAATTGATTTTGACTGATAATTTAACAATTGACGTACGATTAAATAGCATATATAATGATTGTGGTGATAATATGATCAAAAAAATTACAGTATACAATACTGATTGTACCAATCCACACATTAATCTTGCCACTGAAAAATGGCTTTTTGACAGCGTTGAAGAAAACGAAGTTATTTTGTATTTATGGCAAAACAAAAACACAGTTGTAATAGGTAAAAACCAAAACGCCTGGGCTGAATGTGACACCGCGGCTATGGACAAAGACGGAGTGACACTTGCACGCAGAATTTCGGGCGGCGGTGCGGTTTTTCACGACCTCGGTAACGTCAATTTTACTTTTATAGCCAATAGTGATAACTATAACCTTGAACGGCAGTTGAATGTTATAAAAACAGCGTGTAAAGGTGCAGACATTGACACCGAGTTTTCGGGAAGAAATGACATACTCGCACAAGGTAGAAAATTCTCAGGAAACGCATTTTATAACAGCGGCGGCAGAGCCTTTCAGCATGGTACGCTACTCATATCTGCCGATATGGAAAAAATGCAGAAATACCTGACACCGTCAAAGGCAAAACTTGCGTCAAAGAGCGTAAAATCGGTAAAATCAAGAGTAATAAATCTTTCGGAATTAAATTCCGAACTTGACTGCAAAAAAATGAAAGAATACATGACAGAAGCGTTTCAAAAAGTCTATGGACTGAATGCTGAAATAAAAACTGTGGATATAAACGCGGACATAGAAAATCTTTCAAAAGAATATGGCAGTAAAGAGTATTTATACGGCGTGGCAATCCCATTTTCTGTAAGTTGCGAAAACAGATTTAACTGGGGAAGTATTCAACTGAATCTTAATGTAAAATGCAGTGTTATAACTGATGTACAGGTGTTTTCCGATTCGATGGACCACACTGTAGCCGACAAAATTAAAAATGCACTTATGAACTGTGCTTTTGAAAAAAATGCTATAAAAAAAGTTGTGACCGATGATATTTACTCAATGCTTGAACGCATTTTGCCATAAAGCAAAATTGTTATAAAATACAGCACATTATTTGCATTGACATAGTTATTATATAGTGGTACAATTTTGTAAAATATCTAATTATTTTGGAGAAATACAATGAAAAGAGTTGTAAACATTGCCGTTATTGGTTACGGCGGTATGGGTGGTTGGCACACCAAACGAATTGCTGAGATTGACGAAGTGAAACTTGTTGGCGTTTATGATATAAAGCAAGAAAGACTTGACATTGCAAAAGAAAAAGGCATTAAAACATATACATCGTTGGATGAGGTTTTAAATGATAGAGAAGTTGACGTTTGCACAATTGCAACACCAAACGATGTACATAAAGAAATCGCCAAAAAATGTATGGCAGCAGGAAAAAACGTTGTTTGCGAAAAGCCCGTTACACTTTCTTCTGCCGATCTTGAAGAGATGATTGCGGCAGCAAATAAGCATGGCGTGTTATTCACCGTTCATCAGAACAGACGCTGGGACGAGGATTTCAGAGTTGCAGAAAAGATTGTAAAGAGCGGAGAACTTGGCAGAGTATATCGCATATCTTCACGCGTTCACGGCTCACGCGGTATTCCCGGTGACTGGCGCAATACCAAGGCACAAGGCGGCGGTATGGTGCTTGACTGGGGTGTTCACCTTCTTGACCAGATGAATATGATGATGGGCAGAATGCCGAAATCGGTTTACGCAACGCTCTCAAACGTTACAAACGAAGAGGTTGACGATGGTTTTGTTGCAACGTTTACGTTTGATAACGATATTATATTTATTGTTGAGGTTGGTACAAGCAACTTTATCAATCTCCCCAGATGGTACATTGAAGGTCTTAACGGCACAGCACAGATTGATGACTTTAAGGTAAACGGTAAAATCGTAACTGCTACTGTTGACGAGGCACACGATGCTGTACCGATAATTACAGCCGCAGGTCTTACAAAGACAATGGCTCCCAGAACTCCCGAAACAATAAAAGAGTCTGAACTTCCCCGAATTGAATGTGACATTCACGATTATTATAAAAATATTGCAGACGTTGTAAACGGCGAAGCCAAAGCAATTGTAACTCATGACCAGCAACGCGAGGTTATGCGCATAATGGAAGCAATATTTGAATCGGCAGAAAAAAATCAAGTGGTTTATTTTTAATACATCAAAAAAGGAGATACTTTTAAAGTATCTCCTTTTTTATTAATGCTGGTCAATTGCATACTCGGGAACAAGGTCTTTAACGAGCTGTTTTATATTGTCAGCGTTTGAGTTACAAGCAGTATAAAGTTCTTTCAACTTGTTCTCGAATTCATTGCGATCAATTTCCTCGAGCTGACCTATGAAAATGAGTTCATTCGGTGTCTTTTTAAGACCCTCACCCGAAAGCAGAAGTTCTTCATACAGTTTTTCACCGGGACGAAGTCCTGTATAAACAATCGGTATATCAACATCGGGTTCAAATCCCGAAAGTTTTATCATATTACGTGCAAGGTCATCAATCTTGACAGGGTCACCCATATCAAGGACAAATATCTCGCCCTCGTTTGCATAGGCACCCGCCTGTAAAACGAGTGATACCGCCTCGGGGATTGTCATAAAGTATCTAATGATATTTTTATGGGTAACAGTTACGGGACCGCCGTTTTTGATTTGGTTTTTAAACAAGTGAATGACGCTTCCGTTACTTCCGAGGACATTTCCGAAACGTACACACGCAAACTTTGTTTTTGAACGGGATGCAAAGTCACAAATAACCTTTTCACAAAGACGCTTTGATGCACCCATTATATTTGTCGGGTTAACAGCCTTATCGGTACTGATAAGAATAAATGCTTCAACAGAATATCTATCGGCGATTTCGGCAACATTCCAGGTGCCGAAAACGTTGTTTTTAATAGATTCATTCGGAGAATCTTCCATAAGCGGAACATGTTTATGCGCTGCTGCGTGATATACAATATCCGGTGAATATGTTTCAAACACCATCTCTACCCTATCTTTATCACGAACCGAACCGATAAGTACTTCCAAATCGAGTTCTGGGCAGTTGCGTTTGAGTTCCTGCTGAATTTCATATGCGTTGTTTTCGTAAATATCAAAAATGATAAGTTTTTTGGGGCTAAATGTTGCAATCTGTCGGCAAAGTTCACTACCAATCGAGCCGCCACCGCCTGTAACAAGAACTGTCTTGTCTTTTACATATAAAGCGATTTCGTCAAGGTTTACCTTAATGCTTTCACGCTCCAACAAATCGTCAATCTGCACATTTCTGATTTTTTGGATATTAACTTCACCGTTTACAAGCTGATAAATACCGGGAAGAGTTTTTAAAACACATTTTGTTTGCGAACAATCTTTTAATATCATACGTTTTTTTGCCGCTGACAACGTAGGAATTGCTAGAATTATTTCTTCTATATCATATTTTGCGGCAAATTTTTGTATTTCGGATGTGTTACCAACAATATGTATGCCATACATAGTTTTTCCTATTTTTGATGTATCATCGTCAAGGATACAAACTATATTATTTTTTGAATAACTACTTCTTTGAAGTTCACGCAGAATTATTGCACCCGCATCACCCGCACCGATAAGCATTGTTTTAATTGTAGCATTGGCGGAAGGATGGAAATTTTCACGCAGCTTTCGCAAAAATCTGTATGAAAAACGTATCATACACACAAAAGATGACAATAAAATAAATTCGATCACAACAAAACTTCTTGGAACAGGGTGCGCAAACATAAACTGTATAAGCGAATGAAATACGCTAACAAGAAGAGATGCAATAACAAGACGCAAAATTTCTTTTTCACCCGCAAATTCCCAGAGGCTGTTATAAAGACCTGAGATAAAAAATATTACAAAACATACAGCTATTGCAATAGGTAAACAAACAAAAACTCCTTTAAAAGAGTCAATTTCACTTTGACTGAGTGATGTTATTTCAAATTCAAATCTTATCCACAAAGCTAAAAAAGCTGCAACTGACACGGCAACTGCATCGGCAAAAGCCAACACAAGCTGACGTAATATTTTGCTGCTAAAAATACTGCTGTTGTTTTCTGTTAACATTCGTTTTTTCTCCACATCTTTGTTTTTCGAGAAATAAAATCAAATAGTAAGATTATTAAAAGACCACAAAAGGCACCAAGAAAATCAATCAAAACATCTTTTACCATGCTTGTTCTACCGGTAAACAACTGAATAAATTCATCGGTTACCGCAACAAAAAGCACGGCAAACAATCCATACCCAAAAAAAGATTTATTATAAGTTTTTTTAACAATCAGACAATTTGAAAACACAAGTGTACCAAGTACAAAAAATTCAAAAAAGTGTGCAAACTTTCTTACAAAATAGCACAAATCTAATCCCAAACTAAATATTTTTAAAACAAAACCTTCAATTAAAACCTCAAATTTATGACTGAGTGCATTTGAAGCATCTGCATTTAAAAGCGACTGACTGAATATAAAACATACATTTAAAATAATTAAAACAAAAAGGATTATAATTTTATTGTTTTGCTTTAACATTATGTTTCCTTTCACAGCCGTTTATTATATGCAAACAGGCGGTAGCGCAACCGCTTGCGATACCGCCGTTTTTTATTTAATTAAATAGTAGATTTTGTGTTTTTTTACTTCAATCGATAAAAGTTATCGATTACCAATTGTTTAAGTGAGGCTTCATCAGGATAAAACTCCATATACTCCTCACCTTGTTTTAATTCGCCATCAATTTCAATAATTGACGAAAAATCGAGAATAGACACTTTATTAAGATAGCTCTCAAGTTTATTTGCAGAACAATCAGAAACAACATAACTCATTGCTTTAAGTGCGAAATCTTTAACAAACGAACTGTCATTTTCCGATTTATCAGCAAATGTTTCATAAAATGATTTTATATACTGGCGCTGACGAACCATTCTGTTTGCGTTTGATTGATCACCAACGTTATGACGGCTTTGAATATATTTCAAAGCTTGTTCGCCATTTAAAGTTATCTCTTCACCTTTAACAAGTGAACTGTCTATAGACGAAAAATCGTCCATAACCTCAACTTTTACACCACCGACAAGGTCGTTGAATACCGGCACAGAGTCAAGCGGCAACGAAACGAAATGGTCAATTTCAACATCCATCAAAAGCCTTGAAACTGAGTTTGCTACGTTTCTGCAACTCACCTCTTTACCATTACCGTAAGTATGCGACAATGCTAACTGCTGTGTAACTGTATCAATAGACTCGCCTGCCACACCAAGCACATTTACCTGTGCAATTGTATCACGGTTTATGTGAATTGCCTTGCATGTTTTTGCCGCGTTATCCATCACAAACAGCATAATAAAGTCAGCCTGCTTACTGTTATTGTAAGAGACGAGTTCATCTGTATTGGGTTTATCAAGGCCAAGAACCAAGACCGTTTCAACATCATCGTTTATAACATAACTACTGCCGTTATGTTCTATTGTATCACTTTGAGTAGGTTCGCCATCAACATAAACGCCTGTACGTTTTTCCCACTCATCCATTACAAAGAATACAGCAGACACAACCATAACGATTGCAAGTACAACTGCTATACATCGCAGTATTTGTCTTACACGGTCATTGGTGCTTTTATTTTTTATCATGCTCTTTTCTTGTTAAGAACAACAAGAACGATAGCCAATGCTGATGCTGAAAGGAGCATTACCCAAAGAGCAATACTTGAATTATCACCTGTATCTGAAGGGAGTTTGCTTGAGTCAACAAGAACAGCGTATGAACCTGTTGTTTCACCTTTAAATGTGATTGTACCGTCTTTGTTAACTGTTACGTCTTTAACAATTTCCCAATGGCCATTTTCATAATGAAGAAGTGAGATAAAGTTTTTGAGTGTTTGTGCTTTAAGTTTAACTGTAAAGCCTTTATGATCCTCATGATTGCCATCACAACCATGCTCAGTTACATCAAAAAGATCGCTTACTGCGATAACTTTTTCTTCAATTTTTTTCTCTTGAGCAACCTGCTTGATGATTTCTTTAATTTCTTTCTTAACTGTTACAACAACTTCATTGAGAACGTCGCCTGCATCGTTTTTGTTATCATCTTTATCGATATTTACGATAGCATCGTAGATTGTTTCGAGAATATCTTTTTTCTCTTCAGGAAGTTTGTCACGATCGCCAAAAGGTGTTATAACAAGATCTGCTGTACAATCGTCATCTTCTTTTTCAACCTTTTCGATCACAGGTGCCTCATTTTTAGAGGGGCTCTTTACGAACATACCTTTTGCAAAGGCTGTTACGCACATTGTAGCAATCATTACTACTGTTAAACACAAAACTAATACTTTTTTCATTTTTCTTTTTCCTTTCTGGTTAAATATTTTTTGAATAAGTATTATCAAGGAACAATTCGTTCCCATAGTTTATAAAATCATCAACAAACTCACTGCCGAATTTTTTTGCAATTCTGTTTAATGCTTTTTGAATATTCGGCGGTCGGGTAGTTGTGTTGTGACAATCCGACCCAATAAAGTGAACTTGCATATTCCTTAGCATTTTAAATGCTTTTAACGAAGCAAAATGCGATGTAAAGAACGTGGAGTTACATTGAATAAGCACACCGTTTTGCAAAAGTCTCTCAATAACCTCAGGTTTTTGATATTTTAAATAACGTTCGATATGAGCAAGTACAACAGTGTATTTACCGCAATTTGAAATATCACATATTTCACGTATTGAGTATTCTGCCCACTTGTCAAACGGCATCTCAATAAGCAAAAATCTTGTGCCTTGAAGAGTGAGTTTACCAAGTTCATCTAATCGGGATATACCGTTGTAATATCTGATTTCTGCACCAGGTAATATTTGAGGACAACCTTCAAAAAGATTTTGACAAAGATTTTGATACGCCTCACTTCTTCGTTGTATAAACGAATCAACTGTTTCGTCATTTGCAAAGAAGTGCGGAGTGGCTGCCACGATAGAGATTCCCTGACTCGCCATTGTAGCAAGCATAATCTGACTTTCTTTAATGCTGCTGCTACCGTCATCGATTTCCGGTAGAATGTGCGAATGAAAATCAATCACTCATTATCTCCCCTTAATCATCAATATCTGACGGAATTTTTCCATCGTGGGTTTTATAGTATTTATAGTAGCGCTTATATTTATATTTTCCGTAATAACCCGAACTGATATTTGACTCATTCATAACGCAACCGAGAACATTAACATTGGAAAGTTTTAATTGTCTCATACATGTTTCGAGTTCACGTTTTTCGGTATGATCTTCTCTTACAACAACTATCATACCCGAGATGTATTTTGAAATCGCAAGAGCATCAGATACGAGATTTACAGGCGGGAGATCTACAACAATATAGTCATAGTATTCGCTGAGTTGGTCAAGGATTGCACCCATTCTTCTTGAGCCGAGAAGTTCTGATGGGTTAGGCGGAATAGGACCCGATGTCATTACATACCAATTATTTAAAATTGGTGTTTTAAAGGTTTCGAGTTCAATTGTTTCGCCACCGCGAAGAAGATCGGTAAGACCGAAGGATGCTTCGATACTCATCTTTTTTGCAATCGACGGGATACGCAGGTCACCGTCAATCAGCATTACTCGTTTACCGCTCTCTGCAAGAACATAAGACAAGTTGATTGATGTGGTCGATTTGCCTTCACCACGTATTGAACTTGTAACACCGATTATCTGACATTTTTTGTCATCGGGAAGTGTAAATGAAAGATTTGTTCTTAATAATTTATACTGTTCTGTTGCAGTAAATTCAAGATTTTTATGCAAAGTTTTTTGAGTATTGGAAGTGAACAGTCTTCTCTTTTTCTTTTTTGCCATTTTCACTTAACCTCCTTAATCCTTATCGGTATATGTGTCATCATAACTCACTTTGTAACTATAATCGCTTCGTTTATAGTAGTAGTCATATTTTTTAGTGCCTGAATCCATAAGATTCGGAACCTTTGCAAGAATCGGATAATCATATACGTTTGTGATATATTCTTCGTCATGGATTGTGTTATCCATAAATGCAGCAAGTGAAATACCGAGAGTTGCAAGTATCGTGCCAAGCAAGAAACCGTAAACAGCATATCTTGTAACGCTTGGTGCAACCTTTCTCGGATTTGCAACAGCAGAGTCAACAACCTCCATCGATGCACCCTCTATTATTTCGGAAATACGTTGAGGAAGCACCTTTGCAATTCCGTTTGCAATTTTTTCTGCTTTATACGGGTCTTCACACGTAACAGTAACACGCATAACCTCTGTATCGTTTACAGAAGTTGCATTAATCATTCTGTTCACCTGACCCCAACTGTACTCAACGCCTGTTTCATCAATAAGCCTTTGAAGTGTTGTGCGGTTTTTAAGAATAACAGTGTATGTTTTTGCAAGACTCTGTGCAGCGTTAAGCTGTGACGTTGAAATACTGAAGCCCAAATCGCCAGCACTGAACGAACTGTTATTAACGTAAAGCATAATTGATGATGAGTATGTAGGAGTGATTAAAAAAGTTGCATAAGCAAAGCCCATTGCCGCTATGATAACACCTACCAAAATTACAAGCCAGATTTTGCGCCATACTGCCTTGACTATATGCATAATGTCAACAACATAATAATCTTTGTTGTTTTCGAATTTTTCCATAAAAAATTATGCTCCTTAAAAGTTAAACATATTTACCGTCTATTTTATATAATGTAATAAAAATAAAAAATCATATACCAACAGTTAATAGCATTATACTGCAACACATTTGAAAAATCAATAGTTTTTTATAATTATAATTATAATTATATTAATTATATATAAAAAACTGCCGGATTAATCCGACAGTTTACTTTAAAACTATAAATAACAGCGTATTTGTTCTGTTAATTGTTGTTCCAATTTAATAAGACGTTTACAAATATCTTTTGATACTTCATCTGCCGCCTTATACTGATTGAGATATTTGCTGAGTGATTTCACGCCCATATTGCAGCCATCAGTCATAAGGTCTGCGATTGTAGCATCACTCTCATTGGCAGCAAGTTTAACGTTTGTTTTTATCCAGGACATCCCTTTAGCAATTGGATTAGGTTCTTTACCATCATCTTTGTATTTATCAAGTAAATCCTGTATTTCGCGTTCAAGATTGCGATGCTCATCTTTACAATAGTTAAGTTCGGATTTGAATTTTTCATCACTTACACTTTTCAGCACATCGTCTATTGATGAGATCCCCATTTTGACACCCGCATCACATTCTCTTAAAAGTCTTATTGTATCTTGTTCTATCATAAAAACACTCTCCTTTTTAGGTTAGTATAAACAAAATGGCAGACAAAATACTGAATTTTAAAATTTATACTGCGAGAGCACCGCTTTTAAGATATCAAAGGTAACTAGTACACAGAACACGAAAAACAGCAAAGGCGGCTAGTACACAGAACACAAAAAATAGCAAAAAAGCAATTCCGACTACAATCAAAAGAATACTCTTTTTTGTGTTTTGTCCCTTTCGAACTCTATAAATTCCGAGAATGATATAGTACAAGGAACCGAGTATTGCGATGGCGGGAGCCGCAACACTTAATACTCCTAAAAACGAATCAGACAACAATGCAACTGATAACAAAAATGTCAAAAAAAGTAATAAAACAATTAAAAAAATTATCAAAAATTGGCGTTTGTTATTTTTCATTTTTTTATTCCTCAATTGCCCATTCTTTTGCGCGCTTGACTGCTCTGTGCCATTGGTACAAAAGCGAATCGCGCTGATCGGTGCTCATTTTCGGTTCAAAAACCTTATCGCATTTCCAGATTTTTGACACCTCTGCGACAGAAGAAAAATCACCGAAACCGAGCGCCGCCAAAAATGCAGTTCCAAATCCGGTGGATTCGGAAATTGCAGGTATTTCGACGGGAATGCCGAGCATATCCGCCTGAAACTGCATAAGAAAATCACTCTTTGTACTGCCGCCGTCAACACGCATTGAGGTAATATGTGCAGGTGATATTTTTTGCATCAGATCAAAAATATCCTTAATCTGATATGCCATCGCCTCAAGAGTTGCGCGTGCAATATGTGCATTTGTTGTTCCACCCGTAATACCTATAATCATACCTCTTGCATACGAATCCCAATACGGTGCCGCAAGTCCTGTGAATGCAGGAACAAAATACACTCCGCCGTTGTCGGAAACAGACATTGCCAACGTGTCCGCTTCAGCAGAACTATTTATTATCTTAAGTCCGTTTTTGAGCCATTTTACTGCCGCGCCTGCAATGTATACACCGCCGTCAAGTGCAAATGACGGTGTGTTATTGTGATACAGTGCAAGTGTTGACAAAAGTCCTTTGTCGTTGCGTTTTAGTTCATCACCTGTATTCATAAGCATAAAGCAACCTGTACCGAAGGTTGTTTTTACGCTTCCCTTTTCATAACAGCCCTGACCGATAAGCGCCGCCTGCTGATCGACAATACTTGCCGTTATCGGTACGCTTATTCCAAAAAAACAATCGGGGTCGGTCGTACCGAAATTGCAGACGTTAGGCATGATTTCAGGCAATATTTCAAGCGGAATATCAAGTAAACCAAGGATTTTTGTGTCCCAAGTGAGTGTTTCGATATTTAAAAGACAGGTTCTTGATGCGGTTACGCAGTCGGTGACAAACGATTTACCGCCCGTGAGTTTAAATATAAACCAACTGTCGAGCGAACCTGCCGCGAGACGATGTTCTTTTAAGAGTTTTTGTGCTTTGGGAACGTTTTGTAAAATCCATCTTATTTTAGTGGCACCGAAATAAGAGTCAAGTCTAAGTCCAGTGCGTCCGTAGAAAAACTGACTGTATTCACGGTTTAAAACGTCTACCTCTTTTGCAGTACGTCTATCCTGCCACACGATTGCGGGATAGACGGGAATTCCTGTTTTTTTGTCCCATAAAATGATTGTTTCGCCTTGATTTGCAATGCCGATACACTTGATTTGTGACGCATCAGCATCCGCTTTTTCAAGTGCAGCTTTCGTAGAATCAATAAGAGTATTATACAGTTCAACACCGTCGTGTTCAACAAGGCCGGGTGCCGGATAGTGCTGTGTCACCTCTTTATAACCTGAGTAACTTTTTTGAAAGTTCTCGTTAAAAAGTAACGCCGTTGTACCTGTGGTCCCCTGATCAAGACCGAGATAATATCTTTCAGACATATAACTTCTCCGTTTTAAAGCTTTTTATAATTATATAACATTAGTTCAAAAGACGCAACAACAATTGATATATTAACTCTTTTTACAATTATATTATCACTTGATATTTTAAAAGAAGGTTCCGTTTGGAACCTTCTTTGTTTATTTAAAATAATCAGATAAGGACATAACGCGTGTTACACGACTGTCATCATCATAAAGACCTGAATTTTGATAGATGTCCACCCACACAGCATCCATACCTGCACTAAGTGCACCGCCGATATCACTGTTCGGGTCATCGCCCACAAAAAGACAGTCCCCCGCACTCACGCCAAGGCGATCAGCGGCAAGATGAAATATTTTCGGGTCGGGTTTTGTTATTCCTACCTCTCCCGAAAGTAAAATTGTATCGACAAGCGGTGCAAGATTCATATTATTAATCTTGCGCCACTGTGAATCACAACGTTCTGCCAGAACATTAGTCACGATACCAATAGCAACACCGCGGTCGCGAAGGTCTTTTAAAACCCTCTCGGTATCAGCAAAAGGCACCGCAAAATCAGGCAGGTGTCGGTAATAGTATTCCACACAAAGTGAATGGTCGAAGGAAATATCAGGCGGATACGCTGAAACAAGTGCCTCAAACGACTCAATATGTATCATACTGTCGCGCTTTACTTTTGTCATCATATAATCAACAGCCGCTGATATAAACTCATCGGTTTGATTAGGATATAAAAGTGTTTTGAACATACCGGGGAAAGTGCGTTTTGCCGCCTCTACGCGACTGTAGAGAGTATCATCCAGATCAAAAAGCACTGCCTTATAAGGAAAACTCATATATTACCTCTTTCACCTGTAATATAGTACGGACACGACCACGCCATTTCACCTTTTTCAGTTAAAAGCTGAACTGAAATATAAGATGAGGTGGCATATTTTTCAAGTTTGATATCTGCCACTGTAATATCATCATGACGAGAAATGACATCGCCGCGATGACGGTATTCGCTTCCGTGTACATACACACCTCGTACAGCACTGCATTCCACATGCAGAATATCACCATCCAACCAGAGTGCGTGAAATTCAGGTCCTGTGGATGCATAATAATTCCCATTGTCCAAAGCATCAATTACGGCATTGTAGCTCAGTTCTTTTGCAAAAACAGTTGTAAACCCCTGAAAATATTCATAGCCCTCTCGTCCGCCTTTTGTTCTGTGACTATCATCTGTAGCAAACGGACGGACAATGCGTCCACGGCGAAGTTCCATCTCGTAAAGAGCGGCTGAGTTGCCATAGCCGTCATTAATCATTTCAAAGCCGTTTGCAACCTCCATATTGTCAAAATCGGATAGCTTTGATAGCGTATCATAGGAAATACCCGACCAACGCGGATGGTTTAACGTTGTTATACAGTTTTTTTCTTTAAGGACTCTAATCCCCTCATTAATGGAATCCAAGTCATCATTAACATTATTTAAAATATCAACACACAAGTTAGGCTCACGCGAAATGCCGCAAAGATGTACGCTTGTCTTGGCTTTTATGCCAAAAGCCACCTCTACACCCGTAAGAAACAAAAAATTGTTATCTGTTAAATCATTGTGTGGAATACAATTCTGATGGTCGGTACATGCAAGAATACTATACCCTTTTTCGCTATACATTTCCTTTAACTGCATAGGCGTGAATTTGCCGTCACTCACAGTAGAATGACAGTGAAGATTCGCTTTGTAATGATTTACATTCGGGGGCAATATATATATTCTTTCGTTCATAATAAAACCACCATGTTAATATTTTGGTTAAATATTAACATGGTGGCATTTATAAGTCAATAATCAAATATTTTGAATGTTTTTATCCTTTGATGACTCGTATGCTTTTTCTACAACAGTCTGCACGAATATGCCGTCGTCGGCTGTGATTTCGGGGTCGGTATCGTTTAAGATTGCATTTGAGAATGATGTAATTTCTTTTTGATACATATTGCCGAGATCAACCGATACAATCTTAAATTCGTTATCGTCGCGATTTTGTTTTGCATCATAAGCGGCGTTTGGGTCAGAGGTTATGAGCTGTACTGTACCTCCCTCAACCTGACTGATTGTGCCCTCGGCAAGAATACTGCCCTTTGTGCCGTAAAACTCAAGACGGCATTTTGCCGCGTTATCGGGAATATTGAAGTTTGAGTCAACAAACGCGGTGGCGCCGCTATCCATCTGCAACAGCACCGCCGATGAATCGTCAGCAGTATAGTTAAAGGTCTGATTGCCCGTAAAAGACGCCACTGCTTTAGCCTTTGTACCGCTGATATATTGCAAAAGGTCGATACAGTGGATACCCATATCCATAAGCGCACCGCCGCCCGAAAGCTTGACGTTCTGGCGCCAGTTACCCTCGATTTCGGGATACCAGCATGTAAGTTGTGCGCGCATTGAAACGACGTTACCGATAACGTCATCGGCTATAAGCTGTTTCATTTTTTGGTGGTATGCACCAAAGCGCATCATAAGGCCGACGCCGAGCTTTACACCCTGCGATTTACAAAAGTCTGCGATTTCCTTTGAATCGGCAACGGTGAGTCCCATCGGTTTTTCGAGCAGGATATGTTTTTTTGCCTTTGCGGTCATAAATACCTGTTCTTTGTGGCAAAAGACGGGAGTGGCTATATAAACTGCATCAATTTCGTCGATTGCAAGAAGGTCTTCGACGTTGTCAAAAACGTATTTTACGTTAAATTCGGCGCCAACTTTCTTTGCAGCATCAAGGTTTGTGTCCATAACGGCAATGAGCTCTGCATTGTCGCAAAGCATCATACCGGGGATTGTTCTGCGGTATGCAATACCGCCACAGCCGATTACACCCCATTTAATTTTCATAAAGTTTTACCTCTTATTTGTTTTTTCTGTGGTTTTCGAGCATATCTACGTATTCAACAAGACCCGACACAATCTCGTCGGCAACCTGTTTGCCGATTTCGGCTGTCGCCTTTTCGGGAAAGCCCATAACACCGATTTTAATTTCGTCACGCTGACCTACCGTTTCAACAACAAACGGATGGTCAACGGGGCGTACACGCTTTTCAAACCAATCCTGATCGGTGCGCATCATATATGAGGTATGCTCATCATCCATAACAATTTTTTCGCGCACATACTCGGGTGCCCAATATTTCATAAGCGAGGTTTCGATAAGACCTGCGTGAAAATCGTGCTGAGGCTCCATTTTAAAACCGTCATCCCAGGTCTTTGAAAGTTGCCACGGGGTGACAAGCGAAATTGTAATTTTCGCGGCAAGGTCGGTATTTCTGCGAAGCAACATTTCAAGGCTGTTTGACAACGCTTTTATGTTATCTGTACCCGCGTGACCGAGGAAAACAATGATATTTTCAAAGCCAATACGCGCAAATTCGGCACAGATCTCGGAAATATAAAGACCAAAAGTGTTTGGACTGACATTTACAGTACCCGCAAGTGTACCGCCCGAAAAACAGTAGTTTACAGGTGGCGCAACAACGGCATTTAATTTATCGCCCGCAAGTTCTAAAGGTTTTGTCGAATTAAAGATATCTGTTGACAGCGGAAGATGGTAGCCGTGCTGTTCAACAACACCCGTGGGAATGATAACTGTTTTTGTAACGTCAAGGACATTTTCTACGTCCTCAACCGTCATTTTTTCTATAAAATATGCCATTTATTTTCCCGCCTGCATTTCTGCTACCGATTCAAGAACCATATCTGCCATATACTGAAGCTGCTCGTCTGAAAGGCCGTATACAGGAAGATGTGTAAATCTCTTATAGAACACCTCTTCACAAACAGGGCAAGTCTTTGCTATTTCATCTGAATCATAGCCCATATCCTGTACAATCTTAAATCTGTAAAGCGGACCGAAGTGTGCAATCTGGGTAACGCCCTTTGCTTCAAGTTTCTTTTTGAGGGTCTGGATATCACCACCTGCTTTTGCAGGATCAATCTGCAAGAGATAAAGATGGAAAGTGGGTTTTATATCATCATTTCCGAGGTCTTGCGGAATGATTGCATCATTTTCCGCAAATCTTTCGGTAAGATATTTTGCGGCAGCATATCTTTTAGCAATAATCTCTTCGTTACGTGATACCTGGAGAGAAAGTCCGAGACCTTGAATTTCAGTGGTTGACGAGTTACCTGCTACGAAAGGCTCGTATTTACCCTGTATTGCGGTGATGTTATAAAGCCAGTCTTTGATAGGACAACTGAAGTCAAGGCCCAAAAATCTTGCGCGCTTCATTTCGTTTTCAAAGTCAGGAACTGTGGTCGTTAAAATACCGCCTTCACCGAATGAAGTGATGTTTTTAACCTCGTGCATTGAGAATGCGGCGAAATCACCGATTGTACCTACTTTTTTACCTTTATACATTGCGCCGAATGCGTGAGCGGCATCCTCGAGAACAAGGATATCGTGTTCTTTTGCAAGTTTCATAATGGGGTCCATATCAACAGGATAACCGCCGATATGTACGGGTACGATCATTTTTGTTTTGGGGGTGATTTTTTTAGCAACGTCAGCGGGATCCATATTGATTGTTTTCGGGTCAACGTCGGCAAAAACAAGCTTTGCACCTACTGCAAGCGGGTATGCCATTGTTGCAACGAAAGTGATTGCAGGCACAATTACCTCGTCACCCGCCTTGATGTTTGCATACTTGTATGCAATTTCAAATCCTGCGGTTGCATTTGCAACAAAGGTTGATGATGTTGTGCCAAGGTAGCCGTTACATGCTTTTTCTGCTCTTTCAACCTGTGAACCGAGTGAAAGTTTACCGGGAGGAGTTGCAAGTGGTTCGAGTTTTTTTACCTGTTCCCATACGGCGTTAAGAGCATTCTGATATTCCTCGCCCTCGCCTTGCATCAAAAATCTTATTATTTCCATAAGATCGTGAACGTTGTAGTTTTCGCCGACTGCCGCCCACGGTACAGCGGTGGCTCCTGTGTTGTATCTGAAATCTGATGACATAGTATGATTCTCCTTTTCAAAAAAATAATTTCAATTTTATTTTAGCAAATATATTTTTATTATAAAAGGCACAATGTTCCGTCTTTTTTGTAATATTTTCCGTATATCGAGATAATATTGACATTTTTGTAATATTTGTTAAAATACTAAAAGGAGGTGTGCATATGGTTATTGAATATAACAGCAAAAAAATTGCGAATGCTCTTGACGATTTTTATAATGCAATCGGCATTGATGTTGATTTGCTAAAGCCTGATTTTTCATATGCAATTGACACCCCGCTTCAGAATAACAGATACTGTAAACTAATTCAGGCTACACGCGAAGGAAACGAGCAGTGCAGATGTTCGGACAGGTTGCTTTTGACAAAATGTAAAGAGACCTTGCAACCACAGATGCACATCTGCCACGCAGGGCTTATAGACGTTGCGTTCCCGATTATTTATGAACAAAATATACTGGGATACATCGTATTTGGAAGAATGCGTCCCGACACAAATTTCAAGTCAATAGAAAAATATGTTATATCACTTGGTATAGAGGGGGAAAAAGCCAAAACTCTTTATGGAGAAATTCCTGTTTTTAACGACAAAAAAATAGAAAGCATATCTAAAATTGCAACGATGTTTGTAAAATACATTTTGATTGAAGATCTGCTGACGCTCAAGGCGAACGACAGTTTGCAAAGTGCGGTGACGTATATTGAAAACAATCTTGGAAGTGAACTTTGCATCAAGTCAATTTCAAAACATACAAACATTTCAAAAACCGCGCTTTACGACAAATTTAACAAAACCTACGGCTGCACGATAAATGAATTTATCACCAAAAAAAGAATTGAGAAAGCAAAAAGCCTTCTCAAAAATACCGATTACTCAATAGACGACATCGCAGGTAAAACAGGATTTTCGTCAGCATCGTATTTTAGCAAATGTTTTAAAAAGCTTACAGGCATTTCGCCTCTCAAATATAAAAAATCCGCTCAATAATTGAGCGGATTTTATTATTTTAAGTAAATACAGAAGTTGTTTGTGGTATATCCGTCAAAAGCTCCCTGCACTTTGACAAGTTCTATCCCAAGTCTGCCCTCGGTTTTGAGAGTACGCATAATTTTGTAAACAAGCATTGCGCCCTGCGGGACAGTACCTTTTTTCCATACCTTTTCACACGCATCTACCGTTTCCTGAACAGAGTAGTTTTGTTTTTTACCCGACGAGAGCAAATCAACAACATTAGCATATGCTTGTTGCCAGATATCAGGGGTGATGGATGCTACATTATCAATTTTTACCTGATGAGGAGATACTCTGTAACCGCCTCTGTACACCTCGCAGGTAGCACTGTGCGGTAACGGCTCGATAAATCTGAATTCTACGTCATCGGGAAATGCAAGAGCAGTCGTAGCAAGGTAGGTATCGCCGTTTTTAGCAACGCCGATCATCATAGGATAATTCACACGGGTAACAAAAATCTTGTTGGGTTCGTTCTGATATATTACAAGACCTACCGCTTCAACGGGAAGTTCGGAAAAGGTCTTGCTCATAGCGGCGGCAACGCTGTCTCCGTTATTGATATTATTTGATATATCCTGGCACATGATGTCGCTCGAATGAATGGAACTGCCGTCAGAAAGATGCGGATAGCGTCCTACAACACCCTCTACTCTTGATTTGAAATCAAAGCCAAGCTTTTCTAAATACAGAGCCCGTTCACAGCGTTTGTTTTGTATGTCATCAGTACCGAAAATTCCTGCGGCACCGTTGGCAATATACGACACCTTTTTATCGGTAGACGTGTACGGCTGACCCCACTCGACACCGCCTCCCGACTTTGAACGGCTGTGCAAAAAGCCCATAGTGCCGGGGAAAGTCATAAAATCGGTTTCGTTCAAAAGATTTTGCATATCACCGATCACCTTACACGAATGCATATTTTTGCCGTCGTGGGTGGTGATACCCGTATAGTAACCGCCGCCAAAGCCTTCCTGCTTTTTCATCATTTCTGCAAGGATGGGTGCCGCGTCCTTTAATCCTATATAGCCCGCAATATTACACATAAAAACATCTCCAACTTGTAAAATTATTCACATTATAACATCACAAATATTCAAATGCAATATAAAAAAGGCTTCGGTTGAAGCCTTTATTTTTTTATAATCTTTTTTTGCCACGAGCGTTTATGGCATTCGGGGCATTTCATATATCTTGTTCTACCCGTATGCATTGCAAAAAACACGGAACTGTATTTTGGAACGTATTTATGTTTGCAATGACCACACTCGTAGTAACCTGCCTTTTGCTCTATTCTTAACATAAACGGTGTTGCCGCCAAAAGAGGAACGAGGCAGAGCAAAATCATAGTTGTTGCAATCCACTCCTTCATCGGCACGGTTTTGGCAATTATTACTGACGCAATTAGCGGCATTATGCAAATAATTCCCGTCACTATTTCCATTTTAAGAAGTCTTTTGTCACTTTCTTCTTTTTGTTTTATCACATCGATAAGTCTGTTTTCTAATTCTTTGTTGTAGTTTTCCACACTGACTACCTCCCCGCTTAACAAATCGTTTACTGTAATTTTGAGTATCCCGCACAGTTCAAGCATAATCGAAGCATCAGGCAGTGACTTTGCGCGTTCCCATTTGGAAACTGCTCTGTCAGACACGCCTAAAGCCTCGCCGAGTCCGGCCTGCGTGAGACCTACGGATTTTCGGCGCTCAGCTATAAACCTGCCGATTTTGATCAAATCCATTTCGTGTCCTCCTTTCAAAATTATCATAAACAACGCCATTGAGAAAAACCACAAACCGTTGGTTGAGTTATTGTGTTTTTAGCTTATTTATTGCGCGTGCAAGGGTGGTTGAAACAATAATACCGAGTGCAAGTGCCGAGGCGAGCTGAAGTGTATACACCGCTCTTGGCAAAAACGCTTGATAGTCACCTGAGAAGGCGTGAACCATTGTATAGTAGAGTGAGCCACCGGGGATAAGCGGGATAAGTGAGCCTGTGATAAAGGCGGTGGTGGGAGTTTTCAGTACCCTTGCCATAATCTCTGCATATATAGATATTGCACATGCGACAATGAAATATACCGTGGGTTCGTTTGAAATAAAATGATTTATCACAATAAAAAACGCCCACGACAAAAGTCCGCCGACAGACGCACCGACAAGACGCCAGTCACGAATATTAAAGAGTATTGCAAAACCGAGTGTGCCGACAAATGCGGAAAGGATTTGTATTATTTGTGTCATAGTATAAACCCTCCCAGAAGTGTAACAAGCAAATAACCTGCCGCAATGGCGAGTGCAGTGAGCACCGCTTCAATCAAGCGCAAAAGACCCGCGATGCTGTCACCGACAAACAAATCACGGATTGCGTTTGTAAAACCAATACCGGGGATGAGCGTCATAATGTTACCGATGATAACATTATCTACAGTTGGAATCCAACCGAGACTAAGTGAAATAAATGCGAGGAGTGTTGCCACTACCGAACAAAAGAATTTGTTGAATATTTTGTTTGAAATAATTTTATCTGAGACAAGACCGCCAAGGCGCATAAGCGCACCGACACCAAAAGCCATAACGGCTTCAGTTATATTACCGCCGAAAAAGATGGCAAACGCACCCGCAATTACGGCATAGCATAAAAATTCCATCCAAAGCGGAAGTTTTTTGCAGTCTTCTATTGAATCGAGTTTTTGTTTTATCTCATCAGCGCAAAGATTTTTTTGACAGATTTCTCTTGAGAGATTGTTTAAATGATGCAATTTTTCAAAATCTGTACCCGTCGAGGTGACGCGTCGAGTTTGTGTATAGTTTTGCCCGTCGTTTGTATGCACCGTCACAACCATACTGCTTGTGATAATAAAAACGTCAACGCGTTTTACTCCGACAGCATTACACATACGCTCGATGCTTTCCTCTACCCTATGCACCTCTGCACCCGAAAGAAGCATCTGCTCACCGATATCCATTATGTAATCGAAAGTTTTTGTCATAAAAAATCCTTTTTTTAAGTTGATAATGCAATAATAACACGAATTTTTACAATTTACAAGAAAAAAGCACTCGATTTTATCAAGCGCTTTTATAACGTTATATTTAATTTCTTAAGTATGTATCCATCGGCTGTACGCAGAACAATATCGGTTTGCAGATTGTTTTGAGTTAATTTCACAAGGGATTTACGAAAAGCCATTGACGGCAAGTCAACCTCACCGCTTTGCCACATCGTAAGCATCGTTACAACGTTTGGGTCGGATTTTAGTTTGCCGAGTACGTCGGCGCCATCAAGTTCGGTTGAAAAATACACGTTTTGTGTGTCAGTCAAGAGGACCGTTATTTGTCTGTTATCGTTTATATTTTGTTTTGCGATTTCAAAAAGTGGGAAATCGAGGACGCCGTCCCCTACAGGTTTAGCGGTGCGTCGGCGAACGCCGCATCCTATAATTGTTTCGATAATCCATATAACAAAGGTAACTAACATGCCGACCTGCAAAGATATAATTCCATCATATACCGAAACGGTAAAAGGAGGCGGATAAGCATGTTTATAAAATATCACAAGATATATAAAACTTATCAAACTTGAGATCGCAACACAGACAGGATAAAAAACTCCCCGTTTTGCAACAAGGCGTTTTTTTGCAAAAAACAATACAAGTAATACTATAAAAGAAACGAGAATTGGGATTGCATAGGTATTAAGAATAAGCCTGAAAAACACTTCATCTTTAACCAATAGCTTTAAATAATTCCAATTTGACATAAATGCAATCTGACCTTTGGGTTTGTATAAAACAAACCACAGTAACGGTCCGAATATCAGTAATACCAACGATATTATAAACAGTAAAGCCTCTTTAAATTTTTTCATTTTTTAACCTCTGTATTATTAACTTATAACGTTTTCCAAATACGAATATAAAAACATAAAGGAAGGCATACAAACAAAAGACGTTAAGACATCAATAAGCAGTCCTTTGAATGACCACTGGTTTTTTCGTTTACTAAAATACAACAAAAGCAACAAAACAAAAACAACAAAACATACGGTGCCAAGCGAAACGCTTACAGCGTGTTCAATCGGATATTTTCCCGATTCGTTAAAGGCAGCAATTACAAACCACCTGAAAAAGCAGACAAGCCCCAATGAACCCGAGGCAGAAAGTCCCAGTGTTATTATTGATGTAGTAAACTTACAGTGTTTTTTTACAGTTTTTGAAAAAAGCAAACAGAATGCTGACATAATAATTAAAACAACGCCAAGGCTTTCGGCAAACAAAATAAAACCGTCAAACAGATTTTGGCGTAAATAATCATAAGTTGGTGAATCTGCTCCGCCTATGATTGCAGTAGACGGATCATTTTTCACATACGCATAAAAGACAGGAAAAACAACCGTAAACGCCAACATACAAAAACCCGTTATTAATGCAATCAGAGAATATTTTTTTAGTTTCATACTGTCACCGCCTATGGTTATTTATAACTATCAATAGTGAGATACTTTGTTTTTAAAAATGCCAAAAAGAAATAAAACTGTTCGGTTGATGCAAATGCTCTCATCGGCAATATGTATGTCTGAACACAGTTTACATGAATATATATGTATTTGTTTTCTATAACGCTTACACGTTCAATTGCTGTATATTTTACTTCATTTTTTTCATCAGCTGTGTTTTTTACAAAATAATCATTATAAAATTCCATAACATTATCGGGAGAATATGGCATCTTGCCTGTTTTTTTCATAACTTTAATCCTGCTTTTTAAAGACAAAGCCAGAAATTTATTAAAAAGCAGCTGAAAAACCAGTAATATTACAATAGTTGAAATATTACCTATAAATGCCTCTTTAGAAAATCCGCCACTGATTAACGTAATGAGAATTATTGCCAAACACAGAGCGGTATATAATATTCTGGTCTTTTTTTGAAATTCTTTAGCGTAGTATGAACGTATATTGATAAACATATTTAAATCAATATAATCCGTGTCGGTCAAATTAACATTGAATTTATAGTTCATTTTATGTATTCCTTTTAATTACTTTTGAAACGGGTCAAATATAAAGTGATACAGGTCATCTACCATTTTGTTAATGCCGTAATCGTAATGTACCGCCGTTGAGTTTGCAGAGTTATTTATTAATCTTGCTTTTAAACCGAAAATTCCGTAAAGAACAGTAACAGCAATCATAAGAACAGAAATTATTATTGAAATCACAAGAGTTTTATAATGTTTTTTTGTTACGGGAGACGGTTCCCACGGCTCGTCATTTATTTGTTTTTCAACCTCACCGCTATAATCATTTGCGATTGCACATTTTGCATAAACGGTATCACCGCCGTTTTGCTTTACAAAATCAATATACTCTGTTGCCTCGTCAAGTCTGTCATTTCTTACAAGAGTGCTTATAATAGAGTGAGCGATTGAAACTTTTGCAACTGACATTTCACTTTTAGAAAATGAGTCTGTGAGCAAAGATAAAATTTCCTGTGTATCCTCTCCGTTTTTTATAATCTGTAAAAATGCTGTTCTATGTGTCAATTTATATGCCAAAACATGCTTTTGATTAAAGTGCCGATCATTGAACACCGCATCCGCTTTCATAAAATAAGCAATTGCCTCTTCATGTCTTCCCATCTTAAAATAACAAAGAGACAGATTATAATAGTATATATACTTATGGGTCAGTTGTCTTTTGAATTTCAATAATTTTTCAGGGTCATACCGCAAAAGCAATTTTAAAATGTAACTATATTTACCAAAATGAAACAAACATGTAGAGATATAGTTTGCAATAATCAAATCTGCCGCAGTATTTATTCTTCCTTTATAAATACCAAAAAGTTTATTTATATTCTCTTCAGTTTTTGAAGGATTCGCAGGTTCCGAAAATAATTTATTGAATCTGTGAACTGAAATACGATGGAAAGTCATTGCACAGATAAATATCCACACAAGCATTGCAATAAAATAAAACGGCAAATCAGCAATGACGATCGCCCACATTATTATGCCGATAATACTGACAATATAGTATGATATTGTCAAATCACTATAAAATTTGATCATATATTTATCTCCTTACCGTACGGTATATTTATGTATATTCCTCATTAGTTCACCCGTCTTATCATCAACAATTGCTCCTGCAACCAAATTTCCGTCTTCAAAAAAGTCAATTTGCACACAGTTTCTCTGTGCGGCAGTCCAATAGAAACTTTCACTGACAGTATAAGTCAAATTCTCTTTATCGGGCACATTTAAACTTGCCGCAACTTTTTGGGCAAACTCATCATCAATTGAATGGTATTCAAAATTTTCGGGTGCATATATTATTTCAGTTTCCGGCTGAGGTTCGGGAATATCGTATGTAGTCTTTGCCCCTGCCTGTAACGTGTGCGTCTGAGGTTGATTTTCGCCCCATAATGTCATATCTACAACTTTATCATGCCAACTGACTTGTTCAATCATACTGTCAAAGAGCGGTGCGCCATCGGTATCTACCCAAAAAGCATCAGTTTTAACGACAATTTTTCCATTGGAATTATACAATTTTATCTGTGCTTTTACAGGACCAAACGGCCACTTTGGCGAACCGACCTGAAAAACTACAACTTCAAACGCATCATTGGGACTATATTCTCTGAAAACCTCTGTTTTTTTTAACTGATCATAATATACGTACGTTGCAACAATTGCAATACCGACAATCAAAAGTATTAAAAAAACAATCAGAAATATAGATTTTAGTTTTTTCATGCTTCAAACTCTCCTTAAATTGCAAAAAATAATGAAAGGCCAATCACAATAACCAATGGACTGCAAACCAAAATACAAATATATTTATCATATTTTATTTTGACATCGGGATTACATTTTTTGATTTTTCGCGCACCGTACATTGGAAAATACATAACGTCAACAGAGTCAGTCTCACCATTATCTGTGTACAAAATGAACCTCGAATAAAATTCCACCTGATTAAAAACGTTGGTTTTACACGTTGCAATTATTTCTTTAATGCTGGTTATTTCAATCTTACGACCGTTAACAAAAATATTGTCACCTTTGATGGTTGCCACAATATCACCAAAACAAAAGCGATTTAAAACAGATAATATAATAAGCGGGACAAATAAAACGCCATAAGACAAATATACTACGGGATGAGGTGTTATCATCAACTTAAGCGTTCCCCAGATATCAAAAATCCCCTTTTTTAGTTCCGATACCGTTATTGCAACAGGAACAACCGACATAATTAATGCCACGTAGTAGAGAAAGGAATTAAAATACTGCCTGCGTATTTTTTCTTTCTTTATATCATTTGTTATCTTGGTCTTTGGCATTTTATTTTCCTTTATAATAGTTTATCGTAGTATTTTTCTAAAACTTTGGCACAGTCATCGGGGACAGAATAACAGCCGACAGCACGGCCATCATCTGAAACATAGGTGGTTACAACCCACTTTCCGTCTATTTTACCGATATATCCTTTGTTTACGGTTGCAATCGGGCAACACTGATATGCAAAGTATAATTTTTTCATACATTGAGTGTCGGTTTGCATAAGAATATCTTCGGTCACATAATCAAAGGTGGTTGTTTTTAACTCGTCAATCCGAGATAAAACTGCAAGTAACTCTTTGTCATCAACATATTCTCTACCGATGCAGACCTTTGTGAGTTTACCGCTTTCGAGGATTTGATAATCGTCGGCAACATACAAAAACTGAGTTGTAAAAGCCCGTGCCACGACAAAATTATGCGAAGGATCACCTTTGACCTCATTAATTGACCAGGCACCGTCACGGCTTTTTGCGATTGTTTTGCCCTCCTTGTACTCTCCGTTTACTGTAGAATAGTTTTTACCATTCCAAAACATACTCTCCGTTCCAACAGAGGCAGAGCGGTCATTTACATAATTGCAACTTTTGAACAAAATTAAAAAAACAGAAACAATTGCCAATATAACACTACACCATCGGGTAATCGGCTTTAAATCATATTTAAAAGACTTTTCTTTTAATTTTAAACTTTTTCTGATTCGATATGTTATATTCCTTTTTTTATAATATAAACATTGCTTTTTGTGTTTTTTAATTTCGTCATTATGTTCTTTTACAAACTCTTTTTCACTACTGTTATATATTTCTCCTGTACAGTATCTGTTGAATTTTAAAAGATCATTAATAAGAGTAACAATTTGTTGTTCGTTATGTTTTGGATACTCAACCGCAATTTTTACAACTTCAATCTGTAGTGACGGGTCAAGAAATAAATCAAAATAGAGCGAATATGTACCATTGCTGAACATACATATATTCCCGCCGTCAGCAAACTGATAAAAATATTCCCACTCTATAGCACTGCTGTCAACTTCAACTGATAAAGCCTTTAAAAATTCATCGAATGCAGCAGTTTTTTTGCCAACAAACATCTCACGGTTTTTTGTATGTTTTTTATTCTGTCTATTTTTAAAAAATTCGCTTTCTTTTTCATCAGGGTGTTTTTTAAAATAGTCATCAAATCCTGCATAAAGATCGATAACCTCATCAAAATCCATATAAAAATATTTAAAGCCTGTCAACACCTTCACCCGCCTTTGTCCACATTTATTTATGGTTTGCAACAGCGTTTTTGCGATATTGTTCGATTGTATTTTTTCGTATTTTTGATATACGGAACGCACATACAAAATTTAAAATTACAACCATTGCTTCAACCAATACAAACACTGTTAAAAAGATATTTTCGCTTTTAAAGATACCTGCATCATATATACATTTGAAAATAAATATCAATAAAAACATCACAACAATTCCAACAATAGTCAAAACTTTGTATGTATGGTATTTTTGGGGATATTTTATGTCTCCAAGATCTTTATTTTGGTTAGCAATTGCCACCGCAGCATTAAACGCGTGTTTTGATCTGCGGGTCCCGCGAAATTCTTTACTGTCACTACCCACAAAATAGTAATCGGAATTAAAGCAGAGTTTTCGGAGTTTTGGGTACTTTGGATATTTGCGTATAACGAGTAATGAGCAATATGTAAATATAATCCCAAATAAAATAAAAACTACACCAAATGTTGCAAAAAATGCTTTACCGGATGTTGGCTGACTACCTTCAAACGCTACCCACACACATAAGCAACCTACAATGACCAAAATAGAGAGAGCAAGTATTATGCTGGTCCATATATACGAAACAAACTCACGTTTTATATTATTATTAAATAAATCTTTTTTCATAAAACTTACCGCCTAAATATCATTTTCATCAGCAAGGTTCTTTTTTATTTTGCCGAATTCAATCAGTTGTAAAACAGTAAACGTTATATGTGCAACCAAAAACCACCCGCATAAACTAAAAAATACATCTACAATCTTTTCGTTATCTATCAGACCAAAAAAGACATACATTGTTCCTGTATCGCCGCCATCCGGAAACATAAAATACATAAGCAGACAGGAAAAATACGAAATAAGAGTATATATTTTTAGTTTTTTAGAGTAACTCAGTTCGGGCAATACAATTATGTTTATAATCACAAATATTGTCATATGGACAAACGGGACTGCAAGCCAGGTCAAAAAGACTCTGAACCATCCCATATTTAAAACCCACGAGGCAAGGACTGTAATCACACTCACAGCCATCACAATGTAAAATACAACAGCCGAAGGTTTAGTGAATCTTTTGGCTTTTGACAACATACAGGCAAAGCAAACAATCCCGATGGCAAGTGCACACAAAACAGACACGATAAAAATAATCAATATACTTTTAAATTCCATAATTCACACTCCCATTTCAGCCAAGCAGTTCAAAAAAGAAAAACACTAAAAATCCGACCATAAGCAGTATCATTACTATAAAAAGAGTAATACTTTTTCGGGGTTCCGTTTTATTTTTTAATATCATACAGAGTCCCATAGAAAAGAAAGTTATAAGTTCTATCAAAAAGAATATTATTGGTAATAATACAATTATTTTTGCATTCAACGTATGTATGGTCCAGTTTATCTGACCGCGCCTTCCAAATCTGGCGACAAACGGATCACAAGGGATTTCGGGCATAACAAACATGGCCAAAATAACAATCATATGCAAAGCATACAAAATGTAAAAAACAAGACTAAACACCGATATTTTTGTGCGCTCGGCAACCCTTACATAACCGCTCTGTTTTGGTATTAGAATTTTTGCAAGAGACCTACTTTTTAAATCAATATATTTTAATTTTGAATATTCACTATAAGCCGCCTGACTTCTTATTAGCCCCAGCGAAACAAAACTGTAAAAAACCAAAGCCAAAAATCCCATACAATCACCTCATTGTTACAACAGTATTAAATCATCACTTCCGACATAATAAAGCATTATTTTGAGTAAATAAAACGAATGTAATAATATAAAAACAAAGACTTGACATTAAACTGAATATATCAAATGACATAAGGCTCATATACGAAAAGATACTATCACCCAAATTATACAATATAGCGGTCAATCTCAAAAACGTTAAAAAGTTAAACAAAACTTCCAGAGAATATACAGCACCCAATATTATCCAAACAGGTTTATTGAATCTCAGTTTGCTTTTAAACAGCCATTTGTTCGCCAAAGCAACAACAGCAAATATTAAAATAGGTTTTACTATCTGAAATATAAATGAAATAATTGTGCTGATTAAGAGTCTTGATGCCATTCTTTCAAGCACAAAAAACAAAACTGCAATACATCCTGCTTTTAAAACTGAGTTTAAAGTGATATCAGGTTTTAAAACAATTAAAAAGCACACAAATAATGCAATGTTAAATACTATATTAGGTATTATGTGTGCTATCGGTTGCAGAAAAACAGAAAGTGAACTAATTGCAACTCTTAACGGATACTGAATTACAAAAGATACTGCCAATACCATAAAAATTGAGATTTGTTTTGATTTATCAGTTGTCATAATTTTCCCTCCCTAAAAAACTACCGTTTCGTTAAACACTTCGTTTTCGGTAAGTTCGTAAAACGCTTTGAGCAGGCTGTTAAAATTACCGAATCCTGAATTTTTATATACCCTGTTAATGCCGTGTCTTGGCTCATATTTGATAATTATAGAGTTGTCACCCAACGGGTATATATAGAGCGTTGCCCTTTCGGGACTGTTTATTGTTATTGCATTTTCCTGTGACGGCAGTTTGCCGAAATATAGCGTACGCTTTTTTGCAGTCGTAAGATAGCCAATAACATCAGAAGACAGATGTGTCATTTCACTTTGATGTTTATATATTACCAGTGTGGGTAACATTGCGTGTAAATTCTTGTCATAGCTTGTAAAAAGATTGAAGATTGATATTATAAATATTGTTATAAGCGAACCTGTCAAAACACACAGTATTCTTTTGTTCAAAATTTTACTCTCCTTCATAAAAACCAAACGAAAGCTCTCCTTTTTGTTTATTATATCATTTCGACAACGGTAGTACAATAAATATTCTCATTTAAATATGCATTGAAAGATACAAAAAGTTACATTTTATGTGCATAAATTTTTCACAAGCCATTGTTCTTATATGTATGTTATATCTGTTTTAAAAAATCACCCTTGCAAACTTGCAAGGGTGATTTTCCAAGGTTATTTATTTATAATTTCACTCAACTCATTTACAGGCGGCATACATCTGTGACCTATGCACACATAATATGTCGTCATTTCATTTTTCAAAGGATATTCTTTAGTTGGTTTATTCAAAAAATTAACCACAGCATTTACAGGTAAATTCAAAGCCAATTTATTTATATCCGTTTTATCATCAGCTACAACAACAATCTTCATTGGCGGCTCTTTATAATCCATAAGTGCCATCAAAAACATTGCGTGGCTGATTGGATAAGACTCTGCCTCAGCTGAAATAAAATCCAATTGTTGCTCGGCAAAAGATTTATATTTATCCTCCGAAGTCAAAAGATATATCTTTACAAAATTGTATGCCATCAGCGAGTTTCCGCTTGGCACAGCACCGTCATAAGTCTCTTTTGGTCTGAATATCAGTTGTTCACTTTGTTTGCTATACAGATAATATCCTCCGGTTTTATCGCCAAAATCACTTATAACCTTATTACACATTTTCTTTGCACGGTCAAGATAATAGGTGTCCAATGTTGCCCGATACAAACAAAGTTGTGCAAAAATATAACTAGCATAGTCGTCTAAGAAACCGTTAACACCAACTTTTCCGTCTCTGAAACTTACAAACAGCATATTATCATTGCAAAGATGCGTTTGTATATACTCATCTGCTTTTAGCGCTGAATTGAGATAAATATCATTTTTACTTGTAAGATACAATTCGCACATCGCGGCTATCATAAGTGAATTCCACGATGTAAGAATTTTATCGTCCAAATGAAGCGAATAACGATTTTTTCTGAATTGAAGCAGTTTTGGCAAAAACATTTCAAAGGCTTTGTCATTAGGATTGCTTTTTAGCAAATTAGGTATACTTTTACCTTCAAAATTTCCTTTATCTGTTATATCAAAGTGACGATTAAATTTTTCACCGTCGATTTCACCCAAAACATTAACTATTTCTGCAGGGGTAAACAAATAATATTTTCCTTCTTCACCCTCGCTGTCGGCATCCTGCGCACTGAAAAATGCACCGTCTTTTGATGTCATTTCACGCAAAATGTACTCTGCTGTTTTGTTTGCAATTTCAAGGTACAGGCTGTTATTTGTCACAGCGTATGCTTTGCAGTAAGCAAGTATCAGCAATGCATTGTCATACAGCATTTTTTCAAAATGCGGAACAAGAAATTCTTTGTCTGTAGAATAACGGCAAAATCCAAAACCGATATGGTCAAACATACCGCCGCGATACATTTGCAAGAGAGTATTTTCAGCCATACGAAGACATTCTTTTTTGTTATATCGTTCATAATATGAAAGCAAGAATAAAAGATTATGCGGTGTTGGGAACTTGGGAGCACGGCCAAAACCACCGTTTTTTTCATCATAAATGCTGCCGTATACCGAAACAGCGTTATGCGTCAAGTCTATTTCTGCGATATTAGTATACGTTTCGGTTTTATGCAAATGGTTTATAATCTTATCTGACTGTTCAATCAGTGATGTTCTGTCTTTTTCCCAAGAATCATTAATTGCAATGAGAAGTTCTTTAAAACCTATCATACCTCCACGGGATGTTTTTGGGAAATATGTTCCTGCAAAAAAGGGTTTTTGGCTTGATGTCATAAAAATGCTCATAGGCCAACCGCCGTTTCCCGTAAAAGCCTGACATACCGACATATACACGCTGTCAATATCCGGGCGTTCTTCCTTGTCTACCTTTATCGAAATAAAGTTGTTATTTAATATTTCAGCTATTTCATTATCCTCAAAACTTTCGTGTGCTAAAACATGGCACCAATGACAAGCGCTGTATCCGATGCTCAAAAATATAGGTTTGTCTTCTTTTTTTGCCCGTTCAAATGCCTCATCACACCAAGGATACCAATCAACAGGATTATCTTTGTGCTGCAAAAGATACGGACTCGTTTCGAATTGCAACCGATTACTCAAACTACTCACTCCTTGTGTTTTTATATTATTATTTTCATAATTTTTCTTAATATGTGAAGGTTAGAAAATATAGAGTTAAGTTTGAATGAGTTGGTTTTATGAAGAAATAACAATAAAACGAGAGGAAATGCCGATAGGTTTTTAGTTGGCTTTGGCACAAAATAGTGAATGCGAGTTTTAGTGAAGAGTGAAAAAGAAAATCCCGCCCTCTTACGAGAACGGGATTTTTGGGTAGTTTAAACTTAATGACACAAATTAAAGGGCTCTGAAAACCGAGGCTTTTCTTTAATTTGTGAATTTTTATTTCGTTTTAACTGAATACCAATTTGTTTCTATTTCTTCAACATCTATCCAATCTTCACTGCCTGTATATTTATTCTCATCCAAATAATCTTTCCAATCGATTTTGTCTGTAACATATACATATCCTCTCGACTCACCTGAAATGCCGCGAAATTCAAAAAAATATATTGCACTTTGATTTTGAAAGTCTACTATAAAACATTCGCCTGTGTCAGAAAGGTCTTTAATTTCATCAGGTAAAGTAACTAAACCATTTTCTGCAATTTCAATACTTCCATTAAGTATGAGGTCAACGACTTTCTCTCTTTCTTCCTTACATTCTTCAAAAGAAGAAACACCGCAAGCCGAAAGCGAAAATAAGAAAATAAAGCAAAGTAATAAAGGAAATATTCTTTTCATTTCATAACCACCTTGGGTAAATCATATGCTTGTGTCAAGATTGGACACAAAAACTAATCAAGCAAGTTTTATCTTAATCATAATACGAGCAACAAGTAGGTTCTGTCTGTACATTATAATCAATACGCTTTTTATTGCAAAGTTTTCTTTTGTAAATTTTCTCGTTTGTTTGCACAACCAAAAAACCATTATCATCAATTTCAACTCGATTGGCTGTTTCTTTGTTTGGATTTGCCAGAATAACATCAATAAGTCCGTATGAGCGAATTGTTTGTATACCAATTTCGGTAGCCGCATATATTCTATCTTCAGAATCGAGACACATATCAAAAACACCAGGTATTTTAAAATCTGTATTCAGATGAAGTGTTGCGTGTACATATATATCACTCAGCGTTCCATCTTCTCGAATATTGGCTGCATACACACATCCCCTCTGTTCATCTCCGATGTACAATCTCCATTTATCGGAAGAAATCAAAAGCGAATTTATTTTTGAAAATCCGCCAGCCACGACTTTCCTTTCTTCAACATCGTTAACAAAAATAATGTTTGAGCCTTCTGCGACATATTCTCCTTTTAGCGTGAATGCACCTGTTGAAATCGCTTGTTTTTTTTGGGGAAACATATCTTCGCTTTCAATCCAATCATCAGATAGTGAGAATACTTTTTCCATTCTCGGTGAAATTCTTTTGACTTTAACCGGTGTGTTTTGCCAATCTTTCCAAAGAAATTTCAAGCGCTCTGCTGCTTTTTCGCAATCCGATAGTCTGCTGCAATGTCCTTCGTCAGGATAATATGAACTCATCATATCGTATCCTGCAAATTCAAGTGCCATTTCAGCCGCTTTTGCAACGCAAAAAGAACTGCCAAAATAATCATTTGGCTCATTTTCGGAGTATTCTGTAAATACTCGAATGGGCTTTGTTTCATATTTTCTAATCAAGGCAATAAGTTCCCGCCCTTTTCCAATTTCCAAAAAACTCGGGCTTGACATATATACTCTTTTAAAATAATCAGTTCTGTGCCACGCTATGTTCCAAGATGATATGCCCCCCGAAGAACCACCGGTTACAAGGTGCATATCGGGTGATGTATAAATATTTAAATTGTATTTTTCAATAAGATATGGCAATAATTCATCCACAACAAAATCGGGAAACCTGTTTGAATAAAAATCATATGTATTCATACGAAGTCCGCGTTTCGTACCTTTTTCTATTGTTGGCGTTATACAACCCCCGTCTATTCCTATGGATATACAATGAGGAGCATCTCCGTTTTGGGCTAACAGTTCATTTGCTACCGCTTCAGCCTTGTTCAACCCATCATGATTAAAAATTAATCCATATTCCATATTTTCATTGTGGTTATTCGGAACATATATCTCATAATGAAATATTGCATCAGAATATTTTTTTGCTTTATATTCACCGCTATATGTATTTTTAAAGTTTTCCATTTCTCACTTCTCCTTTTATTAATTTTAAAAAAGTAAAACCATCAATGGCATAGTAATTATACATCCTATCGTTGTAACCGCATTTATTGCTGTTGCATAATGAGAATCCTTTCCATTAATTTGAGAAAACTGCATAACTGTCGATGCTGTAGGAGTAATACTCGCAAGATAAGATATAAGTATGATAGTATTAATATCAGGGATTCTAATAATTAATAAAATACCCTTAAGCAAAAACATAATTATAACAGGACAGATTACAAGTCGAAAAACCAGTACAAAATACAATCTTTTATTTTTCAGAATTTTCCCAAAATCCACACTTGCAACAAGCATACCTGCTATAACCATTCCTACAGGAGCCAACATCGCACCCAAAGAAGAAGTTATTTCACCGATGAAATTGGGTAATCTTAATCCCAAAAGCATTATAGCAAAACCCAAAAACACTGCAATAATATTAACGTTCAGCAATATCCTTTTTAGGCTCGGTTTTTGGTCAGAAAATAATCTCACTCCATGAGTCCACAAAAACACTAACTGAACAATTAGAAACGCACTGCTGTAAATTAACCATTCCTCGCCCAAAACATAGGTCACAATAGGAACAATCAGATTGCCGGCATTTGAATACATAATTGAAGCTCGTTCAACACTTGTTAGTTTAAAATATTTTTTAAAAATCAAATCTAACAGTAAAAGCACCATATGTATTAGCACGGCCGCTAAAAAAGCAATTAGAAGCCCTCTGATAATGTCATTCGTAATTTCAACATTAAAAGCATTGATAATCACTGCAGGCATAAATAAATATAATGACAGTTTTGACAAAACTGCACTATCTTCACTTTTAACCAACTTTGCTCTAACAATGACAAAACCTAATATCATTATACAGAATAATTGAATTATTTTGTATAATAACAACTGTGCTATCATTTATCGTTACCTCGTCTCTAATTTTCAACAGTATTCGACATCCTTTAATATACTTGTTTCAAGTTGGAATACAAAAACTGTGGTATGACAACAATCATACCATAAAATATAAAATCATACAAGATAAATGTAATTAAGAACTCTGTTTTTAAGCGTTAAAACTACCGAAAATATGATAGTTATTCCTGCCTTACCTCTTTTATTTTGATGAAACAGGTAAGGATAAATGATTTTTTGTCCCTATTGTCGCACAACCATAGCATAAAAGTGGCAAAAAACCAATGCACAGCACTGTAAAAATACTTATTACCTATTACTTGTTACTTATTACTTCCCAAAAATCCTGAATGCGTATTTAGTGAAGAGTGAAAAAGAAAATCCCGAACGCTTATGCATTCGGGATTTTTTGGTATTTTAAAGTTAATGACACTAATTAAAAGTTCCTGAAAACCGAGAAATTTGTTTACTCGATATATTATTTCAAAACTATCTCACTATGAACTTATCGTCTTCGGACAGTCCTAACAGATTTACCGCCCTATCAAATATTTGTTTTACATTATTAAAGGCTTTTGGCATATGTGCATCACTTCCGCAATAAAATTTGCATCCGCACTCTTTAGCGACCTTGTAAACTCTTAATACCGTTTCGGTTTCTTGATCTGCAAAATTCATATCCGACGCATTGAGTTCTATTCCTACTCCAAGTTTTGCTGCTCGGCTAAAAAGTCTACTCATTTCATCTTGAGGTATTAATCTTAAAACCTCAAGATATTCTTCTCTTGTCGGGGCAATCAAGCCACAAGTCAAGTGTGCTATCCCAACCTTGTGAAAAGGCAAATCCATATTTAAAACCGCGTCAAGGCGCTTTACCCACGCTTTTGCTTTATTTTCTGCACTAGATATTTCCTCTTCAAACAAAGTATAGCCCTTCATATGAAAGTGTGTAGTGGGAATGACAATAAAATCAAACAGCTCATATTTTTCTTTAGATATTCCCAATGTCAAATGCCTGTTAAGTTCTGTTTCGCAACCGAACAAAAAGCGTATACCATCTTCCTGAGGTAAAGGCTTTGCAGATGCAATATGTTGGTAATTTTGCACCGAATACCACCGGGACGCGCCCTCAACCGCTTCATCCCAAAAATGATCGGTTATACATATGGTTTTCAAGCCATTCTCTTTTGCATATTGCAAAATTCTTTCGCCGTTCTGTTCGGGATCTTTTGAACAAGAAGAAAGCATCGAGTGTATATGTAAATCATTATCAAAAACATATTTCATTTTCATTCACCAGCATTTTTTATTTATTGTAGCATATCGGCGGAAATTAATCAATACGAAACATTGTATATTATCAAGTCGACAGAAATACACATTTTCGGTGTGATGATATACCAAGCCTGCCGGCTCGGTACCAAAAAGAAACCGGTCTTAAAACCTGATTTTCTGTTAACTTGAAACTATATTACTATAAATTAAAAATCTTTTAAATGCTCTCTTGCAAATTTTTTTAAATATACCTCTAATGGTTCCATATCGTAAAAGGCATCGTCATAATCATCGAATTGATACCTTTCGGTTTGTTTTTCATATTCATCTACATCATCAATTTCAAACGAAGAAAGGTTATACAAATCTATATTATTAACCGTAATAAATTTATCAAAAAGATTTTTATGATCATTAGCACCGATAATACTCATATACTCACTTACATACGGCGCAACCATTCGGCTAGAGTTAACAAAGAACTGACACAAACCACCATTATTAACTTCTACTTCCAACCAGTTTATTGAATAAAAGATTTTTTGTGAGTTGTTTAGCGAGTTTATACCTTCTTCCCACTCATCAAAACTATCAACCTTATGTTCTGTTCTGGAAAGCACTGCCTCAAACAACTCATCATCCGAAAGAGAAGCCATATCTTCATTAGACATATTTAAATAGAGCATTTCTTTTTCTTTTAATTCTTTGATACTCTTTTTTAACTCTTTTCTAAACTTAATAATTTCTTTAATTGCACTAAACAAACCCATAAAATCACCTCTGATGTATATTATAGTATAAAAGCAGTGCAGGAGCAATACCATTTCACTATTACTTCTTACTTTCTAAAAATCCCGTTCACAAATTTTTTAGTAAAAAGTGAAGAGTGAAAAAGTAAAAATCCGCTCTCTTTCGAGAACGGATTTTCGTTTGGGAGTTTTGAATTTAATGACACGAATGAAATGTGCCTGAAAACTTGATGGTTTTCTTTAAGATTTGCGATATTTATAAATTGTTTCTTGTATTTTTGAAAAAAATTGGTGCTTAATTTTAACTTCTATTTCTTCTACAAATTTTTCCTAGCATTTTTCATTGTCAGCAAAAACAACAGTGTCATAATATGATTTCATCTCATTAATAAATCCTATATCGATTAACATACCATCATTGTAATAAATCAAGATTTTTATAATCGTCATACCACTGTTTCAAAAAACAGAACAATTATTACAATTCACTTACAGAATCTGGCAGAACTCTACCTGTTCGCCGGTTGGGGTCAGCAATTTAAAATAGCGGCAACCCTTCTCCCAAAAAGTGGGAATTCCTTCAATTCCGTCGGTGCAGATGGAATAGCCTTGCTCTTTGCAGTAGGCATAATCAGCCTCGATGTCATTGGAAACAAAGGAGATATGGTCAATTTTACCCTGCACAGCTTCGTCGATTGCTTCTTCATACATTTCATATACAGTATTGCCATTTTTGATGAAATAGGCGGGAGTGTCTCCAGCATAGAAATGGCCGATCACCTCAAAACCCAAAACGTCACAATACCAATTCTTACTGGCCTCCAAATCGGTAACAGCCAAGCCAATATGGTCTAATTTTCTGCCTTTAATCATAATAAAATCCTCCTTTTATATTTATAATATAAATCTATTAATTGCGAAAACATGATTTTTCGTCACTTGATTTTTAAGGCACATTATCTATGTACTTTTTGTTTTAAATTTTATATTTGTGACATACTAATCATCATTTTAGGTTTAGTATAACATAAAAGCGGTGAAAAATCAATGCGTAGCATTGATTTCATAATCCGTGGCGAAGCCACACCGAACTTATTGACTATTACCTATTACTTCACAAAAATCCAAAGAATTTTTGAGGTAAGAGTAAAGATGTAAGAAGTAAAAATAAAAATCCCGCACACTTACGTGAACGGGATTTTTGGGATCGACACTCAAAATGGAACCGGTATAAAAACCTGATTTTCTTCATTTTTACCCAAGTTTATTATTGAAAATTAAATTCTTTATTGAGCATTATCAAACTACTTATATGTACGATTCTTTAAGTATTCAGAATATTCCTCAATAGTGCCTTTAAAAACATTTACATCTATATACTTTTCTTTCCCCTTATAACCGTCGAGTTTATCACGATTTGTATATTGCCAGAATAACCACTCTCTATTATCAGACAAATTAGGCTTTGAAATAACATTCCTAATCCAAATATCGTATTCTTCATAATCATTTGTCAAATATAACTCGTATGATTCTTCTGTAGCATATATGATGGGTTTTTGATTGTAATGTTTTTCCAATAAATCAAGCATTACTTTTAATTGTTCACTGACCTGTTCTCTTGCGGGAGGGTTCTTTTCTTTATCACCGTAAAACTCCACATCAATGACCGGCGGCAACATACCTTCAAACGGAATCACTGTATTGATAAAGTTTTCCGCCTGAGTTATACCACTGCTGTCATAGCTGAAAAAGTGATATGCTCCAACTGATAAAGGAGTTTTTTGCGCAGCCTCAAAATTATATGCAAAGTTCTCATCCACAAATGTGCTGCCTTCAGTAGCTTTTATAAAAGCAAAAGAAATATTTTGTGAAGCGAGAATATCCCAATCTATCTCCCCTTGATACGAGGAAACGTCAACACCTTTTATATCGTATTTATTACTGCGATGCTCATTTAAAATAATTATCCCGTTCCAATCCAAAGCGAAAAAAATAATACCAAGTACTAAAAATAAAGAACACAACACAAATAATATTTTTAGATATTTCGTCTTCAAAACAATCACCGCCTTGGGTTTATTGTAGCATAAATGCGGCGAAGTTGCAATAATTATTTATTATGCATCAGCGTAAGCGACTTCATTTTTCATTATTCATTTGAAAATCCGTTCTCATTTAATGAATAATGAATGATAAAAAATGAATATTGAATAATACAAACGAAAATCCGTCCTCTTACGAGAACGGATTTTTGTTTGAGACCGACACTCAAAATGGAACCGATCTAAAACCCTGATTTTCTGACACTGTTATTTTATCTTATCAACTTTACAAGAATAGTTGTTGAAAATTTCACTGATATCCTCGTATGATTTGGTATCACTCAACAAGAGAAATTGTCCATTTGCATAGCCAGACTCTGTAAATGTTACGGCAATTGGTACGCCTTTCTCAAAAACATATAAATACGCAATGCTTTTACCTAAGTCTATATCTTTGTCATGTTTTGTCGCAGTCAAAAGCGAGCACAAAGCTAATGTGTTTGTACCGCTTTGAGCATTGATTGAACTAATAATCGAACTAAAGGAAACTCTATGATCCAATTGTTCTTTTAAATTATCCGAAAGCTTATCATAATCGTCTATGTTTTCACTGCCTAATTTTGATAGAACATCTTTTGCGCTCGGAATTTCAACAGAATAAACAGCTATCGGCGAATCATAATCCGTTGCTTGAAATTTTACAATTTCATCTTCGAATTCAATAGCAGCATAAAGAGAAATATACTCATCTGAATAGACCATTTCTTGCATAGTTTTAGTAACTTCTATCCCCAAATCAAATAACGCCTCTTCATTATGAGAATTTTGACTTTTGCCACAAGCAGTCATAGTTAAAGCTAGTAAAAAAACAAGAATAACAACACTAAATTTTTTCATATAATCACCTCTTAGGTGTATCATATCATAAAAGCGGCCAAAAATCAATACGAAGCATTGTATGTAATCACGGCAACGCCGTGGATGTAATCCACCGCAGGTGGTATGTAATCAATCCGAAGTAAATACACCTACGGTGATGCCATACACGCTACGCGTGATTACATACGCCTTACGGCGATTACATACCAATCCTTCGGATTGGATAAAAATAAAGGGACTGTCGAAACAGTCCCTTTATTTTTTTCTCTCGTGTCCGAAAAAGAACTGGTCAAAAACCGAAGATTTTTTACTT
>JAZKZG010000028.1:0-93330 GCA_045612565.1 Eubacteriales bacterium
ATAAACCTTACAGCCGTCTTCATAGTTTACTCTGACAACTTTGTGCGAAAATTCGGGCAATTTTTTATCGTCAAAGATGATTTTGTTTATAACCGCCTTGTACTCAGGCGCAAATCTCAGGTTATCTTCGACCATAACAAACTTGCCGAACTTATCTTCGAGTTCGTCCATAAGTTCCGAGGGACTTTTGCCGATAACACTTATCATCTCAGCAAAGAGAGACGCGGCATAAACCGAGTCTTTGCCGTGGATATGACCGCGAACAGTAAGTCCGCCCGACGATTCACCACCGAGGACTGCGTCAATTTCGTCAATTTTTGATGAGATATATTTAAAGCCGACAGGCACCTCATAGCATTTTTCACCAAAACTCTCGGCAATTCTGTCAAGCATATGTGTTGTTGCAAGGTTGCGAACAACACCGCCTTTCCAACCCTTATACTTTACAAGATAGTAGTAAAGCATACAAAGAATTTCGTTTGCGCTTATGTATCTGCCGTTTTTGTCAATAATACCAAGGCGGTCTCCGTCACCGTCCATCGCAATTCCAAGGTCATAACCATCCTTTATAACCGACATGCGCAGTCTTTCAAGGCTTTTTTCGGAGGGTGCGGGCATATCTCCGCCAAAATAGGCATCTTTATTTGAATGGATTGTATCGATAGTGCAACGCACGGTGTAAAAAATTGTGAGTAGGGGATACGCTCCCGAGCCGTGCATCGAATCAAAAAGCACTCTGAGACCGCGTTCACGCAGTGCATTTAAATCAAGAACATCAAGAATATCATCCAAAAACTTGTTAAATGGATTTTTGAGATATACAATTTTACCGTCGGCAACAGCGCTGTCAAACGGAATGTATTCGACAGTGTCACACTTATCAATAAACTCTTCAACAAGTTTTGTTGTTTCAAGCGGGGCATCACGGCCCTCGTCAACAATAAGTTTTATGCCGTTATATGCAGAGGGATTATGACTTGCTGTTATTTCAATGCCGTAATGAAGTCCTTTGTCTTTAACGGTATGCATTATGAGCGGGGTAGGTGCAGAACGGTTTAAAAACCACACTGTAATACCGCCTTTTGCAAGCACTTCTGCAACCCATTTTGCCGATTCCTGTGACAAAAAACGTCTGTCATAACCAACAATAATAGGTTTTTCGGTTTTATTTTCTGTACGCGCAAGTGCGAGTATACCCTGTGCCACTTTACGTATATTATCCATTATAAAATCCTGACCGATTATGGCGCGCCAGCCGCCTGTTCCAAATTTTATCATACTTACCGCCTTTTTGAAAAATGTTTAAATTCGGCTATATCCTCATTATAATTTTAACATAGTAAAATAACAATTTCCTTATAAAATCAGATATTTGTTTTACAATTTTGGTCGCATTTTATTGCAATTGTAAAAATATGTATGATATAATCAAAACAATAAATATGAAAGGCATATCAAGAAAATGCATTATACCAAAACAAAACTTTGTGATTCGCTCACAGTTGATGGTGTATATACAATTCATTATTTTGAATATGTAAAAGATTTTTCATATTCGGGAGAATTACACAACTTCTGGGAACTTGTGTACGCTGACCGCAAAGCGCTTGTTCTTACATCGGGAGCAAAAGAAGTGCGTCTTGAGGCAGGTCAACTCTTTTTGCACAAGCCAAATGAATTTCATAATATCCGACCCGACAACCAGAGTGTTGCAAATTCAATTATTGTGTCTTTTGACTGCAACAGCGAAGAACTTTTGTCGATTGCGGGTGCTGTAATCAGTTGTGACAGCGACCAGCGCCGAATAATCGGCGGAATAATTCATGAGGCATCACAAGCGTTTTCGACACCTATAGGCAGTCCCTATACTTCAGGAATACAAATATCTCAAGATGCCCCGTTTGGCAGTGCGCAGATGATACGAACATACATCGAACAACTGCTTATATCATTGGTGCGCGGCGGTCACAAGCCATCGTCACGGCATAATGAAAGCCCAAGGCTTCTTATTGATATTTGCCTGTGGCTTGAAAAAAATATCGATATGCAACTGCATTTTAACGATATACTCAAACAGTTTAACACCTCGGCATCGGTTGTAAAAAAACTGTTTGTGGAGCATATCGGCTGCGGTGCGATGGAATACTTCACACGCCTTAAAATTGATGCCGCAAAACAGATGATACGCGAAAACGAACTAAATTTTACCGAAATTGCCGACAAACTCGCATTTAATACATCGCAGTATTTTACAACTGTGTTTAAACGTATTTCGGGTATGACCCCCACCGAGTACGAATTCTCGGTAAAAGCCAACTTTAATGACGGAGAGAAATAATATGACAAGTACAAATTCTGATTTTTATAATCGTGTTACAATTGAACTTCACAGAATATGCCACTGCGACGTGCTTGTGGTGCCCGACCTTCTTGACCGCGGCAAACATTTTATTATGATGTGGCTTAAAGATGAAAACTTCAGAAAAACTTTTGAAAACGATGCGATGATGTATTATTACAACATCGCCTGTATCGCTGTCGGCGGAGGTATTGCGTATGCCGACGCTTTTGAAAAAGACGTTTCGCAAATAAAACTCGGTTTTGTCGATACACTTATTGCGTCACAACCCGACATAACTAAACTTGCAACCGACATTCTGGGCTATGAAGATGACGATGATAAAAAAATCGAGTACCGCAAAATGCTCGACAGTATGTTCTCCTGCTTTTTAAGCGAGATGGAGCCGTACTGGGACAAAGAAGACCCGCGCCCGTTTTTATTCCAGGGACTTATGGCGTTTTTCCAGGCGGGTATCTCATACCGTCTTAAATAACCCTCATTTTGTGTGATTATTTCGTCACTTTATTTTAAATTTCAAAAAGAACTGTTGATTTTTAGTTTTATTGTATTAGAATGAAAGAAAAACGGAGGTTTTTATTATGTTTAAATCAGGCTTTGCGAGGGTTGACGTAACACCGCCCCTTGGCACAATTTTAACAGGATATTTCAAAGATCGTATTTCTGACGGAGTCCTTGACCCCATTCAGTTAAATGCCCTTGCAATAAACGACGGTGAAAAGACTGCGCTTATTATCACCAGTGACTTTATGTATACAATTGAGGCGGCAATGAACCGCTTCCGTTCACTTATTGCAGCGACAACGGGCGTTGAAATGGACAATATTTTTATACAGTCTGTACATCAGCACACTTCTACTACAGCCGGTATAGGCGGACCGACCGATACCGTTTATCAGGACTTTTTAGAAAGAAAATACTGCGACGTTGCACGTATGGCAATTGATGATCTTGCAGATGCAACTGTTTCAATTGCAAGTAAAGAAACCGATGAAACCATTTCGTACATCCGCCGTTTTAAAATGAAAGACGGCTCGACAATAACAAACCCAAGCGACAGACGTCTTCCCGATGTTGTGGGACCGATAGGCAAGGCTGACAATACAGTTCGTATCGTTAGATTTACAAGAGAGGGCGCAAAGGATATCGCGCTTGTAAACTTCCAGACACACCCCGATGTTATCGGCGGCAACAAATTCTCGGCAGACTGGGCAGGTTTTACAAGAAGATTTTGTGAAAAAGATATTGAAAATATACACTGCATCCTCGTTAACGGCTGTCAGGGTGACGTAAATCACATTAACCCCTATGACCGTCACGGCGGCTATATTCACAGTGAATTTATGGGCAGAACAATTGCAAACACCGTTGTGGCTATATGGAATAAAACAGAACAAATTGACATTGATAAAATCACAACCAAAGTTGAATTCAAGCGTATCCCTTCAAATACCAACGGCATTGATAAAATCGACGAAGCAATTCAGTTTTACAGCGATTATCAGGCGGGTAAAATTGATAAACATCCAGGTATGATTATGCTTGGAAAAATAAGGAGAATTGCTGATATGGAACAGGTAAAACTCATTCAGCGTGTGCCCGTTTCAATGATCGCTTTTGGTAAAGTGGCACTTATCGGCTACGGCGGTGAGCCGTTCTCTGAGTACGCATACGTGCTTCGTGAGGCAAGACCCGATTTGCACATAATGACTGCGTGTCTTGCAAATGCGGCACAGGGCTATCTTCCGTCAGCGGAGGCATTTTCAGAGGGCGGATATGAGGCAGAAACCACTAACTTTACCGAGTCGGTAGCACCTGTTTTGCAAAATTGTGCAATTGATATGCTAAAAGAAATATTATAAATACCGAAAGGGGAGGGCGCAGAGACCCTCCCCTACATTTTTTAAACAGAACAGAAAAATTTTGCAACCTTTTTGGAGTTCGTATCGTTATATATACGGAGGAGGTAAAACGACGCTATGTACATAGAAAACATTATCGAGCGCTACGGCAGTGCTGTTTACAGTTTTGCACTGATGCGCCTTAAAAACCCTGACGATGCCGACTGACCGAGCAACATACAGGGCATCATTACGCTCGTAATACCGTTGCGTACACAGGGAGAGTCACAATTAACAATTGACAGCACTTTACACGAGTGGTAATATGTTAAAAAAGATATAAGGAGTGTCACTTCATGGCTAACAAACGCACCAGATTTTGTGCTTTTCCGTCGGTTGTTCCTGCCGGCAGCAAAGCAAAAATTACTATTTTTCCTTGCGATATTTCAAGAAGATTCAGACGAGAGTACGAGTATGAGGTAGGCGTTATCGGTTTAGGCGACGATATGGTTCACTACTATTACAAGGAGCCGCTAGATTTACCTTATGAGGTTGTTGACGGAACCTTACAATTTGAATATGATTTTTCGCGCGAGCAGGAATATAAAATCACTTTTTGTAAAAAAGGTGAAAAGGAAGATGATTTGTCGGTGTATGCGCTTGATGGTGATCTTTATGAGCGCCGCGCACTGAAGGGTGATTTGCACACTCACAGTTATTATTCCGATGGGGCTGACGGTGTTGCAATGACTCCCGCAAACTACCGTGAGCAAGGCTTTGACTTTTTTGCGCTCACCGACCATAACCGTATGTTTACTTCGGACTTTGCCAAAAAAAGCTTTGATGGTGTTGACCTCGGCATACATATAATGAACGGGGAAGAGATACACACCCCCGGCTCACTTGTTCACATTGTAAACGTCGGCTCAAAGTACAGCGTTTGCGAAAAATACGTGCGTGACCCCGAAGGCTACGAAGCCGCTGTTGACGAGATTGAAAAAACGCTGATCGACGTGCCCGAAACCTACCGCAGACGCGTAGCAATGGCGCACTGGGCGTGTAATGAGATACACAAAGCAGGCGGTATTGCAATTTTTGCCCATCCGTTCTGGACACCGTATAAATTCAATCTTTCCGATGAGTTCCGAGATATTATATATAATCAGGATATTTTTGACGCCTTTGAGCTTATGGGCGGCTGTGGCTATAAAAGTTGTAACAAACAACTCGCGCTGTGGCACCAAAAGTGTATGGAAGGTCACAAGCTTCCGCCCGTCGGCAGTTCTGACTCACACAGTCACGAATACGCCAACGGTAAATATGCACACAGATTTACAATTGTTTTTGCAAAGCAAAACACTACCGAGGCAATCCTTGAGGCAATAAAACAAGGATATACCGTTGCGGGTGACTTGACCGATGACGGAAGCGTTCGTTTTTACGGCGATTTGCGACTTGTATGCTTTGCGCATTTTATGTTTAATAACTATTTTGACAAAACAAAAGAACTGTGCGCAACCGAAGGCGCACTTATGCAGCGCTATGCTGCTGGCGAGGATGTTGGCAAGATAATCTCGGCACTCGCGCCGTCGGTTGAAAACTTTTATAAAAAGTTTTATGGGCTCACACCCGCGCCTGTTTTGTCAAAAGAACGTACAGAGTACCTTGACAAGCTTCTCGACGCACAAATCAACTCGGGAATTGTCACCAAAGGCTCGAACCTAGAACCCTATCCCCAAAAAGAACGCAGAGAATAAAAAGGGGTTATCGAGGACATCGACATTATCTCAATTTGTAGGGGCGATTCACGAATCGCCCGTAAATAAAAAAGGTAGAATCAAACGATTCTACCTTTTTTTCGGGCTCCCCACAAAACCGTGGTTTTTATGGGGTGATTCTTTATTTATTACGAAATCTTGCAAGGAAATCTTTTGTTGCATCTCTTTGCGGATTTTCAAAAATCTGTTCGGGGGTGCCTTCTTCGCAGATAACACCGTCGCTCATATAAACAACGTGATTACTTACCTCACGTGCAAACGCCATTTCGTGAGTTACAACAATCATTGTCATACCCTCTTTGGCAAGTGTTTGCATAACATCAAGGATTTCGCCAACCATTTCGGGATCGAGCGCCGATGTCGGCTCGTCAAAGAGCAGAACTTCGGGATTCATCGCGAGTGCACGTGCAATTGCAACACGCTGTTTCATACCGCCCGAAAGCTGACGCGGTTTTGCGTTTATATACGGTGCCATACCAACCTTTTCCAAAAACTTGAGCGCGGTCTCTTTTGCCTCGGCCTTTTTCTTGCCGAGTACCTTTATCTGACCCACCATACAGTTTTTGAGAACGGTCATATTATTAAAAAGATTAAACGACTGAAAAACCATACCTACATGTGAGCGGTAAGCGCTCTCGCCGCCTTTGAGGCTTGTGATATTCTGTCCGTGATACAGAATTTCACCCGAGGTTGGTGTTTCGAGTAGGTTTATACAACGAAGAAGCGTTGATTTACCCGAGCCCGACGCACCGATAATGCTTGTAACGTCGCCTTTTTTTACTGAGAAGTCGATATCTTTTAACACGACGTGTGTTCCAAAGGTTTTGGACAGATGCTTGATTTCTAAAATCTGCTCTGACATTTATCTGTCCTCCTTTTCTTCGGGCGCACGGAAAGTATACATACCGCTTGTGTGCGCGAGTGTATCGGTTGTGGCAACATCAAAGTTTGCGGGTCCGTCAAGTTTTTTCTCCCAAAGCCGCAGGAGTATCGAGCAGACAATTGTAATGATGAGGTACATTGCCATCTCGATTACAGCGGACGGGAAGTAGAGGTATGTGCGACCCACGATTGCACTGTGTGTTGCAAACAGTTCGGTGTAACCGATAATAAACATAACCGACGTATCTTTGATGTTTATAATAAGGTTGTTGCCAATCTGCGGTAATATATTGCGCAGAGTCTGCGGTAAGATTACATACAGCATTGTCTGAAAATGTGTCATACCGATTGCCTTTGCGCCCTCGGTCTGACCAGGGTCGATTGAAAGGATACCACCTCGTACCGTTTCAGCCATATATGCACCTGTGTTGATTGAAACAACAAGGTATGCCGCAAAGATGGGGTCGAGCGAATAGCCAAAGAAATAGGGGGTTGCAAAAAAGATGAAAACCGCCTGTAAAATCATTGGCGTTCCGCGGAAAATTTCAACATAAGCGCGGATTATACCGCGGAGTGTATAGATTGCACCGCGCTTTATGATATTGTCTTTTTTTGAACAGGGGATTGTTTGCAAAATACCGCAAAGAAGACCGATAATACAGCCGATGAACGTTGCAACAATAGCAAGTTCAAGCGTTTTTTGTGCGCCGACAAGGTACTGCGGAAGGTTGTTTTGCAAAAGTTTTACAATCTCCTGACCAAGCTTTAAAAACTTGTCCATATTATAAATTACTCACCGATAGGCTGAATTTTTGTAGCTTCACCCATAATCTCGTTAAAGTCATCAGCAGTCATTTTGCCAAGAACTTTATCAATAGACTCTTTAAGAGCAGTGTTGCCTTTTTGAACAGAAACACCGATGTTGATGTCGCTGTCTGCAACTTCAAAGCCGTTTTCGCCCTCGAATGAGAGGATTTTCATATCGGGGTATGCAATAACTGCGCCCTGTGCTGTGGGCATATCGGTACAAACGAAGTCAACATCGCCTGTTTCAAGTGCCATAAGCATTGCAGGAGCGGTGTCTTTTGCTGTTTCGATTTTTGCACCTTCAATCTGGGGAAGGCAAGTGTCGTACCAGATTGTACCAAGCTGTGATGTACATTTGCCACCTGCGAGGTCAGAAAGTTTTGTTGCGTTTGCAAATTTAGAATCGTTTTTAACAAGGCATACGATTGATGCATAGAGATAAGGACCTGCAAAGTCAACCTGCTGTGCGCGTTCGGGTGTCATTGACTGACCTGCGATAACAGCGTCAACTGTACCTGTCTGAACAGCGGGAACAAGTGAATCCCAGTCAAGACGAACGATTTCGAGTTCCCAACCGTTTTCTTCACAAATCTTTTTTGCCATCATAACGTCATAGCCGTTAGCGTACTCGTTTGTGTCTTTGATCGGAACAGCGCCGTTAGCGTCTGTGGGCTGTGACCAGTTATAAGGTGCATAAGCACATTCCATAGCAACGGTGAGTACACCGTCATCAACGCCTGCTGCGCCGCTCTTTGAGCATGATACCATTGCAAATGCAAGTACCATTACGAGTAAAAGTGCGATAATTCTTTTTTTCATTTTCTTTCTCTCCTAAAATAAAAATATTTTTTTCACCCCGTTTTGCAGGGGCATATAAAAACAAAAACCGCCAAACACTAATGTTAAGCGGTTCCAAAAATACCAAAAACAGTATATGTACGGATAGCGCTTCACATTAAAAAATGTGACAGTCCGCAAGGTGTTTCCCTACGGCCCAGCAACATATTTTTTAAGGCAATAGAAATATGTCACTTCGGCGGTAATCCCTTTTTGCAAAAGCATCTGCCTTTTTTCTTTTGCATACTATTGATGTACCGCGCCTCTATCATAGCGATTTATGTTTTTTGTAATTATATACCAACGTTTGACATTTGTCAACAGGTATTTTATTTTACTTTTAGTAATTTCGATGCGTTATTATACATAATGTTGTCAATATCAGTGTCAGACAGCCCTGATTTTAACACAGCATCAATAAACGGCTGTATTTGGTAACCCGGAAAATCGGTGCCGAACAGGATGCGGTCGGAACCAATTTTTGATACGGCATCAGTAAGCATACCCTCGCGCGTTGCACCATATGCCGAGATATCGGTGTACATATTTGGGTATTTTTTCATTAAATCTATAACGCTATCAAACAGTCCGTAACCGTCAAGATGAGCGATAACAATTTTAAGGTTTGGAAAAGAAGTGAGTAGTTTTTCCATATCGGAATACCGTTTTGACGAGGGGTGAAGTGATACCACCATACCAAGTTCGTCGGCATACGAAAAGATTTCGTAAAGACCCGCGTGGTCATACTGATAGCCCATCATATAATAAACAAGTTCGCCAACCAAAAGACCGCCACGTGATTTGTGCTCACGCATAATTTCGCAAGACAAATCGACAAAGTCGGGGTGAACGTGCACACCTGCGGTATAAAAATCGGGGTACTGTTCCTCAATATCATAAGCGTGTGCGTTAAGACGCTTTATAATGTCGCCGTAGTTTTCAATCGGCTGAGCATTACATGCCATATCAATGGCACACCCCGCACAGCGAGTGATACCAACATTTTTAAGAGTATTTAAGTATTCGCGCGAATTGCCCGATTTTCCGTTAAAGTCATAACCCACGTGCATATGAAAATCAAATATTTTCAACAAAATCACCTCGCAAAAATTATATATTAATAAAATAAACTTTTCAATAAATACGTTAAAAAACGACTTCAGCCGAAGTCGTTTTTTAACTATAATATTATCTTGTTGCCATTTAGCAGGATTTGTGTCAATATAACCCCAAATTTTCAAATAATCGTATTTGTCACGGATACGAACGTTGCCACACAGTATAAGTATATCCCGATTTTCGAATATCACGTGATACATTCATTTTTAAATATCCCACAGCCTTTGAAATGGTTGACCGACTTTGTTGATTGTTAATGACAATCAACAAATGAACGTGATTTTGCAATCACTTTTACAAATCACAACTTCGCCGCCCTTGCAAAAAAGGAATGTAAAAAGGTAATAACCCTATAAAAAAGACGATGAGCAAAAACTCATCGTCTTTTTAAGAGAGAAAATTTATGAAAAACAATGTTTTACATTGCGGATATATAATAACACATTAATGTTAAAATTATATTAATAAAGTTTGCATTTTTAATTAAATGTGATATACTACTTTATGCAAATATATTTAGGAGATGATTTTAATGGCAGAAAACTGCACACACAACTGTTCAACCTGCGGCGAAGACTGTGCATCACGCAAAAAAGAAAGTCTTTTGGAAAAACCGCACGAACTGTCTAACATAAAAAAGGTAATCGGTGTTGTTTCGGGCAAAGGCGGCGTTGGCAAAAGCCTTACAACCGCTATGCTTGCTGTAACAATGGCACGTAGAGGCTTTAAAACGGCAATCCTTGACGCCGATATCACAGGCCCCTCAATCCCCAAACTCTTTGGTATTAACCAAAAAGCAGAAGGTGACGGCACCGCAATTTATCCCGTACCGTCAAAATCAGGCATCAAGCTTATGTCAATCAACCTGCTTTTGCAAAACGACGATGACCCTGTTGTATGGCGCGGTCCCGTTATTGCAGGTGCTGTAAAGCAGTTCTGGACCGACGTTGTCTGGGGCGATGTTGACTATATGTTTGTGGATATGCCTCCCGGCACAGGCGACGTTCCGCTCACCGTTTTCCAGAGCCTTCCCGTTGACGGCATCGTTGTAGTAACTTCACCTCAGGATCTTGTTTCGATGATTGTTACAAAGGCTGTTAAGATGGCAGGTCTTATGAACATTCCGATTCTTGGTGTTATTGAAAACTACAGTTATCTCGAATGTCCCGACTGCAAAAAGAAAATTGAAGTATTCGGTAAAAGCCACATTGACGAGATTGCAAAACGCTTTGACCTTGATGTACTCGCAAAAATGCCGATAAACCCCGACTACGCATCGCTTTGCGACAAGGGTCTTATTGAGCTCTTTGAGGGTGACTTTATGGAAGGCGCTTGTGACATACTCGAAAAATAATTGAATATACTGATATCGGTGATGATATGAAAAGTTTTTGCTTTACCGAACTTTGCAAAAAAGAAGTTATCTGCGAATCTGACGGAAAAAAGCTCGGATATCCTACCGATATTGAAATTGACGCAAAATGCGACACACTCAAGTCGATTTTACTTGCACAGCGCTCGGTTTTTGGTATGATATCGGGCAAAGCCTGTATAAAAATACCGTGGTGCGACGTTGTGCGGATTGGTTGCGACGTTATATGGGTGTGTGGCAACTATTGCGGAAAGGAACACAAAAATGAACGAGATAAAAAATCAGGCTGTAGCTGTTGCGACTGAATTTTTAGAAAAAGTTAAACTCAACACAGGCGACATTGTGGTGATTGGCTGTTCGTCAAGTGAAATTGTAGGCGGTAATATCGGCAAAAACTCGTCTGCCGAGGTTGGCGATGTTGTTTTTAAAGCAATTCACGAGGTTTTCTCTGAAAAGGGAATATATGTTGCGGCACAGTGCTGTGAGCATTTAAACCGTGCAATCATAATTGAACGCGCGGCGGCAAACAAAGACGATATTGTAAACGTTGTACCGTTTCCCAAAGCGGGAGGCTCGTTTGCAACAGCGGCATACGCTACGTTAAAAGACCCCGTTGCAGTTGAAACTATCAAAGCCGATGCGGGTATTGACATTGGTGACACACTTATTGGTATGCATCTGCGCGCTGTTGCAGTACCGGTTCGTCTTGACACCAAAAAAATAGGTGAGGCAAATATTGTTTGCGCACGTACCCGACCAAAACTCATTGGCGGCGAACGCGCACACTATGACGAAAACTTATTAGGATAAAAATTGTATAAATAAAAAGCAGGTTCTTTTTGAACCTGCTTTTTATTATTCGATTACTGTAAACGCTTTATCAAAAGGTTTGCGGTCGGTATGACGGGGAGAGGGCTTAGCTTTATCCGAAGTATATCCCACCATAATAAGACAGGCAGGAACTTCATTTTGAGGTAAATCAAGAAGTTTTCTTATGCCGTCTTTATCAAAAAGGCACACCCAACAAGTACCGAGTCCCTCGTTTGTTGCGGCAAGCATAATGTGTGTTGCGGCAATCGACGCATCCATCTCTCCGCGCATATCACCATCGTCGCTTTTCCAACACTCATCAGTGTTGTAACATACAGCGAACACAGCAGTAGCACCGTAACGGCTGGGAGATAAATCATCAATCTTTTTGAGCAATTCTTCGTTTGTAATCACATAAGTGTGAACAGGCTGCATATTTTTTGCAGTAGGTGCAGTATGTGCAATCTCCATAATGTTCTGAAGTTTTTGCTTTTCAACCGCAATATTTGCAAAGTCGCGCACTGACCAACGTGATTTTATAACATTTAAAAAATTCATAATATTACTCCTTTGAAAATCTGTATTTCATTCCACTATTTATAATACAAACCCAACTGTTGCCGGGGTTGTAGGCAACGGGATTTCCGTTTGCATCGGTAAATTTAAAGCGGTCAGCGGTTGCGCCCTTTGTCCACTTTATTTCCTGGAAGGTGCCGTTTGAAAAATAGTATCCGTCGCCGCCATCAAGTGAGATGTTTACACGGTAGCCGTTTTCAAAATGTTTTACATTTGTAAAAAGCACCACAACGTTTTTAACGCTGAGTTCTTTGCCGCTTCGCCAGTCTTTGTGACCTTCTTTTACATAGCGGTCAGTTGCCGAATCATACTTGAATGTACTTGTGTAATCACCCGAAAAACATGCAGTGATTTTGGTGGCGGCACCGCCGGGGAGCGCCTTTGTGCTTTCGTTAAAGTTTTGCCAGTTACCCGCGTGAGTATCTTTAACAGTTGAGCGGATAGAGTTATCGGCAATCATCTTTGCAAGGCTGTCGCCCTTGATGTAAAGAGTGTGTTCAAGAGCCATTCCGTTATCAAGTCGGTATGCATAACCGTAATAGTTGTTCAAAAGAAGATTTTTGTTGTCGATACCAAGGCTTTTCATATACGGTGCGCAGTAAGTAGGGTCGAGGCCTGCGTGTACATACAGCGAATCGTCGCCGTTGGCGATGTCAACAAAGTTATAACGTGCCGAGCGGATTGTACCGATCTCGCCGATTTTGGAAATATCTTTATAAACGGCAAGTAATCGGGTTATTCCGCCCTCAACGTATGATTCGTAAATAATATCGGCTTTTTCAAGTCCTGTCTGCACCCTTTGCGCATTAAGTTGGTTATTTACAGAAAGAGCAACAGGGCGAAGTTTGGTTTGTTCTTCTGTTTCAAGCGTGTATTCACCTGTGAGAGGATTCATAATACCTTTGGGCTGTGTCTCAGTAACCGGAGTCTCCTCTGTCTGTGGGGTTTCGGGTGGGGGTGTTTGTGCCTTGGGTTTTGAACAGGCACAAAGCAAAATCATTATTACTGTTAAGATTGCTGTTATCCTTAATTTTTTCATAAAAACTCCTAAATAGATGGCATCGCATAGACGATGTTTTCGATTTTTGATAGTTCTTCGAGAACATTTTTTTGTGTCATTTTAGAGGGAATTCGCACAGTTACCTCAATACCTGCATTACCCGAAATACCCGAGCGCGGAACAGTAACCTGTGCATCGTGGGCGTTGAAGTTTGTTTCGATGATATCAACAATCGGCATTATTGCATTAACGTCATTAAGTTCTATGTAAATTCTAAACTTTCTGCTCTTTTTGATAATGTGCGAATCAAAGCCCGTAAGAAGCGTCATTGTAAAAATTGTCAGAAATGAAGCAATAATCGCACCCTCATAAAAGCCTGAGCCAATTGCAAGGCCGATAATGGCGGTTGCCCAGAGTCCTGCGGCGGTTGTAAGACCCGTAACCTGAAATCTACCCTTTGAAATGATGGTGCCCATACCAAGAAATGATATGCCCGATACAACCTGTGCACCAATACGCATCGGGTCTGCCCACGACACGCCGAGTACCTTTACGTTATACCAACCAAGTAGTGTTGTTATTGCGGCACCAAGGCACACCATAATGTGCGTTCTAAGTCCTGCGGTTCTTCCGTGGCGCTCACGCTCAAAACCGATAAGTCCACCGCATACCGTTGCTAGTACCAAACGGATTATAACCGTTGTGATATTAAAATCTCGCAAATATTCTAAAATCTGTGAAAAATTCATATTACCAACCTATACTAAAATTTACTTTGGAAAATATTCAAGAGTTGCTTTTTGTTTGGGGTCTTTTATATATCCCGATTCTCGCATAGACTTATAACTGTTTTCACAAAAAATAATATGGTCAACAAGTTTTAAATCTAGTTCAATCAAAAATTGGTTAAACTTGTTTGTTATTACCGTATCCTCTGCCGACGGCAAAACCGAGCCGTTATGGTTGTGCGAAATAATTACACCGGTTGCCTTGTACCTGATAATAAGTTCCATTAGTTTTTTAAAGTCAAACGGTACGTGGTCAAAACTGCCTTCACCCAGTTTTTGAGTGTGAATATGTCTATACTGTGCGTTTACAAGCACAGCATAAACCATCTCTGACTGCGCTCCCACAAAATACGGTCTTAAATAATCAACTATTTCATCCGTTTGCACGAGTCTGCGACGGCTCTCGGAACTGTTTTGACGAAGGATATTAAAAACAAGTGCGCGAGTTAACTTTAGTATTCGTGCGCCACTCTCACCAACACCCATAATCTGACGTAAATCGTTATACGGTGTATTACATATATCAAACAGTGAGCCATATCTGAGAATCAATTCATCCGCCGCCTTTTTGGAAGGGTAGCCCGGGATTATGTCATAAAGCAGCATTGTCAACATCTCGGAGTCGCTGTACTCCGCACCCAGATCAATTGCTTTTATTCTTGATACAATTTCTTGTTCTGTCATCAGTTATCAATTACGTCTTTTACGCCGTCAAGAATATACTTAGGGCGGTATGGGAAGTTTTTAACATCTTCGCGCGCGGTAACACCGGTCAGCACCAAAACCGTGTCTATTTCCGACTCAATACCTGCAATAATATCAGTATCCATACGGTCGCCGATAATTGCAATCTCATCTTCGTCACAGTCAAGGATATTAAGCGCACTGCGCATCATAAGCGGATTCGGTTTACCAAGGAAATATGCCTGTTTGCCTGTTGCAATCTCGACAGGTGACACAAGCGCACGACAGGCGGGTTCAATGACGCCACCCTCTGCGGGACCCGTTGCGTCGGGATTGGTGCCGATAAGTTTTGCTCCGCCTTTTACAAGACGAACTGCCTTGCAGATGTTTGCAAAGTTATAGTTTGCGGTCTCACCGATTACAACATAGTCGGGGTTGACATCGTTCATTGTAATACCCTCGTTATATAACGCGTTTATAAGACCTGCTTCGCCGATTACATAAGCGGTACAGCCCGGCTTTTGTTTTGCAAGATATGCCGCAGTTGAAATGCCCGAGGTGTAAAAATGCGACTCATCAATTTCAAGACCCATTCTGTAAAGTTTTTGCGCAAGTTCTTTTGGAGAACGTCCCGAGTTATTTGTTAAAAACAAACACTTTTTGTTGTTTTGTTTAAGCCAATCGATAAACTCGGTCACACCCGGCAAAAGTTCGTTGCCGTGATATATAACACCGTCCATATCGCATATAAAGCCTTTTTTATCTTTAAGGTTCATAAAAAATCACCTCTCTACAATATTAGTTTATAAAAATATTATATCCTTATGCCAATGCTTTGTCAATTAAACTATTGTAATGAACGGTTGATTATGTTAAAATATAAACAAATAACTAAAGGAAGTGTAAAAAATGTCAAACGTTACTGTATTTGACCATCCGCTTATTCAACACAAAATCACTGTTCTTCGCGATATAAACACAACATCAAAACAATTCCGCGAACTTGTAGAAGAAATCACGATGCTTATGTGTTATGAATCGCTCCGCGATTTGCCCCTTACAAAAACTACCGTTACAACACCCATTACCACAACCGAGTCAAACGTTATTGCAGGCGTAAAACTCGCCGTTGTACCGATACTCCGTGCGGGTCTTGGTATGGTAAACGGTGTTTTGAATCTTGTTCCTTCAGCACGTGTGGGTCATATCGGTATGTACCGCGACGAAGAAACTTTAATTCCCCACGAATATTACTGCAAACTCCCTAAAAATATTGATAAGCGTCTTATAATGGTTACCGACCCGATGCTTGCAACAGGCGGCTCGGCAATCGATGCAATCACTCGCATAAAAGAGTACGGCGGAAAAAACATCAAATTTATGTGCCTTATTGCCGCACCCGAAGGCATCAAAGCACTCACTGAGGCACACCCCGATGTGCAGGTTTATTGTGCTTGTGTTGACGAGCGTCTTAACGAGGTAGGTTACATTGTTCCGGGTCTTGGTGATGCCGGTGACAGAATATTCGGCACAAAATAGTTTAAGTTTATATAAAAAAATCAGGTTCCGAAGAACCTGATTTTTTGTTTTATTTAGTTGCCGTATTTCATCACTTCAACAAGGTCTTTTGATGCCTCATTTGCATATTTTTCAGCCTCGGTCTTAACGTTGTATGCAGCATTTCCTCTAAGTGCAGCAACAAGATTGCCGTACTCGTGATACGGAACAGAACCTGTTGCAGAATATACAACGTGCTGTGTTACAAAGTCAAAGAACTGTTTTCTTTGTTTGTAGTTAAAGTTGTAATATTCAAATGTATTGAGGTTATCAAAGTATGTTTCAGTAAATCTGGTTGCCCACAGTTCCATAAACTTAAGAGCAAGTGGCTCGTTATCGGGTTTGATTGTCTTTCTGGGAAGTACCATACCAAAACCATAGTACTGACAGGTTTCTTTACCTGTTTCGGTGTTTGCCTTGGGGAAAGGCACCCAGTTTATCTGAATATGCTTTGAGTATTCAGTATCGCGGTATACCTGTGTATACATTGTTGCCGACATAAGAGTTGTTCCGAGATAAAGGCCGATATGCTCTTTCTGTCCGCCTGCAGCACTGCTTGACCATTCACCTGACTGCTGATAATTTACAACCTGATTAACACTTGCAATAAACTCCCAAGAAGCAATTACCTGCGGGTCATCCCAGTTATTAACTATTGTGGGAACTTTTGCTTCGGTATCGATTTGTAAACCCGGTTTGCCGTTGGTCGAGTCCCAGGAATACGGGATATTTGTACCAAAGCAGGTCCAAGTTACAAGTGCATTACCGTCTTTTGTGGTCTTGGGTGCCGACATAAGATATCTCTTAAAGCTGTCCCAGTCCCATTTACCTTTTTCCCACATAATGTGCGGGTCTGAAAGTCCGAGTTCCTGATTGAGTGTCTGGTTATACCACAGCATATCAACAACACCGATAGGTGCAATAAGACGGAGTGTGTTACCCCATTTACACATATCCATTGTTGTTTTACAAACACCTGGTGATGAACCAAGTTTGTTGATATTAACAAGAGATGTAATTGATTTTGAAATACAAAGTGCCTGGGGGCAAAGAACAGCGTGGTTTGTATAAATAACATCGCACTGTTTACCCGCATTCATATACTGAAGCGCACCGTTAATTGATGCTTCGTGCTGTTTTACAGTGTATTTGATTGTAAGGCCGATTTCGTCTTTTAAGTCTTTAAACCACTGCCACTCGTTAATTGTCTCACCTTTTTTATTGCGGTATGACCATGCTGCAAAGCTGTCAGCTGTAAAGAACTGAAGTTTTACACCACGGAGGTCAGCAATTTTTGTACCTGCACGAACAAAGCCTGTGTCATCAATGTTAAACGAAGGCATTGCCTCGCGGTTTACCTGACGGTCACGGTTGATGAGCGGGTTCTGGTCAAAGTTATATTTTGACTGTTCTGTAGCAAAACGCTCTGATTTTTCAAGACCCTGTTCTTCATCGGGGATAAAGCCGTTGTCATTGGTTACGGCGCCGATAATACGGTCTTCATCGTCAGTCTGATGGTTACCTGTCTGGATAACATTACCTTCTGCATCTTCTTTGTAAGAACCTGCGCCCTCGCCTTTTTGTTCGGCGTTTTCAATTGCCTCCTGCTTATCTTGTGCAGTAGGTTGTTTTTCGGGCTTTTTGTCCTCTTCTTTTTTATTTTCGTCTTTTTTGTTTTCGTCTTTTTTGTTTTCGTCTTTATCTTGCTTAGCACCTTCGTCTTTTTGTTCTTCATCGTCGGTGTCTTCGGTATTGTTTTCGGTGATGCCCTCATCTTCGGTTTCAACAACCGCTTCTTCGTCGTCGGCCTCTTTTTTCTTACAGGATACCGTAAGTGTACCAAGCATTAAAAGAATGAGAAAAATTGCAAGTAATCTGCTTATTTTTTTCATAAAAGCACTCGCTCCTTTTTATATAACCTATATTTATTTAATTATATCATCATAAACACACACGTTTCAACACAAAAAATTTTTTTGTTGCATTATACAATTGAAACAATAATTTTTTATACAAAAAAACGAGGGATTTTATAATCCCTCGTTTAACTGTTTATTAGTTGCCGTATTTCATTGCTGTTGCAAGATCTTTGGCCGCCTGGTTTGCATATTTTGTAGCCTCTGTTACTACGTTGTATGCTGCATTACCCTTGATAGCCTCACCCATATTACCATAGCATCCAACAATACCTGTTGCTGAATAAACTGAATGCTGTGTTACAAAGTCGAAGTACTGTTTACGCTGTTTGTAGTTGAAGTTGTAGTACTCGAATGTGTTAAGGTTATCGAAGTATGTCTCGGTAAATCTGGTTGCCCAGAGTTCCATAAACTTGAGTGCATACGGCTCGTTATCGGGTTTGATTGTCTTTCTGGGAAGGAGCATACCGAAGCCGTAGTACTGACAGGTTTCTTTACCTGTTTCGGTGTTTGCCTTGGGGAAGGGAACCCAGTTGATCTGGATATGTTTTGAATACTCTGTATCACGGTAAACCTGTGTATACATTGTTGCTGACATAAGTGTTGTACCAAGGTAAAGACCGATGTGTTCTTTCTGACCGCCGGCTGCTGTATTTGACCATACACCCGATGCCGAGAAGTTACACTGCTGGTTAACATTTGCTACAAATTCCCAAGCTGCAAGAACCTGAGGATCATTGTAGTTGTTCTGGATTGTAGGAGTTTTTGCGTCGTTTACAATCTCAAGACCTGCTTTTCCGTTTGTTGTGTCCCATGTATAGAATGCGTTACCAAAGAAGCAAGTCCAGGTTACGAGTTCATTACCGTCTTTTGTTGTTTTGGGAGCTGAGAGTGTGTACTTTTTAAAGCTATCCCAATCCCATTTACCTTTTTCCCACATAATGTGCGGGTCTGAAAGTCCGAGTTCCTGGTTAAGAGTCTGGTTATACCAGAGCATATCAACAACACCGATAGGTGCGATAAGACGGAGTGTGTTACCCCATTTACACATATCCATTGTTGTTTTACAAACACCTGGTGATGAACCGAGGTTGTTGATGTTAACGAGTGAGGTGATTGATTTTGAAATACAAAGCGCCTCGGGAGCGAGGGTTACGTGGTTTGAATAGATAACGTCACACTGCTTACCTGCGTTCATATACTGAAGTACAGCGTTGATTGATGCCTCGTGTTTTTTAACCTGATATTTGATATCAAGACCAATTTCGTCTTTAAGATCTTTAAACCACTGCCACTCTGTGATGGTTTCACCTTTTTTGTTACGGTATGACCATGCAGCAAATGTATCCGCTGTAAAGAACTGAAGTTTCACACCGCGGAGGTCTGAAATTTTTGTACCTGCGCGAACAAATCCTGTTTCGTTGATATCAAAAGAGGGAAGCGCTTCTTTGTTTACCTGACGGTCGCGGTTAATAAGCGGGTTTTGGTCAAAATTGTATTTTGACTGTTCTGTAGCAAAACGCTCAGATTTTTCAAGACCCTGCTCTTCGTCCGGGATAAAGCCGTTATCGTTGGTAACGGCACCAAGGATACGGTCTTCGTCGTCGGTTTCATGGTTACCTGTCTGAAGAATTTCACCGTTTTCGCCCTCAACGTAAGAACCTGCATCTTCACCCTTGTGCTCACCTTTTTCGATTGCTTCCTGTTTGTCCTGAGCAGTAGGATTTTTCTGGGTGTCTTTGTTTTCGTCTTTTTTGTTTTCGTCTTTTTTGTTGTTTTCTTTTTTACCGTCGTCTTTCTCGTCTTTGGCGCCCTCATCTTTTGGGTCGTCTTTTTCGTCTTCGTCGGCGCTGTTTTCACTGTTACCTTCGTCTTCGGTATCAATTACAGCTTCTTCGTCATCAGTTTCCTGTTTTTTACAAGATACCGACATTGTGCCGAGCATTAAAAGAATGAGAAAAACCGCAAGTAATCTGCTTATTTTTTTCATAAAAAACTCTCTCCTTTTTATTAATATATAGATATGTTGATTATATAATTTTTCAACATATATTTCAACCGTTATTCTCTATTTTGTCGTGTTAACCAAACAAAACCGCAATTATTTGGTTAAATTGCGTATTATAAATGAATATCCGGTCATCGTTCATTTATATATGTTTTTAAAGACGCAAAATGTTTCACTTTTTAAAAAATTTTTATTTATGATAAGCCCTGTCGGTGCGTATCATATACGCCCTGTACAGTTGTTCAAGCAACATTCCTCGTGCAAGTTGGTGGGGGAAAGTCATTTTTGACATCGAAAGACGCATATCGCACATTTTTTTGACATCATCGTTAATTCCGTGTGACGACCCGATAAACAACGTAACTCTGCCGCGGTCTAAAAACCCGCGCTCGAGGTGTTTTGAAAACTTTTCGCTGTCATACTGCTCACCCTCGATGCAAAGTGCAATTTTAAATGAAGTCGCATCACAAGCCGACATCATAGCACGACCCTCGGCATCAAGTGCGCGTTTTATATCGGCATCTGCGGGGTTGTTGGGCAACTTAAACTCGCCGAGTTCGGTTATGTTTATTTTACAAAAGCGTGTAAGTCGCTTTTGATATTCGGCACACAAGTCTTTTAAATATTTTTCTTTAAGAGTACCGACACAGATTATATCAAGCCTTTCCATTCAATAACCTTTCTGCCTTTAAAATAGCAATCTGACTTTTACCATCGGCAATACTGCCGTCAAGCACCTGTGAAACCGCTTGTTCGAGCGGCATTTTTACTATATCCAGAAATTCACCCTCGTCAAGTTGCTGACCTACGTATTCAAGGCCAGTCGCAAGGTAAATATATGTAATTTCTGAATCGTATGCGGGAGTCGGCGCAAAACTGCCCAGAGGCACGATGTTTTTTGCTACAAATCCGAGTTCTTCTCTGAGTTCACGTACTGCGCACTCTTTCGGGTCTTCGTCTTTTTCTAATTTTCCTGCACAAATCTCGGTGAACACCTGCGATACCCCGCATCTGTACTGTCTTACAAGCGTTACGTTTCCGTCACTGTCAACAGGCAATATACCTGCTCCGCCTGTATGAAGTACGAGTTCACGCAAAGCATTTCTTTTGTCGAGTAGCTCAACCGTATCACGTGCAACGGTAAAAATTTTTCCTTCAAATATAATATCACGTTGTAATTGTTTTTCAAACAGTTCCACTTTATATACCCTCTCGCACTTTTAAAAACTCAACAAACTGACGCACCTCTTCGAGCAGACTGTCAGGCACCTCGTCAGTTTCAAAAAGTGCAAATTTTAGTTGTGAGTCCGATATTTTTTTAGGTTGCGTCTGGGCGTATCCTATGCCGAGCAGTTCTGCCTCGGTTATTCCCATCACATTTGCAAGTTTTGATACTGTTGTTGACGTGAGGTTAACCGCTCTGCCTGTTCGCACATCAAAACCTCTCTCTATACTGTCGATATGTGTGTGACTCATCGAACACAATTCGCCAAATGCCCTTAGAGATAATCCTTTTTTTAATCGATATGCTTTTACATACTCGCCTATTTTGTTTTTCATTTTAATCACCCTAATTTATTGTAATATAAAGACAACTGTTTGTCAACTTTTTGTTGTTTATAGTTGACAAATTAATTTCAATGGTGTACACTATAAACAACAATAAATCGGAGGTGTGGAAAATGAAAACAACAAAATACGTATGTGCCGCCTGTGGCAAAGAGTTTGAAAACAGCATCACCTTAAAAACCGATGTGGGCGAATATACAGGTTGCCCACACTGCGGATGCTGGGATTATAACAAACAACGCGACACGACTGTTTCAAAAAAAGTGTTAAGACAGTATGTTCATCTTGTTCGCGAAACAAACCAGATGGAAAATCAGTTGCAGGAACTTGAGTCAAAAGGTGAGTGTGACACTGCTCTTTATGAAATGTATCAAAATAACAGGTTACGGTGCATGGCACTGACGTTAAAAATCCAATCATTTATATTTGATATTGATGATTCTTTGCTTCGTCAGATTTTTGACGCGCGATACATAAAGGGAATGACCTGGGCGGCAATCTCAACACGGCTCGGCGGATATTACACGACAGATTACATCAGAATTTTACACGACAGATTCCTTAAATCCCCAAAATAACATCATACTTGAAACAGTCGCTGTTTTGTGATATACTTATAACAATTACATCCGAAAGGAAACTAAAAATATGAAAAAATATGATTATGTCATTGTCGGCAGCGGACTGTTTGGCAGTGTGTTTGCATACCTTGCAGGGCAAGACGGCAAAAAATGTCTTGTAATTGAAAAGCGTGAGCATACAGGAGGTAATGTCTACTGCGAAAACATAGAGGGCATTACCGTTCACAAGTACGGCGCACATATCTTTCACACTTTTGACAAAGAGGTGTGGCAGTTTGTAAACTCACTTTGTGAATTCAATCGTTATACGAACTCACCTGTTGCATATTATAAGGGACAGATGTACAATATGCCCTTTAATATGAACACTTTTTCAAAAATGTGGGGTGTTCGCACACCGGCAGAAGCCAAAAAGATGATTGAAAAACAACGCAAAGAAATTAAAGGCGAACCCAAAAACCTTGAGGAACAGGCAATATCACTCGTTGGACGTGATATTTACGAGGCTCTTGTAAAAGGTTATACCGAAAAGCAGTGGGGAAGACCGTGTACAGAACTTCCTGCTTTTATTATCAGAAGACTGCCTGTTCGCTTTATTTATGACAACAACTATTTTAATGATCCATATCAAGGTATACCGATCGGCGGCTACAATGTGCTTATTGACAAACTTCTTGAAAAAGCTGATGTTATTACAGGCGTTGACTTTTTAGAGGAACGTGAGAAATACACAGCTATGGGTGAAAAGCTTGTTTATACCGGCACAATCGACTCATACTTTGACTACAAGTACGGCGCTCTTGAATACAGAAGTGTGCGTTTTGACACAAAACTGCTTGATACCGACAATTATCAGGGAGTTGCGGTTGTAAACTATACTGATGTCAAGCCGTCATACACACGCATCATAGAACACAAACACTTTGAGTTTGGTACACAGGAAAAAACTGTTATTTCAAAAGAGTACCCTGCCAAATGGCGCAAGGGTATGGAACCGTATTACCCTGTAAACAACGATAAAAACCACGAAAAATATCAAAAATACCGCGCTCTTGCCGAGGGAGAAAATGTAATCTTCGGCGGTCGTCTTGCAGAGTATAAATACTATGATATGGACAAGGTAATACGCTCGGCTCTCGACTCTTACAAAGAAAACGCTTAATTATTTCTAACAAAAAGACACTTTCATATTGAAAGTGTCTTTTTAATATAACCGAGGCACACTCATTGGAGTGTGCCTCTTATTATTGATATTATTTTGCCATAAATGAATTATGGAGTGTATAAAGGATCTGTGATGCCTGTTCACGTGTTGCAGTATCGCGAGGACCGAATGCACCTGTTGTGTGGCCGTTAATGATATCGGCTTTCTGACAAGCTGCAACTGCAGTTTTTGCGTAACCTGCAATGCTTGAAGCATCGTTAAATGTAACTGCTGCTTCTTTCTCGGTAAGAGTTATGTTCATAAACTTAGCGAAGTTTACAACCATTACACAAAGATCCTGACGGCTGATGTTCTTGTTAGGTTCAAAGGTTGTAGCCGATGTACCCGAAACAATGGCGTTATCATTTGCCCATTTAACAGCTGCTGCATAGTACTTGCCCTTTGCAACGTCGCTGAATTTGGTTGCTGCTGCTTTGTTTGCAGCATCGTCTGTTTTAACACCTGCCATACGAGCAAGAATTGTAACAAACATACCGCGGGTAACTGATTTGCCAACACCAAACTCTGTTTTGGTAACACCGCTTACAAAACCATAAGTTGTTACATAGTCAACAGCCTCTTTGTACCATGCCGACTTAACATCCTTGAATGTCTTTGAAGAATCGTTAGCTGTGAAGGGGAGTTTTGTGCCTTCTGCAGTAATCTTATTCTCTTTACCGCAAATTTCACAAGTTGCTGTTTGTGTACCGTCCTGTGTTGTTGTGGCATCCTTATTATACACATACTCGCCCCATACGTGATATTTATCACTTGAGGGGAAGTTTGCGTCTGCAACAGTGTTGGTTGCACGGCAACCATCTACTGTACACATAGCGGTTTTTGTACCGTTCTTTTCACATGTTGCTGTACCGTCGTAGGTATATTCGCCCCATGTATGAGCAACTGTTGATTTGAGATGCTCAGCACTTACCTGTGTCTGAGATGCTCCGCAACCGTCTGCGCAAGTTCGTGTTTCTGAACCGTCTTTGCAACATGTTGCATCGTTGTTATATACCCACTCGCCCCAGTTATGAACGGTTTTGTTCATCGGATAGAGTTTTGAATTTTCTTTTGTGCTTTCAGTACCGCACCAGATACATTTACCTGTTTCGGTACCAACCTTTGAACAGGTTGCATCGTTGTTTGAAACATAAGTATCAACCTGGCAATCAACCATTGATTTGGGCTTTTCCACAACGGTTGTTGCATTACAACCTTTGTTTGAACATGTTAATACCTGTGTACCGTTTTGCTGACATGTTGCGTCATTGTTATAAGTACCCGAAAGCGGCCATTTATGCTCAGTACAATCAGAAGCACCTGTCATCTTAACTGTGTAAACCTGAGGATACTCTTCGCCCTCGAAAACATATGTGTATTTATAATAGTAAGATTTATTCTTGTCTACACCGCCAACGCTCTTAAGAGTAATTGTTGAAGGATCAAGCTGTTTTGTGCTGTTTTTGGTTGTTGCCCAATAACCTTTTGCTTCGCCGTCTGCAAATATAATCTCGATATCTGCAAGTGTACCGCCGTCAAAGATACGTGCAGTTACATTAAAGCCTTCAACCACAACGTCTCTTACTTTATCGGTTGTTGATTTTATTTCGATTGGTAACACATCTTCGCTTGATACTGTCTTTGCATAGTCAAAGTAGTATTTCTCGTTACCAAAAGCTTCTGTATAGATACCTGTAAGACCTGTTGTTGTATGTGCATCGTCTTTATCTGATACAAAAGTATTTTTCATCTTGGGATTGTTTGTCTCAAGACCGATATCAAATTCTGCGTCATTTTTATCGAAACCTACAAACCAGTTATCACTAACGTCACAGTTGCCGATAATCAAAAGATCTGCTTCTTTATAATAATCGTTCTTGAGTGATTTATTCTTTTCAATAAATCCTTTTTTCTTAGCGTTTGCACCTGTCTGGAACGCTTTATTACCTTTTACTTCAAGTGATGAAACCATTGTTGATGATAAAGTAATATAGTATTTTGCAGTACCTGATGCAGATGATACAGCGTTGCAGAAGATGTTGTTATTAATAGTAACATCATAATTTTCGCCTGCTACGAGTCTGTATTTTTCGCCGCTGCCTCTGGGACCCTCAATAACTACAGGTGTAAGGTCGCTGTTTGCGTTACCGTTTCTGATATTTGAATTTATAAGTGTAAAGGAGCCATCCAAAACCGCCGCGCCGGTCTTGAAGTAACCTATTGTATTATCTGCAGTTTCACCAAGTGATGCAAAGTCCATATAAAGACCGTCAATTGTAAGGTTTGCAGGAACAAAGTCGTTGAACAAACGAACAGCGTTTCTCATATCTTTTACACAAGAATTCTTTAATGTAAATGAATCTGCATAGTTTTTATTGAAGTCTTCGTATTCAATTGACATATACTGATTTTCAATAAACTCAATCTGTGAGTTATTTGAGTTTACTGAACGTTTGTTGATAAGATTGATTACTCTGTCAACGGTAGAAGTACCGATTTCATTTTTGATAAGACCTGCGTCTCTTTCGTCTTCAACTTTGTTCTTTCTGATGTGATAGATAACACTGTTGTTAACTGTGATGTCGAGGTTGTCGTATGCAATACCGTCTTTACCCATTGTTCTGAGTGTATCGTTGATCTGACCGCGGACTGTCATACCATCGAGGTATATTTCACCCTCAAGACCGTCTGCAAAATAAATTGTTTCAAACGATGTGTCTGCGTACATACCCCATCTGCTGTCATATACCCAATCGTCACCTGATTCGCTTGTCGATTGTGATTTGTCAACAGGGTTGATACCTGCGTTAGTACCGTAGTAATTTGCAGGATAATCAAAAACGTATTTGCCGTATTCACCCGAGGGGAGAAGGATATTAGGCATATCAACACCTGTCATTTGTGTTCTGAGCATTGACATTGTGTCGAATACGAGTAAATTATCTACCTTAAATCTATAATAGGTCTCTCCAAGGAAGCCGTAACCGTAATAGTTGCCGTCATCTTCGAGTTCGCTCTCGATAACAAATACTGCTGTGTCCTCAAACACAAACTTTTTACCTGCAAAATCAAAGCCGTTCTCCATAAATGAATCGTTGAAATCAACAGGAGTTGCAGCAAGAATTTTTATCTGGTAAACAGTTTGATACTCTTTTTCTTCTTCATAATAAGCACGGAGATAGAAGGTTGCCGTTTTGTTCTCGGCAATTTTTGCGGTATCAACTGTTTCAATAATTTCAGCAAAATCTGATGTAGCCGAAAGTTCATATTTAACTGTGCCTGTTGCAGCTGAATCGGGATTTGTTTTGAATACGGGAGTCACAACGCCCTGCTCACCAAGACATTTGATTGAGATTAAGTCTGCACCGATTTCAATCTCGGTATCAGGACCGAATTCAACTTCTGTAATCTTGATTTTGCTTGAAAATTTCATATTATAATCATATATATATGAACCTGAGCACTCTGATGTATAGCCTCCAACGGTAGTGAAGGGTTCACCTGCTTCTTCCTTGTATCCGTCAACAGTTTCTTTAACTGTTCCAACTGTAAAGTTGTCTTCGATAAACATAGGGACAGGAGCAACAGGCATTTTATCAAGCACACTCTTTACACCAAGTAATTTGTTGCCTGTAATTCTATATGTGTTTTCATTAACGATACCCTGATCTACGTTACTGTACAAAATAAGCGGAACAGGTGACGATGAATTCTCGGTTGTTGCAACTACAAAGTTGTTTGTGATGTGAACAGTTGACCACGAACCGTCGGTAATATAGATAAAGCCGCCTGCCTGGTTTGTGTTGTACAATGTGTTATTGTCATAATAAAGTTCACGTGTTGTTGCATTACCCTCGTTTTTCTGACAAAGGTTCCAGTAAGGTGATGTGCCTGTTGCCTTACGGCGCATATTTGAGTTTTTGAAAGTCATTGATGAATTTGCAAAATAACCTTTCAAATGGTCATTAGCCTTTTTAAAGAGCAGGTTTGTATCTGAAAAGTCGATGTACAGACCGTCAAATACCATATGCGGAAAATGACGTATGTTATCGCCAAAGAAACGCGATGCACCATCTGATGTACCACCGATTGATTTGAGCCAGAAGTTCTGGAAAGTCAAAACGTCTTTACAGTTAACATCTTTGTTGTTATAGCCTGTAAGAATGTTTGTGTTTGTTTCAACACCGTCCATTTTACAGTTTTTGATGAGGTACTCAATAAACGCAGCACCTGTTGAACGCTCTTTACCGAGTGTTATGTACTTTGTGATGGTAAAACCGTAAACACCAACCCATGTTGAAGGTGTACCTTTAACAATGATTGAACCGATCTTTGTTTCGTTTGCGGTATAGGCTGTGTTCTCAGTCCAGTCTTCACCGTTCGACTTGATACCAACTTTATTCATATCACCCATTTCGTTCATAGGTAATGTGTTCCAGTTAGTGCTGTATACATTAGACTCTGCCTCAATTACAAGGTCAGTGCCTGCTGTCCAACCGGTGATGATGATGTCAGGACGTACGATTGATTTTTCTTTTGCATAAGCATAAGCCTCTTCAAGTGACTTGAAAGCATTAGTGCCAACAACAAAAGTATAGTCGTTGCCATCCCATTTACGGGTAACGGTTTTGCCGTTATCCTCTGTGATTGTGGTGTCTACAAGCAGAGCAGTGTTTGCAATCTGCGGAACACCTTCAACGGTAACTGCACATTCGTATGCAGTTGCAAACGGTGCGGCCTCTGCCACTGCAAAAACAGTTAGCATTGAAACCAACATAAACACCGTAAGTACCATTGATAAAACGCGGTTTAATGTTTTATTCATAAGTTTACACTCCTTTGTAAATTTTATGCTGAGCATATGAATAGACATATTTATTATATTATTAATGTTTTTCAATGTCAACCAAAATTGCAACTCAATAAAACCAATATTTTTTTTGATATTTTTTTGAAAAATTTTTTTGTCTTTATGGGACATTTTTTTGTCATTATGAGTATCTATCTTTTTTGTTTTTTGTGAATATTTAACAAAGTTTTTTAAAAAATTTTTATATATACAACAACCAAACAAACACGAATTCACAATTTAATTTTTTGTTGACTGCTTTGCGTATATTCAATTGAAAAAAAGTATATAATTATTATCGAAATGTAACTTTTTTCAAAAAAGACTTGATTTTAGAACAATTGTTTGTTACAATATGTTCCGGTTTTGTAATCAAATTGTAATTTTTTGAACACACAACCTGAAAAAAAGGAGATTTTATGAGAGTATTAAACGATATAAAAAACATTCTGTGCTGCCGAGCAAGTCGCAAGTGCATTGCGGTTGTAAGCGCTGCCCTCGTAATGATAATGCTTATGTCGGTAATGGTTATAAAGCGTAACGATATCCGTGTTTTTGTTGACGGAAACGAGGCCGCACACATCCAGACACTCGCAGATGATCCACAGATATGGCTCAAAAAAGCTGATGTTGAGGTTTTTGAGGGCGATTCATTTGAAACAGAAGGTCACAATATTTTTATTGACCGCGCTGTTTACGTTACTGTTGAAGTTGACGGCGACAAAATTTCGTACAAAACCGCAAAAGGTACCGTTAAAGATGTTATTTTAGCAGGTGATATCGAACTCGGCGACGCTGATATTGTTACACCTTCGCGTTTTACTGAGGTTAACGGCAATATTTCAATTGTAATTGAGCGTGTCAGCACCGCAACAATTACCGAAACAGAAATTATAAAACACGACACTGAGAAAGTAAAAGATTCTTCATTATATGAAGGTCAGACAAAAGTTAAAACAGAGGGTGTAAACGGAAAAACCGAACACACCTATAACGTAACCTACATTGATGGCAAAGAAGTTTCACGCGAACTCGTTTCAAGCAAGGTTGTAAGAGAAGCTGTAACAGAAGTTATTAGCGTGGGAACAAAAATCAAATCGTCATTCAAAGCATCGGCAAATGCACCCAAAAACTACAAAAAGGTGCTTACAATGAAAGCAAGTGCCTACACCTATGGCAACGACGGCGGAAACTACACCTGCCTCGGAAAGCCCACATCACGCGGAACAGTTGCGGTTGACCCGCGCGTAATACCACTTGGCACGAAACTTTATATTGAATCAACCGACGGTAAATATATTTACGGTGAGGCTGTCGCAGGTGATACCGGCAGTGCAATCAAAGGTAACAAAATCGACCTGTTTGTTGAAAGCGCAAGAGAATGCCGCGCATTTGGCAGACGCAACGTTGTTGTATACATTTTAGACTGATTTTTTGCAAAACTTTTTAAAGGGCAGTAGTCTGCCCTTTTTTATTTTTATTGACACTTATTTTATCTGGTGATAAAATAAAATGTTGAGAGGAAACTGATATGAAACGTTGTGTTATTATCGGCGGCGGCGAAATTGGCTGTACGCAATTTTTAAAAGAACATATTTTATATGATGATTTTGTGATTTGCTGTGACGGGGGATACTTACACGCTTTTGCCGCAGGAATCACTCCAAATCTGATTTTAGGAGACTTTGACTCGTCCGATGTTCCCAATTGCGACATCGAAACCATCATATTGCCATGTGAAAAAGACGATACCGACAGTTTTTTTGCAGCAAAAGAAGGCTTAAAACGCGGTTTTGAACGGTTTTTGTTGCTTGGTGTCACAGGCGGTCGGCTCGACCACACTTTAGGCGCAATTTCAATACTTGAATTTTTGCAAAAAAACGGTGCCGAGGGCGAAATTTACGACCAAAACACAAAGATCCGTGTTTGTAACACCAGTCTTTCGGTTAAAAAAGGATGCAGATATTTTTCGGTGTTTGCAATCGGCAGTGCAGAAAGTGTTTGCATTTGCGGTGCAAAATATAATTTGGATAATGCTGTAATCAATTCCCACTATCAATACGGAATAAGCAACGAGGTCACAGACGAGTTTGCAACAATTTCTGTAGGACAGGGAAATGTTATTGTTATGGAGATATTTTAGATGTATCATATTGAAGATTTTGATGTAGTTGTAATAGGTGCAGGTCACGCAGGAATTGAGGCGGGACTTGCTTCGGCGCGTCTTGGCTGTAAAACTGCGGTGTTTACTATAAATCTTGATGCCGTGGGAAATATGCCGTGCAATCCCTCGATTGGAGGCACTGCAAAAGGACATCTTGTGTGCGAAATTGACGCACTCGGCGGTGAGATGGGAAAAGCCGCCGACGCCACGTTTTTGCAAAGCAGAATGCTCAACCGCGGTAAAGGACCCGCAGTACATTCACTGCGCGTACAGTCTGACCGCAGAGAGTATCAGAAATATATGAAACATGCGCTTGAAATTCAGGATAATTTGAGCCTCGTTCAAGCGGAAATTGTTGATATTGAAGTTCAAAACGGTGTTGTAACAGGTGTTACAACACATCTCGGTGCACATTATGGTGCAAAAACCGTTGTTATTGCAAGTGGCACCTTTCTTGCTGGAGAGATTATCATCGGAACGTCGTCAATCCCGAGCGGTCCCGACGGTATGTTTGCCGCAACTCAACTTTCAGCAAAACTAAAAGACTTAGGTGTGCCGCTCAGACGTTTTAAAACCGGCACTCCTGCGCGTATTAATAAGCGTAGTATTGATTTTTCGGGTCTTGAGGCACAGGCGGGTGACGACGAAATTGTTCCGTTTTCGTTTGAAAACGAGTACATAGGCGAAAATCAGGTGGTTTGCCACCTCACCCACACCAACGAAAAAACACATCAGGTTATCCGCGACAATATCCACCTTTCACCGCTCTACAGCGGTATGATAAAGGGCGTCGGTCCTCGTTACTGCCCCAGTATCGAGGACAAGGTTATGCGCTTTGCCGACAAGACTTCGCACCAACTTTTTATTGAGCCGTGCGGTCTTGATACCGAGGAAATGTACCTTCAGGGACTTTCTTCTTCACTTCCCGAATTTGTTCAGCGTGAGTTTATAAAAACCATCAAAGGCCTTGAAAATGCACAGGTTATGCGTGTTGCATACGCAATTGAATATGACTGTGTAGACCCGCTTGCGCTCTATCCCACACTTGAGTTTAAGGCAATCAGCGGACTTTACGGCGCAGGTCAGTTCAACGGTTCATCGGGCTATGAAGAAGCCGCCGCACAGGGTCTTGTTGCAGGTATAAATGCCGCTCATCGCGTTCTCGGACGCGAAAAATTTGTACTTGACCGCGCGTCGAGTTATATCGGAACACTCATCGATGACCTTACCACAAAAGGCACTCCCGAACCATACCGTATGATGACTTCACGAAGCGAATACAGACTCATTTTGCGCCAAGACAACGCCGATTTGCGTCTGACTCCAAAAGGCTATGAAATCGGCCTTATTTCTGAGCAAAGATACAACAAGTTTTTAGACAAAAAGCGTCAAATAGAACAAGAAACCGAGCGTTTATGCCACGTTAATGCATCACCGAAAAACGATGAACTTACCAACAAACTCGTCGAACTTGGCACCGCAACACTAAAAAGCGGTTGCTCACTTTATGACCTGCTATCGCGTCCGCAGGTGAGTTACCAAGACCTTGCGTGTGTTGATCCCGACCGCCCCGTGCTTTCAAAAGCGGTTATAAATCAGGTGGAAATTTCTATTAAGTATAAAGGATACATCGAAAAACAACTTGCCGCGGCACGTGATTTTGCACGTCTTGAAAACAGACTATTACCTGACGATATAGATTATAATAAGGTAACAGGACTTCGCATAGAAGCACGTCAAAAACTGATTGCAATCCGCCCCGTAAGTCTAGGACAGGCAAGTCGTATTTCGGGCGTAAGCCCTGCTGACATCAGCGTTCTTATGATTTATCTTGAACAGGAGAAAAAGCGTAATGAAAACTGAAATATCACAGCTTTTGCAACTACTTGACGAGCACAAAATCATGGCTGACAGCGATTTTGAGCAAAATATATTAAAGTTTTCAGATATATTTCTCGAAACTGCAAAAACACTCAATCTTACCGCAATAAAAGAGCCTCACGAGGTTATGATAAAGCATTATTTTGACAGCCTCTACCCGATGTCACTGAATCTTATAAAAAGCGACAGTAAAATAATCGATATCGGTTGTGGCGGAGGATTTCCGTCGATGCCTCTCAAACTTTGTGACAAAACGCTTGAGTTTACACTGCTCGACTCACTTAAAAAACGCCTCACTTTCCTTGACGGAGTTATAAACGAATTATCACTTGACAAAATCTCCACTCTTCACGCAAGGGCAGAGGAGGCGGCGCGTAAAAAAGAGATGCGCGACAGTTATGACCTGGCAATCTCTCGTGCGGTGGCTTCGCTCCCGCTTTTGTGCGAGTTATGTTTACCGTTCGTTAAAGTCGGCGGCTATTTTCTGGCATATAAAGGCTCAGACCAGAGCGAAATAGATCAGGCAAAAACACACATCAAAGAACTTTCAGGCGAAATAGAAGACATAATCACATATAATCTGCCCGAAAATATGGGTGCACGTACTCTCGTTATTATAAAAAAGGTAAAGCCGACACATCCAATCTATCCGCGCACATCAAAGGCTTTGTCGAAAGCGTTCGCAAAATGACGAACTGTTTTTATTGACAATATTTTCCAAATATGGTATCATTTAGTCAAAGAAAGGGTTAAATGATGCCATTTTTATTTACAAGACAACAAACGGGCATTGTTATGCTTGAAACAAATAAAATTAAACCGTCAAAATACCAACCGCGGAAGACTTTTGCCAGACAGCCGCTTGACGAACTCTGTGAGTCGATAAAAGAGAACGGAATTTTGCAACCGCTCATCGTAACAGAGCAAGACGAAGAGTATATGCTGATAGCAGGGGAGAGGCGGTTACGTGCCGCAAAACTTGCGGGACTTAAAACCGTTCCTTGTATCGTAAGCGCATACAGCGACCAGAAATGTGCTGAACTTGCTATAATCGAAAATGTTCAGCGCGAGGGACTCTCTTTTTTTGAAGAAGCGGAAAGTTATATGCGTCTTATTGAAGAGTTTGATATGACGCAAGGGCAAATTGCAAAAAAGGTTTGTAAAAAGCAATCTACAATCTCAAATAAAATCAGACTTTTAAAACTGCCGCCCACAGCACGTGCAATCATAGTTGCCGCAGGGCTGAGTGAACGACACGCCCGTGAACTTTTGCGAATACAAAAAAAGGAAATGTTGTTTTTCGCACTTGATAAAATAGTTGAGAAAAAGCTGAATATCACACAGACAGAACAGTTTATTACATCACTTTTAACTCCTCCGCCCGAAAAACCGAGTCGTTCCTGTAAAATCGGTGACGTAAGGATTTTTATTAACACAATAAACAAGGCGGTTGACCTGATTAAACAGTCGGGTATCAAACCCACCACACAACTTTGTGAAAAGGATGGGTTTGTTGAATATATAATTAAAATACCCAAATCATCCTAATCCCCTAAAAAGAAGAAGGAATCATCGAAAGGTGGTTCCTTCTTCTTTCATTTCTGCTCTTTCCCTTTGCGGGACGACGCGTTAAAAAAATATGCCTGTGGCATATTTTTAGCCAAAGTCGGTCGCAGATTATACTGCGACCTGGACCGCGGCAGCTCCTTTCGGTTCGCTTTTTCCGCCCCCGGCGGCGCTCACCAACGTCCCCCCTAAAAAGAAGAAGAGAATGCCGCAAGGTGTTCTCTTCTTCTTTTATTTCCACTCTTTCCCTTTGCGGGACGACGCGTTAAGAAAATATGCCTGTGGCATATTTTTAGCTAAAGTCGGTCGCAGGTTATACTGCGACCTGGACCGCCTCGTCCTACATTGTGACGTCAAACTTATTCCTAGTATTCTCCCATTGTTTCACGTGAAACATTGTTTTGGGACGTTTTTTGAATGTTTCACGTGAAACATTATAATTTTACAATAAAAGTCTTTATTTTTTTAAATATATATGATACAATATCAAAGCCTAATATGAATTTGGAGAGTAATAATGGGAAAAATAATATCTATAGTTAATCAAAAAGGTGGGGTTGGTAAAACAACAACTGCCGTAAACCTTGCATCTTCAGTTGCACAGATGGGCAAAAAGGTGCTTTTGGTAGATATGGACAGCCAGGCGAATGCAACATCAAGCTTTGGCATATCACAAAAGAAAGCAAAATACACAGTATATGATATACTTATTAATAATGTAGATATTAAAGATGTTGTTATAACATCATCATATGATAATATAGATGTAGTTCCATCACACATTGACCTTGCTGGTGCAGAAATAGAAATGGTTGTTGCTGACAACCGAGAGTTTTTATTAAAAAACGCTCTTAACACCATCCGACATCTTTACGATTTTATATTTATAGACTGCCCACCGTCATTGGGTCTTTTAACGCTTAATGGTCTTGCGGCATCAAACAGCATATTAATACCTATTCAACCCGAGTATTTTGCGCTTGAAGGCGTATCCAAACTAATAAACACAGTACGTCAGGTTAAAAAACGCATCAATCCTTCGCTGTTTTTGGAGGGAGTTCTGCTGACAATGTATGACGGCAGACTTAATCTTACTTTACAGGTTGCAGACGAAGTTAAAAAATACTTTGGAAACAAAGTTTATAAAAATGTAATTCCGCGTAACGTTCGCTTATGTGAGGCTCCCAGCCACGGAATGCCCGTATCAGCTTATGACAGATACTCAAAAGGCGCACTCACTTACCGCGAACTTGCAAAAGAATTTTTAGCAAATCAGGAGGTGGCAGAATAATGAAAAAAGGACTTGGTAAAGGACTTGATTCACTTTTTGAAGAAAACTCATTCGATATATCAGAAAGACCTATAACCGAAGCACGAATCACACAAATTGAACCGGATAAAAACCAGCCGCGCCGCGATTTTGACCAAGAGGCACTTAACGCCCTCAGCGAATCAATAAAACAGCATGGAGTTATCTCGCCAATCATTGTAACACAAATCGACGATGACAGATACCGCATAATAGCAGGTGAGCGCCGCTACAGAGCTGCGAAACTCGCAGGGCTTGAGACAATGCCTATAATAGTGAAAAACTACACCGAAAGCGAAATTTCAGAGATAAGCCTTGTGGAAAACCTTCAACGCGAAGACTTAAACCCACTTGAAGAGGCATTCGGCTATAAAAAACTGATGATTTCATACGGTCTTACGCAAGAACAGGTTGCAACAAAGGTTTCAAAATCAAGAAGTGCTGTTGCTAATTCAATGCGACTTTTGGCACTTCCCGAGGGTGCCCTTGAATACGTAAAAACAGGGGAGTTATCGGCAGGTCACGCACGTACACTCCTTGCACTCGAAAACCCCGACGATATCCTTGCTGCAGCAAACAAAATAATCAGTGAGGAACTTTCAGTACGTCAGACCGAAGAACTCGTTAAGCGTATGAAAGCTGTAAAACCGGATAAACCGATGCCCGACCCCGAGGTTGTCCTCGCACTCAAAGAACTTGAATCGCGTGCAAGAGTTGGGACAGGAAACAAGGTAAAAATAAAACACACAGCCAAAAACACAGGTAAAATTGAGATTTTCTACAGTTCTACCGACGAACTCGAAAAACTTATAGATATGCTATCATAAGGCGGTGAAAAGTATGTTTAAAAAGAAAAAGACAGACGCACCCGTACAGAACAATGCCGAAACACAAGAGTTTGAAAAAAATATAAAAACACTTTGGATTTATACCACACTCTTTTGCCTGTTTGCATTGATACTTATAATAATATCATCGTACGTACAGTATAAAATCGACCGTCGCGCCGAATACTATCAGGACCAGTACGAGTCGGCGCAGACCTCTTCTCAGTCAACAATAAAAAATATCCAGACTGAAAATAATACACTTAAAAAAGACATCGAAAAATATAAAGAACAAGCCACGATTTGTAAAGAACAGGCGGAACAGGACGCCGTTTTATTGCAAAACAGTGCAGAAATGCTCGAAAACGCCGAGATATTGCTCGATATACAAAATGACGTATCAAAACGTAACTATATCTCCGCTCGCGAAAAGATGAAAACAGTGAGCGAACAACACCTCAGCGAAAAAATGCTCGAGATCTATAACGGTCTTAAGGACAAGCTGGGTATATGAAACAGGTAACAATATACTCCGACGGCGCATGTAGCGGAAACCCCGGTCCCGGCGGTTACGGAACCGTTCTTGTATACAACGGCGTTGAAAAAGAACTTTCAGAAGGATTTGAAAGTACAACTAATAACAGAATGGAACTTTTGGGTTGCATAAAAGGTCTTGAATGTCTTAAAGAACCGTGTCAGGTAACTGTCATAAGCGATTCAAAATACCTGTGTGATGCAATAAATCAGGGTTGGCTTGAATCGTGGAAAAACCGCGGTTGGAAAAAAGCCGATAAAAAGCCCGTTCTTAACCAGGAACTGTGGGAGCGTCTTGATAAACAACTTGCAATTCATACGGTTTCATTTGAATGGATAAAAGGTCATAACGGCCATCACTATAATGAACGCTGCGACACCCTTGCCGTCAGCGAATATCAGAAGTTTTTGAAAGGAAGTAATTAACTTTGGAAAAGAGATTTGTTTATGCAGACAACGCGGCAACAACAAAAGTACGCCCCGATGTCTTTGCAAAAATGATACCGCACTATGTTGAACACTACGGCAACCCCTCAAGCATCTACTCGGTTGGCCGAGAGAGTGCGGTAGCAGTAATGGAGGCACGTAAAACCGTTGCGGAGTGCCTTAATTGCGACCCGAAAGAGATTGTGTTTACATCGGGCGGCAGCGAGAGTGATAACCTTGCAATCGTTGGTATTGCAAAGCGCAAGGGCAAAGGCCACATCATCACTTCAAAAATCGAACACCATGCTGTACTCCACACTGTACAGGCACTTGAAAAAGACGGCTTTGACGTAACTTATATTGATGTTGATGCCGAAGGCCTCGTAAACCCCGAGGATATAAAAAATGCAATCCGCGAAGATACAATTCTAATAACAATTATGTTCGCAAATAACGAAATCGGCACAATCCAACCGATTGCAGAAATCGGTAAAATAGCACGTGAACACAAAATTCCCTTCCACACCGATGCTGTTCAGGCGGCAGGTCACATTGAAATCGATGTTCAGGCATTGAATGTTGATATGCTGTCACTTTCTGCTCACAAATTCGGCGGTCCCAAGGGAACAGGTGTTCTGTACGTACGCCGCGGTGTTGTTTATAAACCGATCATTATGGGCGGTGCACAGGAAAACAACAAACGCGCAGGTACCGAAAATATTGCAGGTATTATTGGTACAGCCGAGGCACTTAAACTCGCTTGTGCTGAGATTGACCACGAAACAAAGCGTCTTACCGCACTCCGTGACAAACTTATCGACGGTATTTTAACAACAATTCCGTACACACGCCTAAACGGAAGCCGTACACAGCGTATGCCGGGTAACGTTAATATCTCGGTTGAATATATCGAAGGCGAAGCACTCATTCTTATGCTTGACTTCAACGGCATCTGTGCCTCGAGCGGTTCGGCTTGTACAACCGGCTCACTTGACCCGTCACATGTGCTTTTAGCTCTTGGCCTTACACATGAGGTTGCTCACGGCTCACTCCGTTTATCACTCGGCAGAGATAATACCGAGGCAGACGTTGATTATATTCTTGAAGTATTGCCCAAAGTTGTAGAAAGACTTCGTGCAATGTCACCCGTATGGGAAAACAGACCGCAATAAAGGAGAAAACTTATGTATACAGAAAAAGTAATGGATCATTTTTCAAATCCCCGCAATGTTGGTGAAATCGAAAACGCTGACGGTGTCGGCGAGGTTGGTAATGCAAAATGCGGCGACATTATGCGTATTTATTTAAAAATTGATAACGATACAATCACCGATGTTAAATTTAAGACTTTTGGCTGCGGTGCCGCTATTGCAACATCATCAATGGCAACCGAACTCATAAAAGGCAAAAAAGTAGAAGACGCACTCACCCTCACAAACAAAGCGGTTATCGAGGCTCTTGACGGTCTTCCGCCCGTAAAAGTTCACTGCTCTGTTCTGGCAGAGGAAGCAGTTAAGGCTGCAATCAAAGACTATTTTGATAAAAACGGCATTGAAAATGACCTTGAAATCGGAGGATGCGCAGGTTGCTGCAGCAGCTGCGACAAATAAGGCTATGAGACGTTTAATTTCAATTGCTTTAGTACTTGTTTTTATTATATGTATGTCGGCGTGTACCCCAAACAACGTACTCACTCCCGACACACCTGATACTCCAAACGATACCCCCACCCAAACTCCCGAACCAAATACTCAAGAGCAAACTCCCGATAACACAGAAAACGAACAAACTCCCGAACAACCTACAGACGACGGCTATGTTATTGCGGGTAAAGAGAAAAATAAAGACCTTATGCCAACAGTTGATATCGAATCACTTGGTATTACGCCTGTAAAGGTTTCTGACCTTACAGATAAAACTCTTACAATCTACACAGCAGAACGTGACGCTTTCTCTGTTGATAAACTTGATGACAAAGCGTGGATTAATGCGGTTTCGGAAGACCTTGGCATAAAAGTAAAACAGTATATGCGCTCGGATAAAACTCTTTATTCTGCACAGGCGATTGCGCAAAAATCGGGTATGTCACTCGATATTGTGTCAACACTCATAACCGATATAATCCCTACACGTTCACTTATGAAAAGTGAATTGGAACTTAAAGAAGACGGTAAACTTATGCCGTTCTCAAAGCGCGTGTACACACTCTCGGGCGGAAAAGTGTTTACAGGCTACGGCAGTTCAAAAATGATGTGGTATAACAAAGATATCGTCAGCGATAAAAAAGCGTACGACCTTTTTGAACAGGGTGTTTGGAACACCGAGGCACTCGCTTCTCTCAATACCGAAATCACCTCGGCAGAAAAGAATATGATTGAATGTTCCAACTGGGCATCTTTTGCTTCGTCTTGCGGTACACAAATAACAGGTCTTGCAGACGACGGCAAAACATACTGCTCATTAAATGATGAACAGTCAATAAACGCTTTAAAAACTTTCTCACAACTTTTAAATACGGTATCGACCGATAAAAAGACTTTCAAAAACGGCAACACCGCTTTTTGTTATACTGATGCTCCCGTTCTCGAAAAAGGTGAACTCGGCTTTGTACCCGTTCCGTCATACAGTCACAACGGAAAGAATGTAACAGAGCTTTGCGGTATTGGTATGGGTGTTTCAAAAACAGCCGATGAAATTCAGTCGCAATATGCCCTCACATTCATTTTGTTGTGGGCGGCACGTTACAGCGAAGCACGTGCAGACGCACTCGTTTATGACTATAAGCTGGACGAGAAAAAAGCTGAGAAATATATCGAGTTTTCAGAAACTGACGGCGGTCTTTACAATGCCGACCGCATTATATCGTCATACTTTACAAATTCGACAATTCCCGAAACACTTTATGCCACTGCAGACGAAATAACACAAGAATATGCAGATGCGTTTACCCGCGTCGCTCTTTTAAATAACAAAATTCAATGAAAATTTTATGTATAGGCGACATTGTTTCGCACGAGGGTATAGATTGCCTTTTTGATGTTTTACCGCGTTTAAGGCGAAAATACAGCCCTGATGCTGTTATTGTAAACGGCGAAAACTCGGCAATCGGTAACGGAATTGATAAAATCGCATATGATATGATTATAAATGCCGGTGCCGATATTGTTACGGGCGGAAACCATTCGTTTCAAAAAAATACGGCTGGCGAACTGCACCAAAACGCAAAAAGACTTTTAAGACCCGCCAATATAGAGGGTATCTCTAACGGTCAGTGGGATATAAAACTCAATTTTGGAAAAAATACCCTCAGGGTTATAAATCTTTCAGGAACTCTTTTTATAAAAAACACAACAAATCCGTTTGAGTTTTTGGAAAAAGCGTTGGAGACTGACAAAGACTGCATAACAGTTATTGATTTTCATGCCGAGGCTACAAGCGAAAAACGCGCACTTGGTTTTTTTGCCGACGGCAGAGTGTCGCTCGTTTACGGCACACATACACATGTACAAACAAATGACGCACAGATTTTAGAGGGCGGAACAGGCTACATAACCGATATCGGTATGACAGGCGTTAAACAGTCGGTGCTTGGAAAAGATAAGGACGTTTGTGTTCATAACTTTTATAAGCCCGAGGACCGCCAGAAAATCAAAGACGCAAAAGGGGAGTGTATACTCTCGGGAATTTTTGCAAAGATTGACGATGAAACAAAAAAATGTGTTTTAATCGAGACTATAAATATTGACAATTAGTTATTGATGTGATAATATAATTGTTGCGCTGGTGTGGCGGAACAGGCAGACGCCCGGGACTTAAAATCCCGTGATAGCAATATCGTACCGGTTCGATTCCGGTCACCAGCACCAAAAATCCCGTTCACATAAGTGGGCGGGATTTTTACTTATTACTTTTTACCTCTTCACTCTTACCTCAAAATGTTATGATTGATTTAGAACAATTTGATGAGTCACTTGTACGTTTATATAAAATTATTGAACGTATTAATTTTAAAGATTTATTTGACTCGCTTGATAACAAGAAATTATATAAAAAATCTCCGCTTGAATATCAAATTGGCGATAAATTTAATTACAAAGAGTTGAATTTAACTGAATATCAACAAATTGTACTAGAAAAGTATTTTAATTTTCTTGAATATGAAACAAAAGCAAAGGTTTTCCTCACTTATTTAAAAACAATTGAGCATACCGTAAAATTTATTAAAGACACATAAATATTACGCGATAAAAGCACACCGAAAAATAATCGGTGTGCTTTTTAAAATTTTTTGTAACCTTTTGTGGTATTCAATGCATTTATATGTTAAGATAAAAAAGGGTGATTATATGAAAAAAATATTATGTAGTATATTAACATTGTGCATCGTTTTATCGGGGTGTCAAAGTACACCAAAATCTGATGAAACAATAATCACACCACAACCGGCTCCACAGTTTGTTACGGCAGATACCGTGACGGATAATGAAACTGTTGACGAGCAAATTCCAAAATATATCAGAACACAGGTTGTTGACGGTATTACCTACAAAAGTGTATCCGACCCGCTCGGTTATGACTTCGACATACTTCAGGTGAGTGCAGACGGTGAAAAGTCTCTTTTAAAAGACAAAGAATTTTACGGCAGACAGTTAATCGACTGGAAGATTTGCGACGGAAAAATACTGTTTAAAACAAATATATGGCTTTATTGCTATAATCTTGCCGACGGTACAACCGACCTTATTTTAAGTGACGTGTGCAGTTTTGACTACTATAACGGCTATATTTACTACAGAGAACACGCATCACGTACTTTCACAGTCTACAGAACAAAAATCGGGTCGGAAGATAAACAAGTTGTGCTCGGTCACGACGTCTATGACAAAGAAAACCCAAAAGAGCTTGTATCAAATTTTGTAATAACTGACGACGGGGAAATTGTGTTTACACAGCGCGTACCTTATGGCTTGTATGTTTACAAAAACGGAAAAACAAAGTTGATTCTGGAAAGTAAGGATATAAATGAACGTTCGATCTGTTGTGACAAAAATGACGTGTATTTTGTTATGCAAGATTCACTTTACGTCTATACCCAAGGAAAAATCAAACAACTATTTGAGTTAGAAGATTATAAATGCAATCTTTATGTACAAAACGGAAAACTAACCTACGTTTCAGTTAACGATGAAATAATAGATAAATGCCTCTCATAAGAGAGGCATTTATTTAATCTAAGTCAAAAAAATCAAGTATACCCTGATAGATTGCGTATGCAAACATATATCGCTCATCGCGTAAAAGTTCGGCATCGTCAGCATTTGTAATAAATGCAAGTTCAATTAAAAGCGCGGGCATATTTGTGCGTCTTAAAACATAAAGTGACGGATTTTCTTTTACACCAAGGTCTTTTGTGCCGAGTCTTTCGACAATCTGCTCCTGTATATCCTCGGCAAGCGGAAAAGCAGGGGAGGTTCGCGAATAAACATAAACCTCTGTACCATTTGCTGAGGGGTTTTCGGATGCATTTGAATGTATGCTGATAAAATAATCAGCACCCCAACTGTTTGCATCGTTAACGCGTGTCTGAAGGCTCGTTGCGTTTGATGTACCAAGTGAAGTTTCGGGTGTGGGGCGTGAAAGTCTTACATCAAAGTTACCGTTTTCGCGAAGTAACTCGGCAAGATAAATACCCACTTCATAGTTTACGTCCTGTTCACGCAGTCCGTTACCCTCGGCACCTGCATTTATACCCTCGGGGTTATGACCCTGGTCTATATATATTTTAGTTATAGTAATCACCTCGTAATATTTTATGCACACAGCAAATATAATGTTTTAGGTGATAATTATGAAAATATATGTAACACAGCCCGGTGACTCACTTTACAGCATCGGCAAAAAATTTGGTGTAACAATTGAGCAGTTGATTAATACAAACGGAAATACTGTAACACCAACTCTTATTATCGGTCAGGCAATTATCATACCGACCGCCGAACAAGAAAAAACAAAAAAAATTATAAACGGATATGCTTATCCAAATATTGAAAGAGGAGCATTACAGTCAGCTTTACAATACTTATCTCACATTTCTCCTTTCAGTTACGGTATAAAAGAGGACGGCTCACTTGTTTTATTAAATGACAGCGATATGATTTCGATTGCCGCGGGATTTGGAGTAAAACCTCTTTTAATTATAACTACTCTGACAGAAGAAGGAACTTTCAATTCACAGCGCAGTGCGGATATTTTAGAAGATAAAAACTTTGAAAACACTTTAATAAAAAATATCATAGAACAACTCGAAAAACAGGATTATTATGGTGTTGACATCGATTTTGAATACATACCGCCCCAACTTCGCCAAAATTATGCCTCATTTATTTCAAATTTAAAATCACAGATTGCACCGCTCGGCTACAAAACCTTTGTTTCGGTTGCCCCAAAAACTTCAAATACACAGCGCGGTCTGTTATATGAAGCACACGATTATGCACTTTTAGGTGATGCGGCAGACTACGTTCTCGTTATGACTTATGAATGGGGATATACCTACGGTCCGCCGATGGCTGTGGCTCCCATTGACAAAGTAACAGAAGTTATTAACTATGCAATTACAGAAATAGATCCTCAAAAACTGCTTTTGGGCATACCCAACTATGCGTATGACTGGACACTTCCTTTTGTTTCGGGAAACAGGGCAGAATCGATGTCCAACGTCGAAGCGGTAAACCGTGCAAGACGTGTTGGCGCAAATATTATGTTTGACGAAGTGTCACAGACTCCGTATTATAATTACTACAAAGACGGAAAAGAACACGTTGTATGGTTTGAAGATGCAAGAAGTGTCAACGCACGTATGCAACTTATAAATTCGCTTGGTCTCGCCGGAATGTCGATATGGAACATAATGAGCTTTTATAAACCTCTTTTCAGTGTAATAAACTCATACTTTTTACCAAATAAATAAAAAACTTTTAAAATATAAAAGCCTATCACTTTATGTGATGGGCTTTTTGTTCGTTTTGTTCGGTTTTCTTTTTTATAATGGAATTATAAGGTGATAACACAAAAAACCGCCTATATGAGTATATATTAGATAATATTAATATATATACTACTTTAATATTGAAAAATGAAAAGGAGTGTGTTATAATTATGATGTATAAAATTTACAGAGGAGAACAACTTATGGAGTCATTTGCAGACGTTTGGTCAAACGCACTTTCAATAATTAAAGAAGAAGTTTCTGAAACCGCCTATGACAGTTGGATAAAGCTTTTGCGCCCCATCAAGTTTGAAGATGATACAGCTTTCCTTTATGCACAGTCAAACTTCCAAAAGGTGCTTATCAATAATAAATTTAACGATTGTATTCAGGGCGCAATATATCGTGTAATGGGTTTTGAGGTAAAGGTTGTTGTTTTATCTGAAGAGGATGTAAGCAAAAAAGTCAGCGCACCTTTACAGGAAAAAGAAGTTGAGCCAATTAAAATAAACGAAGATGATAACAGAATAGATTTTCATCTTAATACCGAACTCACATTTGAAAATTTTGTTGTAGGTAACGAAAACAAGTTTGCACACGCAGCGGCACTTGCTGTTGCAAATAATCCCGCTGTGGCATATAACCCGTTTTTTATTTACGGTAAGTCGGGACTCGGAAAAACTCATCTTCTTTGTGCTATCGCAAACGAAATCCGAAAAAACAATCCCGCCGCAACAATTATGCTTGTAAAAGGCGAGGACTTTACAAATGAACTCATTGATGCAATCAAAATGGGTGAACAGGCAAAGTTCCGCAATAAATATCGTTACGTTGACGTATTTCTTGTAGACGACGTTCAGTTTATCGGTGGTAAGGTTTCGACCGAGATGGAATTTTTCCACACGTTTGAAGCTCTTTATGAGGCTAAAAAACAAATTATCGTAACATCTGACCGTCCGCCCAAAGATATGGCAACTCTTGAGGACAGGCTTAAAACACGTTTTGAATCGGGTCTTATTGCCGATATTCAGCCTCCCGAATACGAAACACGAGTTGCAATTATTCAAAATAAGGCAGAATCGATAAATCTTAATCTTACCGATGATGCAGTAGATTATATTGCAAATAAACTCAAAAACAATGTACGTGAACTTGAAGGCGCCGTTAAAAAGATTAAAGCATACTCACTGATTTTTAAAGATCACACTCCTACAATCGGCGAAATTCAAAATGTTATTCAGTCGGTTATAAAAGAAAATGTTAATTCCGACATAACTCCCGACGTAATTGTCGATCACGTTTCAAAATACTTCAATATTTCAAAAGAAGATATCTACGGCACAAAACGCCGTTCAGACATAATGAACGCGCGTCAGGTTGCTATGTACATAACACGTGAACTTACCGATATCTCACTTTCGCTTATCGGTGACGAATTCGGCGGTAAAAACCACTCAACTGTTTTACACTCAATAAATCAGATAAGTCAAAAGATGGATACCGACTCAAAATTCTCGCAGACAATCAGCGAACTTATGGAAAATATCAAGAAATCTTTTTAACAATTTTTTAAACAAGTTTTTATATCTTTTAAACAGTTTCATAAACCATTTTTTTCCATCAGAAACAACTGTTTAAAACCCAATAATTTTAAACATAGATTGCCATTTGTTTTTAACATCGATTTTTTAAGGTGCCACAAACAAAAACTGCAATTTTAAACAGTTTCAACCTACTCTACTACTGCTACTTCTAAATGTATAGAAAAGAAAGGAAATGATTTTTATGCGTTTTGTATGCCAGAAAGATAAACTCAATGAAGCGGTAAGCATTGTTTCAAAAGCCGCATCAGTTAAATCAACCATCTCTGCTCTTGAAGGAATTAAGGCAGAGGTAAAAGACGGACTTATTAAATTATCGGCTTATGACTTCACTCTTGCAATATCTGCTTCTTTTGATGCTGATGTTGTTGAAGAGGGAACAATTATATTTCCTGCAAAACTTTTTGGTGATATTATCCGCAAACTTCCAAACGGCGAAATTTATATTGAAGCCGATGAAAATTATCAGATAAAAATTACTGCAGGCGGTTCGTTCTTTAATATTATGGGCGTATCACCCGAAGATTTTCCTGAAATACCTACTGTTGATACAATTGACAGAGTTGACCTTGCAGTACCCGCATTTAAACGTCTTGTAAAACAGACAATCTATGCGGCATCAACTCTTGATATAAAACCTATCTTAACAGGTATTCTTTTTCAGATTAATGACGAGGAATCGAGTGTTCTTGCAGTTGGTCTTGACCAATTCAGACTTGCTCTTAAAAAAGAAAGTTTTGAATATAAGTCAGGAGAACTTTCGGAGTTTATTGTTCCTGCAAAAATACTTAAAGAAATAATAAACATTTTGCCTGAAGAAACCGATTCAAACATCGGTATCTCGGTATCAGGTAAAAACGTTATGTTTACTTATGAGAATTTTGTTATTATTTCACGTACTCTTGAAGGTGAATTTTTAAATTATAAAAATGTTATTCCAAAAGAGAGTTCTTTTGAAGTTAAAGTAAAAACGCGTGATCTTCGCGCAATGATAGACCGTGCAGCGCTAATTACTTCAAATGCAATAAAAAGTCCTATAAGATGTGATTTTGATTTTGATTCAATTAAAATTTCAACTGCATCAAATATCGGTAAATTTTCCGATATGATAAATACTGATAACTTTGGTCAAAAAATGACAGTCGGATTCAATAACAAATTTATGCTTGAGGCACTCTCGGCATGTGACTGTGACGATATTATAATTAAAATTAATTCGGAACTCACACCAATTCTTATTTTACCGCCCGAAGGCGATGACTTTTTGTTTATGGTGCTTCCGATGCGCCTTAATCTTGACCTTAAATGATTATAAAATCAATTATATTAAAAGACTTCAGAAACTTTGTTTTTGAAAAAATAGAGTTTGAAAAAGGTGTTAATATCCTTGTTGGAAAAAACGGTCAGGGTAAGACGAATATTTTAGAGGCAATCAGTTTTTGTTCGTTTTTAAAGAGTTTCCGCGCGGCAAAAGAAGAACAGTTAATTCGATTCGGATGCAACAGTGCGCGTATACAAATTGAATATTTAAATCAAAATAATACTGAGAGTATTGAAATTGTTATAAATAAAGACGGTAATAAGCAGTTAAAACACAACGGAATGACTGTTTTAAAAAACCGAGAACTTATCGGCAGTTTTTTATCAATACTCTTCACACCCGACCATCTTAACCTCATAAAAGAGGGTCCGAACAAACGGCGTTCGTTTTTGGATATGGCGCTTTGCTCACTTGATATAAAATATACCGATGCACTGCTTCGATATCAAAAAATATTGGCACAAAGAAATGCGCTTTTAAAAAAAGAAAGCGTTATTGAAGATTTGCTCGAAATATATGACAGAAAACTCGCATATGAGGGTGCGTATATTGCGAATGCAAGAGCAAGATATATTGAAAAATTAGAATATTTTGCAAAAACAATTTTTGGTGATATTTCAAAATCACAAAACAAATTAAAACTTTTATATATTAACCAATTTTCAAAAACTGTTGAAAACTGTGAGCAGATAGAAAAGGCAATGTATGAGCGTTATCAGAAAACACACGCAACAGATATTTTGCTGAAAATGACAACGAGCGGTATTCAAAAAGATGACCTGCTCATTTTGCAAAACGGAAAAAGCCTTAAATATTTCGGTTCTCAGGGACAGATACGCTCGGCTGTACTTTCACTCATACTTGCACAGGCAGACGTGATTTTTGACAAATACGGCGAGTATCCTGTAATTATACTTGATGATATTTTGTCGGAACTCGACAGAACACGTCAAAAGTATATTTTTACAGGTTCACGTGCATCCCAAGTGCTTGTTTCGACTTGTGAAACGCAAAAGGCACGCGGAAAGGGAAATATAATAAAAGTCAGCGAAGGCAGGATTGTTTAAAATGTATCTTCACTTAGGTAACGATATTGTTATAAAAAAGAAAGATATACTCGGAATTTATGATCTTGATAATACAACAATATCAAAACGCACCCGCGAATTTCTGGAGTATTATGAAAAATCAGGAAGGCTCAGTTATGCAACAACCGATCTTCCAAAATCATTTATAGTATATACACAAGAAAAAAACACATTTGTTTGTGTTTCGCAAATTTCAACATCAACTTTGTTAAAACGCTGTGAATTTATAAAGAAAATATCTGAAATATAAGAGATATAGGAGAAAAAAATGTCTGATACAAAAGTAACAAACACTTATGACGAAAACCAAATACAAGTTCTTGAGGGACTTGAGGCGGTAAGAAAGCGCCCCGGTATGTATATCGGTTCGACATCGGTGCGCGGTCTTCATCACCTTGTTTACGAAATCCTTGATAACTCAATTGATGAGTCACTTGCAGGATACTGTAATCAAATTAAGGTCCGCATTTTAGAGGGTAACGTAATAGAAGTTGAAGATAACGGCCGCGGTATCCCTGTAGGTATTAATAAAAAACAGGGTGTTCCTGCTGTAACTCTCGTTTTTACAGTTCTTCATGCCGGCGGTAAATTCGGCGGCGGCGGATATAAGGTATCGGGCGGTCTACACGGCGTTGGTGCTTCGGTTGTTAACGCACTATCGGAGTGGCTTGAAGTTGAGGTTTCTGACGGAACCCACGTTTATCATCAAAGATATGAGCGCGGTAAAATCATAAGCGACCTCAAAATTATCGGTGATACCGACAAAACAGGTACAAAAGTACGTTTTCTTGCCGACGGTGATATTTTTGAAACGCTTGAATATGAGTATGAGGTTCTTTTAAAGCGTATAAGAGAACAGGCATTCTTAAACGGCGGTCTTTCGATTGAAATAACTGACGAACGCGACGCTACAAACATCAAGAAAAAGAAGATGTGCTACGAGGGCGGTATCCGCGAGTTTGTAAGTTATATCAATAAAAATAAAGAAGCCACTCACGAAGACGTTATTTATATGTCGGGTGAGAAAAACGGCGCAATGGCAGAAATTGCTCTGCAATACACTAACCGCTATGATGAAACAATCGTTTCTTTTGCAAACAATATCCACACTGTTGACGGTGGTACACACGAAACAGGATTTAAAACCGCACTTACACGTAACATAAACGCTTATGCGCGTAAAAAAGGCATACTTAAAGAAAAAGACGAAAACCTCTCATCAGAAGACGTGCGCGAGGGTATTACAGCAATCATCTCGGTTAAAGTAGAAGAGGCTCAGTTTGAGGGACAGACCAAAACAAAACTCGGTAACTCAGAGGTTACAGGTCTTGTTTCGTCACTTATGAACGAAAAACTGACCGAGTATTTTGAAGAAAACCCAAAAAATGCAAAAACAATTATCGAAAAAGCATTTAACGCAAGTCGTGCAAGAGAAGCAGCACGTAAAGCAAGAGAAACCGCAAGAAAATCGGCACTATCCAATTCGGCATCTCTTCCCGGTAAACTTGCAGACTGTCAGCTCCGCGATAACGCGTTTACCGAAATCTATATCGTCGAGGGTGACTCGGCGGGTGGTTCGGCAAAACAGGGTCGTGACAGACGCTTTCAGGCAATTCTTCCGCTCTGGGGTAAAATGCTCAACGTTGAAAAAACAAGAATTGATAAGGTTTACGGCAACGATAAACTCCAACCTGTTATAACGGCTCTTGGCACAAACATCGGTCCCGATTTTAATATCGAAAAACTTCGTTACGGCAAAGTTATAATTATGGCCGATGCCGACGTCGACGGTTCGCATATCCGCATACTTCTTTTAACATTCTTCTTCAGATTTATGCGTCCGCTTATCGAGGAAGGACATGTATATCTCGCACAGCCACCGCTTTATAAGATAATCAAAGGCAAAAAAGAGTTTTATGCATACTCTGATGAAGAACGCGATACAATCCTTGCCGAGATAGGCGAGGGCGCACTCATTCAGCGCTATAAAGGTCTTGGTGAAATGAACCCCGAACAACTGTGGGAAACAACAATGGACCCCACAAGACGTACAATCGTAAAGGTTACAATGGAAGACGCTGTACTTGCAGATCAGATATTTACAGTTTGTATGGGCGGAGATGTTGAACCCCGCCGTGAGTTTATTGAACAAAACGCACAGTACGTTAAAAATCTTGATATTTAAGGTGAACAGAAGATGGCAGAAATTAAACATAGCAGTGAAATAGATTTCGAGGGACAGAAAGTCATTAACATCGATGTCGAAAACGAGGTAAGAAACGCCTTTATCGACTATGCGATGAGTGTTATTACAGCACGTGCCCTCCCCGATGTCCGTGACGGTTTAAAACCTGTTCACAGACGTATACTTTACACAATGCACCGCGCAAACCTCACTCCCGACAAACCGTATCGTAAATCGGCTACCACAGTCGGTGATGTGCTCGGTCATTTCCATCCCCACGGTGACGCTTCGGTTTATGATGCGATGGTACGTCTTGCACAGACATTTTCGCTTCGTTATCCGCTCGTTGACGGTCAGGGTAACTTCGGTTCGATTGACGGTGACGGCCCTGCTGCTTACCGTTACACCGAGGCAAGAATGCAAAAAATTGCACTCGAAATGCTCACCGATATCAAAAAAGATACCGTTGACTTTATGCCCAACTTTGACGATAAGGACGAGGAGCCTACAGTTCTTCCCGCACGTTTTCCAAATCTTCTCGTAAATGGCTCATCGGGTATCGCGGTTGGTATGGCAACCGAAATTCCGCCTCACAATCTCACCGAGGTTATTGACGGTACAATCGCGCTTATGGAAAACCCCGATATTGATATTGAAGGGCTTATGGAATATGTAAAAGGCCCCGACTATCCCACAGGCGGTATAATTATGGGCAAAACCGGTATCCGTAATGCCTATAAAACGGGCCGCGGCAAGATTTATGTTCGTGCAAAGGCAGAAATTGAAGAGCACAAAGAGGGTAAATTCCGAATTGTTGTTACCGAAATTCCGTATATGGTACGCAAGTCTGCACTTATCGAAAAAATTGCCGAAGAAGTTAAGGGTGAGCGCATAAACGGTATCTCGGATATCCGTGACGAGTCGGACAAAGACGGTCTTCGTTTTGTTATTGAACTCAAAAAAGAGGCAAATCCGCAGGTTGTTTTAAACCAACTTTATAAATACACCGAGATGCAGTCAACTTGCTCGGCAATTATGATTGCGCTCGTTAACGGTGTGCCTAAGTGCTTAAATCTCAAAGAGATGCTCACCGAGTATGTTGGTCATCAGCGCAGTGTTATTACACGTCGTACACAGTATGATATCAACAAGGCAAAGGCACGTGCACATATACTTGAAGGTTTACTTAAAGCCATTGATTATATTGACGAGGTAATTGAACTTATTAAAAAGTCATCGTCGATTGCTGATGCAAAACTTGCTCTTATGAACCGCTTTGAACTCGATGATGCACAGGCACAGGCTATTGTTGATATGCGCCTCGGTCAGCTCTCGGGTCTTGAACGCGACAAAATCGAAAATGAATATAAAGAACTTACCGAAAAAATTGCAGACCTCGAGGATATCCTTGCAAACGCATGGAGAGTTGATGCAATCATCAAAGAGGATCTCTCTGAAATCAAACGTAAATACGGCGATGCAAGACGTACTGAAATCGGCGTAGGTGAGGTAGGTCTTGAGGATGAGGACTTAATTCCCGTTGAAGACTGCGTATTTACACTTACCGATGCAGGTTATGTTAAACGTATCCAGACGTCAGAATACCGCGCACAGCACAGAGGCGGTGTTGGCGTTAAGGGTGTCAAAACAAAAGAGGATGACACAGTGCGTCAGATGTTTGTTGCATCAACCCACGATTATATCCTGTTCTTTACCAACTTAGGCCGTGTATACAAGGCAAAGGGCTATGAAATCCCCGAAAGTTCACGTACCGCAAAGGGTACAAGCGCCGTTAATATCATTCCGCTTATGTCAGGTGAGCGCGTATCGTCAATGGTTAAGGTAAGTGAATTTAGTGACGATAGTTATCTTCTTATGGTAACACGCAACGGTACCGTTAAAAAGACATCAATGAGCGAGTATGCAAATATCCGTAAAACAGGTGTTATTGCGATAATAATCGATGAAAACGATACTCTTGATACTGTTCTTAAAACAACAGGTGATGATAATATCATTATTGCATCACACTTTGGTAAGGCTATTAAGTTCTCTGAAATTGATGCACGTCCTATGGGCCGTGTTACCCGCGGTGTGCGCGGTATCAGGCTTGAGGATGATGACTTTGTTGTTGGTGCGATTATTGAACAGCCCGACTCGGCAATTCTTACAATCACCGAAAACGGCTATGGTAAACGTACCGAAACCACCGAGTATCGTGTACAAGCTCGTGGCGGTAAGGGTGTTGGTAACTATAATATTACCGACAAAACAGGTAATATTGCCGCAATTGCTGTAACAACAGGCAACGAAGATATTATGCTTATCACTTCGGGCGGACAAGTTATGCGTACATCGGTTGAAGAAATTTCGGTATTTGGCAGAACAACTCAGGGTGTTCGTATTGTAAAACTTCCCGAGGGCGTAAAGGTTATTGATATTGCGCTTTCCGAAAAGGAAGAAGAAACACCCGAAACCACTGAGGAAGAAACTGAAGAATAAAAATATAAAAATTGGCTCCAGACTTATAATGGATCCAATTTTTCAAAATACGTAAAAACCAAAGGCTACTTCTGGGAGGGAGTTGTCACCGAAGGTGACTGAGGGAGAACGTTAATAGAAATAAAAGCAAAATTTCGCAAACTCCCTCCGTCACGCATTTGCGTGTCACCTTACTCTCGGAGGAAGGCAAAAGAGAGAGTAGAATTATGAACGTAGATATAATTATTTTTAGTGGTCAAAGTAATATGCAAGGGCAGAGTCCCACGCTCAATAGTCCATTTATAGTTCAAAACTGCTATGAATATAAATATTTAACCGATGAGTTTGTTCCGCTTAGCGACCCTGTCGGTGAAAACATCCGCCGTGACGGCAGCAAAGGTATTCCGCTTGACCCTGATGTTCCATTAAAAGAAATTCTTCCCGAATGGTTAAGGGCACACGCTCTGGGTGCATCCGGCTTTGGTTACGCATCGCTTGTTCCGAGTTTTTGTAAAGAATACGGCAAACCAACCGTTGCAATCCACTGTGCAAAAGGCTCAACTACTATAGCCGAGTGGAGTGAAGGCTCAGATGGATATAATCTTTTGATGAAAAAGGCAAAAGCAGGTGTTAAAAAAGCAAAAGAAAATTTTACAGTAGAAAAAATCTATTTTGTGTGGCTTCAGGGTGAAAGCGATCAGATTGAAGGAAACAGCGAAGAATATTATATAAAAAAAATCACCAACCTCAAAAACTCACTGAAATGTGAGGTTGGTATTGATAAATTCGGAATTATACGCGTTGGCCGTTTTACAAAAACCGAAAAGGACGACGCAATTATAAACGCACAGTATAGCGTGTGCAAAACCGACCCTGATTTTATAATGCTTAGCGAAATTACAGAAGAAATCTGCCAAGACGAGCAGAATATGAATCCTTATTTTAAAGGTCACTATAGCGAAAAGGGCTATGCCAAAATCGGCATTGCCGCCGCAAACGGCCTTAAAGTAATAAAAAAAGACCTCAATTGAGGTCTTTTTTATTATTACGTAACCGCCGCTATGCTCAAGGGGAGATGTGCCCCAGGTAAAGTCGAGCGGATCGGCGCCAACAAACAGCTAGTTTTCGATTGTTTCCAAATCAACTATCTGTATTCTATCTTTTGTTATTACTACAGGTATATTTTTATCGTTTGTAAACTCGTAGTAAAGATTATTCATATTTTTGATTGTATAAAATCGCACAGTTTTTCAATATGTAAAAGTTTAAACAAAAGTACGCGCACCTTGTCGATAAGTACACACACAACAAAAATTGTAAGTGCGATTGCCACAACTGTCAAAACAAGCATTACGGGAGAAAAGTCACCGACGTTTTTAAACGCACCTTTAATTATGTTGTCTCTGAAATAATTGTTGTCGTGAATGAGATATACCGAAAATGCCGATGTTGAGAAAAATGTGATAAGTCCTGCCACAAATTTGTGTTTTATATTGATTTTTGCAAAGAGGCAAACAGTCATTATTGCCGCAATCACAATGGTGGGTGAGATGTATGAAACAAGCGAATCACTTAGTTTTATCATTCCCTGACTGATGTCAACCCCAACACTGTTAATTTTTACAAGCCAGGTTGAAAGGTATGCAATTAACAATGTCGGCAGTGCGGCATAGACGGGTATTTTTTTATAAAGTTCCGTCTTTTTGATAATCGCGCCCAGAGTGTACATAGGCAAAAACCACATAACGCTGTAGCCGTTTGCAAGTTTAAAATAGTCACCGTGTGCTTTTGTGTATGTGCCGTATACCGAGAACACCAAAAAGATTATTATGCCAACAATATAAAGTGTCTTTTTGTCGGCGTAATTGACAAATCCGTTTATTAACGGCGAAAGCACAAGCATACCGATATAGCATGTAAAAAACCAATATTGATATGTGGTAACCGGCATAAAGGTAGAACCGAGGTCAGAAATCGGCACAGTCTGCGGGTAAAATCTTGTCAATATTGCAAAGATTGATACCGAGTACAAAAGCACGGTAAGATATAATGTCACCACGCTTTTAAGGCTCGGCAAAACGCGCTTACAGCCGACAAAGCCCGAGATGAGCAAAAAGCAGTCGACTGCGGGGTAACCGACAACTTCCAAAAACCACGCGGTATCAAACTGATTTTCGCGAATGGCACCCGATAGCACACCGCCGTGACCGAGTATGTGCAGTGTTGCAACACCGATCATGGTAATAATTCTCAAAAGGTCAATCCCATAGTTACGCGATTTATTCATAGGCGTATCTCCTTAATCATTATATTTTAATAATATAATAATCTTTTAAAAAAGTAAATTACTTTTTAAGAATAAAACCGGTAAATCCGTAAGGAATAATATCGTTCAAAACAACTTTGGCACCCGACAAAGTACCGCTGCCTTGTATAAATTCAATATCCGAGTAGGTATTGCCAAGTTCAACTACAGGTGAAAAGGCAGTGTCCTCAAAAAAGTTCCAAAGACCGACAGTCAGCGTATCACTATCCTCTTTGCACTGAATGTACATTGACGGACAGCCGTAAACAAACGCGGGTAAAGTTTTGCCCGACAGCCACGGGATAACGTTTGCGTACTGACGCGCACGTTCGTAATGATACAAAAGATTGCTGTTTGGATCTTTTGACACAATTCTGGTGTTTATGTTCAAAACCAAAAACCGCTCGCCGTCAGCATTTTCGTAAATATACGATATCGGCAGTCTGCCGTTTGCGGTATCACTGAGCACTTTTGCGGATTTGTTGATTTCTATATCAAAAAACTGTGAACCGAGCGACAAAATGTGATTGTCATTATGTAAAAAGTGTTCTTCAACGTTTGCAGGCAGGTGTTTTTCTGGTGCGTTTTGTAAAAGACCGTTAAAACGAGTAAGTCCAACATCAACACCGCGGTCAGTTAAGATTTTTGCCGCAATCGCGTCAATAATCATTCCACCTTTAAGCGCGTCTTTTGGAATATGTCTTGCATTTTCGTCAAATACCGCGCCGCAAACACCCGCACCCTCGTAAACGGTGGGGATTGTATTATATGCAAGAGTACGTGCAGCCGCCGAAAAGAACATATATTCGGGTCTTTGACATTTAACAGGCGCAGATATATCCATATCGGCAAACTTGCTTTGGTATTCGTAAATACGCACACCTGTTGCATTCTTGTTGGTAAATGCAGAGTCGATTTTTTTGTAAAGGTCGGAATTTTTTTCGTGATATTTTATGTATCCATCTTCGTAGTCGGCATTTGAGCAATAGTCGATATTATATTTTAAAATACCGTCGGTACATCCACTCGCGCGGATTGCGGTATCGTGACCTTCCACAAAACTTGCAGGGCAATTTGTTCGCGGACGTGGGTATGAATCACCCTCCGCCATAATCTCGATGTTTTCGTCGCGTGTCCACGCGCTTTCCATACGTTCAAGTTCAATTGTGTCTTGAAGTTTGTTGCCCCACGATTTTCTTGCCGCCCAGTATGGCGCACCGATAAGGCGCACAAACGGTTTGGTGTTACCCGCAAGAATATACGCAAGTTCACGCGCCATAATTCCGTCAATATCCCACGACGAAAGACAGGCACACGTACCAAGTCGAATTTTTTGGTCAATTTCGTTTACAGCACTTCGCATCTCACGTGCAAACTCACGGAATGCATCACCGTTTGCCTTTATATACGCATCACGGTAGATATTTTTACCGCCGTTTATTATCTGTTTATATAACTGCTCACGTGTTAAAGCCTCACCCGTCATCTCGTTTATCATTTTAATGTGATTATCGCAAAGACAGGCAGGGGAGTCACATAAAAATGCGTATCTGAAATCGTCATCAAACATAATGATTTCAACACCGCTTTTTGCGATATTTTTTATGTACTCAGACGCAAACTTAACAAATTTTTTGTCGGTAGGACAAATAAATTCGTTGATTTCGGTGCCGTCAAGACCGCGCATATTGCAAAAATTATGTGCGCCCTTTATCCAGAATGTCCATATCCATGCGCCCACCTCAAAGCCGTGCGATTTAAAAAAAGCACAGTTTTCGGCAAGGTCTGCAAAAATTGATTTTTGCGTGTCGGAGTCGAGTTCATAATTTGACAGCGACAAAAATACACGCTCCGCCTTCATTCTTTTAAGCTGTGAAAGGATAGTTTCACGACCTGCACGCTTTACGTTTGATAAGGTGATTGGAACAGATATCTTATACATAATTTTTCTCCTAAATATTGAGTAATATTACCGATACGGTGCCGAGCGCAAAACCGATAAGCTGAACGTTTGTCAGTTTTTCTTTGTAAACAAAGCGCGAAACAAAATATGTAATAACAATGCCGCCTGCCGATACGAGCGGGAACATAATCGAAACAGGCATTCTGGCAGATAAAATCATTACAAACAGGTTTACAACGCCGTTCATAATACCGCAGGGAAGCGCCAGATACCAGCCGAATTTTACACACTGTTTTATATCGTTTTTTTCACAGAAAAGCGACACAATCAAAAGCCCGATTACAACCGCTGCAAGAGCTATTATCATAAATTCGTTTTTATAAGCTCCGTCAAATTTCACCTGCTGCATCTTCTGCACGGTTGAACACATTCCGTTGCCCGCAAACGCCAAAAATGCGTACAAAATCCATTTGCGTGTGATTTTTACCGAGTCAGATTTTTTGTTAATGAGTACGAGTGAAACGGAAAGCAATATAAGCCCCGGAATAAGTCCTGCGCTGACGTTGTCGTGTAAAAATATAAGTCCATAAAAGGTGGGTATCATAAGTCCGAATGAAATAAAGAGCGCAGTCAACGACAAAGAGCCTGTTGCAGTAGCAAGAACGCTGAACACCGCCGACGTGCCGTACGCCAATGCAAAACCAAGCGCATACGGAATTACTTCTGCTTCCCACTTAAAACCGCCCGACGATATCACAAAAAACAACATCGCCGCAAAGGTCGACAGCGAGCCAAATAAAAACGTACCACTTCCGCCGCACTTTTGTGTGTACGGCTTTTTTATTATGTTTTGCGCAGATGCACCCACTATTATTAAAATCAAAAGAAATGTGTTCATAGTTTTCTCCCTTCATTATATATCATTTATACATAAAATCACATAATTTTTCAATGTTTTTTCTTCTTAAAATATTGCACTTTCTTCCTGAAAAAAGTATAATATTTACGGTGATTAAAATGAGGATACGCTACGACAGAAAAAAACTGCAGCAAATAACCGACACGTTGTTTGTACTTACAGGAATAAGTATAGCAGTTTTAGACACTGAGTATAAATTTATATGTAATAGCACAAAGCAAAACGATTTTTGTACCTGTATGCAAAACAACCCTATAAGCAAGGCACGGTGTAAAGTCTCGGACGAAAAGCTACTACAAAAATGTAAAAAAAGCAGATGCTTTGAAAGTCATATCTGTCATGTGGGATTGTATGATGCGGTTATGCCGCTTATAAAAAACGAAATAATCGTGGGCTACGTTATTATGGGTCGTATACGCGCAACAGATTCGCCCAAGACGGTCAGGGGAAACGTAAGCGTAAGCCTTAAAAAGATGTACGATGAACTGCCACAGTTTGACAGCACACAGATAGACAGTATAAAGACGCTGATTGAGGAAATTATTTTTGAGTCGTCGATAACGGTAGAGTATGATAAGACCATAGAAAAAATCGGTGCGTTTATAAGCGATAATCTGACTGAGAAATATACCGTAAATGAGATATGTAAAAAGTTTTGCGTGTCAAGAAATTATCTGTACAGCGGATTTTTGCGGATATTCGGCATGACGGTAAACGAATATATAGTTAATTTGCGTATCGAACGCGCAAAGGAACTCCTTTCAAAAGGGGAACTGCGCGTTTATGAGGTGTGTGAATGCGTCGGGATAGATAACTACACCTATTTTTGCCGACTGTTTAAGAAAAAAACGGGCGTTACCCCAAATAAATATAAAGGATAATTGTAGGTACAGGTGTCCTCGACTGTCCTAAACAAAAAGACCTCATCTGAGGTCTTTTTTGTATGGTCAGCTTTCCATTTGTTTTGCCATAAACGTTGCCGCGGCGGAAAGCAGTTTGAGGTCGCTTTCGGTTGCGCTCTTTCCGCTTGTTTCAACAAACGCAATAACACCCATAATGTCACCCGATGAAATAATGGGACTTGCCGCAATAATTGAGGGCGACGATTTATCGGCAGTAAGGGGGATTTCGCCTGTGTCAGAAAGATAATTCTTTCGGCGGTCGATAAGTTCTTCGCACTCGGTGCTTATACTTTGCTCAAGAACCTCTCGGGTTCCTTTTCCCGAAAATGCGATTACGTTGTCACTGTCGCATACCGCGCAGTAAAGACCTGAGGCAGAATATAGCGATGCGCAGAGGTCGGACGCGTGACTTGACAGATCGGTGATGGGGGAGTATTTTTTAAAGATGACACCGCCATCTTTGTCGGTGTAAATCTCTAATGGATCTCCTTCTCTTATCCGCATCGTGCGGCGGATTTCTTTGGGTATAACCACACGACCTAAATCGTCAATTCTTCTCACAATACCTGTTGCTTTCATATATAAATCTCCTTTAAAAACAAAATCGTGATACTATTATTTGTGATTTGTGGGAATTTATACTGTCCAACTTTACTTTTTAGAGCAACTATGGTATAATTATTAAAAATTATTCGAGGGGCACAAATATGAATAAATTTTCTGCATTTTTGACTAATTTCTTTCTAACTGCATTTCGTCACATAGGGTCTATTGTGATTTCTATAATCCTGATTGTAGTCGGTGTAATATGGTCTAAAGTTTGTTTTTACATAGGATTGTTTTTAATTATCTCAAATATAATTGTTGCTTTTGTCGGTGCAATTCGTATGCAAAATATTATGAATTATCGTTCTGATGATGACCCCGAATTCAATGAAATGATGGAAAAATTGACTGCTGACCCAAAATCTTTTTTATCCGAGATAATGGAAGCGCAAGAAGAAAATAGACATTTACATGGCGAAGATTTATTATCCCTTTCGGATGACGATTTGTTTGAAACTATCTATTTTCAAAACGTTGATATTGCAGAAGAAGCCGAGGACGAAGATAAAGAAATAGAACAATTTACAGGTGCTCGCAAAACAGTTTATGTTTTAGGCTTATTTGATTCAGAAATTCAAAATGGTGGTCTTTGCCAATTTTTCGTAAACTCATCAAGAGTTGTTGCACCGTATGTTAGTGAATCGCTAAAAAGTGTTGGAGCGAACGAACACCTAAATCTTTTTGAAGAGTTTATCACAGCAAATAACATCGATATTTCTAATCTCGAATCATTTAAAGTATACAGTATAAGAGGATTCAAAAAGCAAACCAAACGGTTCGACTTTGATTCATTTGATGATAAATATTATGAATTGCCTGCATTACAAGAAAAAGTAGTTGCATACATCAAAAATAATATAAAAGAGTTTTAACTAAAAGCGAGGGGAGTTTCCCCTCGCTTTTGCTATGTAACGGTCAGAATATGCTATTTTTCGTCAAAAATTTTTCTTCAAAAATTGCCCGAAACCCCAGTATTTATAAGGCTTTGTCGCACTTTTGTGTTATTATAACACCAGCATCTATTCTACGAACTATTCCTGTTGCTTTCATATATAAATCAATCTTCTTGTTATCTTCGTAGGGGTGATTCACGAATCACCCGTTTGGCTTTCGTGCATATTTTCAAATTGTATTGTTACTATCTGTATTTTGAGGAGATTTATACTGTAAAGGAAAATCATTTTGCGTCCACAACCGGTAGTTGTATAAATTACTATTTGCAGTTTATTGATTTCTGGCATATTTGACTGTAAAATAAAAACAGATAGGAGGCTATGTTATGACTATAGGTAAAGCAATAAATAAACTGAGAAATGATGCAAATATTTCCCAAGAACAGTTCGCAACACTGTTCGGGGTTTCACAGCAATCCGTTCAAAAATGGGAAAACGGTGATTCTGTTCCGGAACTTAGCAAAATCATAAAAATTTCCAAGCATTTTGGCGTTTCGCTTGATGCGTTGATTTTAGGGAACGACAACCGCATTGTAGAAGAAATGAAAGGAACTAATCAAATAAAGCCGCAGTACGCAAATATTCACGATTGGGAATTTTATTCATCCAATTTGATGACGGAATATCAGCAATCTATAGAAGAAGGGCTGGATATCGAAGCATATAAGGATGTTTTTTCGGCCGTAGCAAGACTTCCAAAGGATGAACACAAGAAAAAAATTGGGGACACCCTTTTCGAAATCGTAATAAATGCAAAACAAAAAGAAGGCTATCCATATATTGAACCGTCCAACCTTGAAGCCATCAAAGATTTGAGAAAGCCTTATGTTTATAAGAATAACAGCCCCTTGGATCTGGAAGATAAAATTCACGGTGCATGGATGGGCAGAATTTGCGGATGTATGGTGGGCAAGACTGTAGAAGGTATCCGCACAAACGAGTTGGTTCCCTTCCTAAAGGAAACCGGCAATTATCCTATGCACAGATATATTCTGCAGAGTGACCTGAGTGACGAAATTTTAAACAAATACAAATATCATTTTCCAAGCAAATGCTATGCCGACGCCATAGACGGAATGCCGGTGGATGACGATACCAACTACACCGTTCTTTATCAAGAAATCGTCCAAAAATACGGCAGAGATTTTACCCCTTTTGATGTTTCACGTGCTTGGCTGCATTATCAGCCTAAAGATGCCTATTGCACCGCTGAAAGAGTAGCTTTCTGCAACTTTGTAAAAGGATATACGCCGCCGGAATCTGCCATTTATAAAAACCCCTATCGTGAATGGATCGGCGCACAAATACGAGCCGACTATTTTGGATATATTAACCCGGGCAATCCCGAACTTGCTGCCGAAATGGCGTGGCGCGATGCCTCGATCTCTCACACGAAGAACGGAATCTACGGCGAAATGTTTGTGGCAGCGATGTTGGCTGTTGCGGCAGAAACAAAGAATATCAAAGATATTATACTCGGTGGACTTGCACAGATTCCACACACATCCAGATTACACGAAGATATTATGTTCGTAGTGGACGGATTTGAAAACGGTGTTTCTCAAAGCGAATGCTTTAAGAGCATTCACGAAAAGTATGACGAGCACAGCGCTCACGATTGGTGCCACACCATTTCTAATGCAATGATTGTAGCGGCCTCTTTGCTCTATGGTGGCGGAGATTACGGCAAATCCATCTGTATGTCTGTTGAAACAGGTTTCGACACCGATTGTAACGGTGCTACCGTTGGTTCGATTTTAGGTATGGCAAACGGAATTGAAAGTATTCCAAAGTGCTGGATAGAACCGATAAACGATACACTTCACACTTCTATTTTCGGTATTGATACTGTCAAAATCAGCGATAGAGTAAACTTGACAATGGAGCATATCAGGGGGAAATAAAATAACCGTCATAGGAAGTGCAAATGAAGTGAAATAAACGAAACGTAAGGAGTATTTTAATGAAAATAACGATACAACAAGACACAAAGAGTATTTTTCCGTATATTACGTATGAGCCCGAAACCTTGACCGACCGTCCCGCGTTAATCATTCAGCTTCACGGTGCCGGTGAACGAGGAGACGGAGGGGTGGATATCAAAAAGGTGCTTGTTTACGGATTTTCTAAAATCGCAAACGACAGCAACCTGAAAAATTGTATTTTAGTTATGCCGCAATGTCCCACAGATACCTTCTGGGTTGCCAAAATAGAAAGTCTTAAAAAATTCATTGATGAAATGATCCATAAATACTCCGTTGATGTCAATCGTGTATATCTTTGCGGCTTGAGTATGGGCGGATATGGAACGTGGTATACTGCTATGGCATATCCAGATTTGTTTGCTGCTATAGTACCTTGCTGTGGTGGGGGTATGGCATGGAATGCAGATGTGCTCAAAATGCCTATATGGGCATTTCACGGATTGAAAGACACCACAGTTTCTCCAACGCAAACAATCGAGATGGTAGAAAAGTTGAAAGGTAAAAATCCCGATCTGAAATATAATTTATACGAAGGTGTAGGACATAATTGTTGGGATAATGCCTTTTCGGAAGAAACATTGAGTTGGTTATTGTCACATACAAAAGCGAGGTGAATTTCACCTCGCTTTTGCTATGTATTTGTCAATATATGCTTTTTTCGTCAAAAAACTTTCTTAAAAAAATCGCTTGAAAAGTCAGTATTTATAAGGGTTTATCGCACTTTTGTGTTATTATTATATCCGCCTCTATTCTACGAACAATTCCTGCTGCTTTCATAATATATAATAATCTCCTCGCTTTACAAATTTGTACTGCCCACATCAGTAAAACAAGCAGATTTATACTGACTATATTTTCAAATATTATTCTAATTCCAAAGCCTTTTTATAATTTTCAACCTGTTTCTCAGTGGGTTTGAAATCCGGTTGAGAACAGCAAGGCAGCGTCGGTTTGGTGCCGTCCGTGTTGTAGAACGGCGACAACCGGTCGTTTTCATAGAGTTTGCAGTCCTCTTCCTTGGTAAAATCGGGAATGTCATACGGCTTACCACCTTCAAGCATTGAGCGATGAGCAAGAATTGCTACAGAAGACATATTGATGGCGCTGTATATATCAAAAGGATGTTCCGGTTGTTTGCCTTGCTTTATGCAGTCAAGGAATACACGGCAGGTTAAATAATCCCCACCACCGTGACCGCTGGTTTTGAATATTTCTTCATCAGGGTCGTTCCACTTGGGCTCATACAGATTTACCGCATCCATATCCTCGGGCTTTGACCAGCTGTTATAACGGAGCATGATCTTGTTACCCATTCCACGTAAATTTTCTATCTGTCCATTGGTTCCGCATATTCTATACGCATTATGATGTGCGCCAAATGCCGCACAACCGGTTACTCTGAAAATAGAACCGTCATCATTTTGAGTTGTAATAATAGAAACCCCGTCACCGCCAAAACTCGCCGTGGGAACATCACCCTCTACAGGTGCAAAGGAAGCGAAGGAGGTTACCTTCTTAGGAGTTGCCCCGGTTGCCCACATAATAGGGCCCAAAGAATGCGTTACATAATAACTTCCCGGCAAGAAATTGCGCCAATGCCCGGGAAAATAGTTATATACTTTTTTAAACGTTGTATCATTCGGGTTGACGGGATGATTATATTCACCTTCAGCATAAAGAATTTTACCCAAAGTTCTACCGTCGCAAACACGCTTCATTTCACGGTTGAATATCATTTGAGGGTAGTTTTCTGCAAGCATATAAATACTATTGCTCTTTTCAAATGCTTTTAGCAGTTCTATACCCTCTGCCATAGTACCGTTACTGATGCATTCGCTGAAAACGTGAATTCCTTTTTCAAAACATTTTATAGCGTACGGCGCGTGATCATAAAAATAGTTTGCAATCACTACAGCATCCAGACCGTGGCCGAGGAAAGCATCAAAATCGGAATAAACTGCCGTATCAGTTCCTACTTTTTTAGTTGCCGCATCTAAACGTTCTTTATTAAAATCGCATATAGCGACAATATCAGCTCCAAGAAGCATAAAATCCCTTGCGAGATCCATTCCTCTGCCAACACCAAAAATACCCATTTTAATTTTTTTCATAATAAGCAACTCCTTATATTTTTTAAATCGGTATTGCAAACAGCAACAATAAACCGATAAACGCAACAATGATTGATAAAATCTCTTTTTTAGAGGGTTTGTTTTTTCCAAAAAAGCAAATAAGTGTTGAAACGATCATAACGCCACCCGTTACCATTGGATACTGAACCGATGCATCAACATGAGCCAAAGCGATAACAAGAACTAAATTTGCAATCCTGTTAGTAATGCCCGAGGCTACACCGATAGCCGTTCCCGCAAACGAAAACGTTCCGTGCCCCGGATATTTTTTGGATACAATCAACAATAAAATACAGGAAATAACCACACTGCAAATAGAGATTAAATTGGTATACCCTGTTGCACTTGCTTTGTTGAAAGGTGCCTCCGCAAAAAACTTTGAAAGCACACCTGACATGCCATTCAGGACAAATATGCATACATAGTAAATTGTTCCTTTTTTTCTTTCGCCCTTTTCAACTGTTAATGTAAGGGCAACCGTTATAAATAAAAAGCATAACAATTTGGCAAGTGACATTTTTTCGCCGTAAAACAGGATACCCTGCAAAAACGGCAGCACTATGCCGCCCAACATGGAAAACAACGAATAAAGGGATAGATTGATCCTATCGAGCGCCTTAAAGGAACAAAAGGTAAATGCAAATCCGTTGATTGAAGCAAGGATTGCCATAATTAAGGTGAACGGTGTAAACTCAAACTTCAAACCGTTTGCCAAAATTAAAACAATAAAACCTGCTAATTAACCCACCAAAGAAAATTGCAAACTGATTTTTATACTGCTGCCCTTTATCTTCCGGTAGACATCATTAAGGGCAAAGCAACCGCCAAACATTACCACCGATAATATTATCAGTGCATAATACATTATCTTCACCACACTTCCTTTTCGTTCAGTATATCACCGCATTTTATTACTTTCAATGGAATATTTCTATATAATCATTAAAATAAGTTTGATTTTTTTGTTTGTGTTTGCTATACTAAAAAACACACATAGAAAGGAAGTGGGCACTGTGAAATCAAAAAACATATGTAAATTTGTTCCTGCAGATATAACCGGCCAACTTACGCCAAAACAGTTTATTTTGGAAACCGATCCGGAAGTCATGCGCACTACCGAACCTAAACCAGTTCACCGAATGACTCTTATTACGCGTCAATCGGGAAAACTCAACCTTAACAATCATTCTTATCATTGTTCCGTTGGCGACATTATAATGCTTTTTGAAAACGAAACTTATTTTTTTCAGGGTGAAGTTGGCTTTCAATATATGTACATTGATTTCAAAGGACTGCGTTCAAATGAGTTATTTCAAAGATTTGGTATAAACGAATCGAACAGAATTTTCTCGGGTTTCGACGGATTAATCCCTCTATGGATGGAAAGCCTTTCTAGAGCCTCAAAAGAAAATATCGACCTTGTTTCCGAAAGCATTCTTTTATACACATTTTCGAAGTTAAACTCTGAATATACAAAATCTGATGGTTGTATCAACAAAATAATGGAAATAACCGAGCAAGATTTTTCTGACCCGCAATTATCTATAGGATCTATTGCTGAACAATTGGGTTACAACGCAAAGTATTTATCCCATATTTTTAAGAAAAAAACCGGTATTAAATATACCGAATACCTGCAAAATTTTAGAATTAAATATGCCATTTCTCTCTTTGAAAACGGTATTGATTCCGTAAAAAATGTTGCCTTGCTATCGGGATATACTGACCCGCTTTATTTTTCAACCGTCTTTAAAAACAAAACGGGAAATTCCCCTAAAACATATATTAAGAATCTTATTGAAAAGTAATCAAAACAAATGCGGAGTGGATCGGAGCGCAGATACGAGCCGACTATTATTCGCAAAAAGCGAGGTGAATTTCACCTCGCTTTTTATATTTTGACTTTTTCAAAAATTTTAATCAGAACAACGCCGATAATCAGTCCTGCAATGCCCTGGACAGCATTTGCGGGTATATTTACAATCGACGGAATAAATCCGTACATAAAGCCTTCAAACACAAAATATCCAAGTATCATTATTATCTCTGCCGCAATACCGCAGATAATTCTTGAAGCCAGACTGTTGAGTTTTTTACTCAGCAATTTAAATCCGTAAAACGCGATAAGTGCCATCAGCCCTTTAACCAAAAAGGTTATCGGCGCATAAATTAAGTATCCCGAAAATATATCTGCAAGAGCCGACCCGAGTCCCGCGGCAACAAAAGCATATGCAGGTGAAAGCAGCCAACCTGTAAGCAAAACAATACCGTCACCCAGATTAAGATATCCTTTAAGAGGTGATGGGATTTTAATAACCATCGTTGCTACACAAGTGAGTGCTACCATCATTGCGGACAAAACGATTTTTTTTGTTCTTGCGTTCATTATTATCGTGCCCCTTTACATTTTGATGAAGATATTGTATACTAAATCTGACTATATAGTAATCACCAAACAAGGAGTATTTTATATAACCAGATGAAATATATAATTGATAAACAGACCCGCCCTGTTTACCTTCAGCTTTATAAACATATAAGAGAAGACATAATAGCGCAAAATTATCCGTACAATTCAAAATTACCATCAAAACGCGCTCTTTCCGAAGAAACGGGAGTTAGTACCGTCACGGTGGAACACGCGTATGCCTTGCTTTGTGACGAGGGGTATGTAGAAGCCCGTGAGCGAAGCGGATTTGTGGTTATTTTTCGCAAGGACGACGGATTTGCGGTTTCTGTGGAACAGAGTATTAAAAGTGAGGCGCATCACCCCCAACACGCATACCCCGATTTTCCGCTGTCTGTGATAAGCAAAACAATGCGCAGGATAATGACTGAAAAAGGGGATTTGATGCTCGAAAAATCGTCAAACTGCGGCTGTATAGAACTGCGCAGTGCAATCTGTAGATATCTTGCACGTAATCGCGGCATCAAGGTTGACGTTGATCAGATTATTATCGGTTCGGGGTCGGAGTATCTTTACGGTCTGATTGTAAAATTGCTCGGAAGAGACCGCGTTTATGCCATAGAATCGCCGTCTTATAAAAAAATCGAGCAGGTATATAAATCAACGGAAATTAGATATGAACTGCTTCCGCTGACAAACTGCGGTATTGAAAGCAAGGCACTTTGTGAGACCAAAGCGGAAGTTTTACATACAACACCATACAGAAGTTACCCCAGCGGTGTTACTGCAACGGCGTCCAAGCGTTATGAATATATCCGTTGGTCAGCACAAGGAGACCGATATATTATCGAAGATGATTTTGAGTCTGAGTTTGCGGTTTCGACAAAGCCGACCGAAACACTTTTTGCTATGTCAGACAATGACAATATAATATATTTGAATACATTTTCAAAAACAATCTCGTCCTCTTTTCGTATCGGGTATATGGTACTGCCAAAACATTTGACAAGCACCTTTTACAGTAAATTGGGATTTTATTCGTGTACCGTTCCCACTTTTATGCAATACGTTGTTACGGAACTTATTAATAACGGCGATTTTGAAAGACACATCAACCGTGTAAGAAGAAACAAACGAAAACAATTATCCATATAAATTGAAATGAGGCACCGCTTATCTGCGGTGCCTTTATATATTTAGTTACAAGATAGCGAGAGAGTTTTGCTCTTTTCTTTGTTAATGTACATTGCCTGGTCGGCTTTTGCAAAAACATCTTCATAAATTGTATCAATCATAGGATCGAATGCCGAAACACCGTGTGCAATTGAAACGGGGATTTTTGTTTCGCTGACGGTTATATAATCTCTTTCACAGGCTTCATCCAGTTTAACAAGCAGATCAAGATAATTTTCATAATCGTAATCTTTTAATAACACAACAAACTCATCGCCGCCGATACGGAATATTGAACTTGTTTTAAAGGTATCTATCAGTATTTTAACTGTATGTATTATGAGTTCGTTTCCGACATCGTGACCGAATTGGTCGTTTGTTTTCTTTAAGTTGTTAATATCAGCAACAACAACAGCAAAACGTGGATTGCCATGATTGATTTCTTTGTTGATTTCTGCGGTCGCCTCGGCATAAGCGGTGGAGTTTTTGATGCCGGTCAGGGAATCTTTGTAGGCAAGAGCGTTTATGTATGACGTATACTCACGTATTTTTTCATAGGAATTTTTGAGTACCTTTGAGAGTTTACCGATTTCGTCGTTTGATTTAACAGTGATTTTTGAAAGTAATGTTTCTTTAAATTCAGTAGACAATTCCTCGGCAACATTTGTGAGTTGTTTAAGCGGACGTACAATTCTGTGGGTTACAATAAAGGTGTATAAAATCGCAAAGAACAAAACAACAAGAAATGCTATAACAATTTTGCTCAGCATCGGGTGTATTTCGCGCTGAATGTCTTTATACTCTGCACGGAGTTCCAAAAACATTCCGTTTTGCAACGAAGTTGTAGCCTTTGTGTGCGGTTGTTTGCTGTCTTCTCGCTCAATATTGTTATATCGGGTTGTTCCGTCTTTTGCCAAAAGAACAGCATAGCCCTCTTCATATACCGAAATACTGCTGATTTTTTCTACAAGATAACCAAAGTCCATATCAAATCCCAAAACGCCCAACAGTTTTGAATCAACATACAGCGGAATGGTATAGGATATCAGTTGTGTATCATAACCGGGGAAATAATAGGGATCGAGCCAAAGCGCTTTTCCTTCTTTTATAGAAGTATAATACCAACCGACATTTTTTATGTCATTTTCGGGATACTTTGAAAGGTCGGTAACAGGCATTTCTCTTATTAAAGCGTTATTTTCTACAATGTTATAATATCCTGCGGTATTGTTGGTATAGGTTGGATTAAGACGCAAGAAATACCCTTTTATACCATTTGTATTAATAGCAATTTCCGAAAACATTTTTTTGGTTTTTTCAATGTATTTTGCAAAAAACTCAGGGTCGGAAAGCTGACTTGGACTATCTAACTCTGTACACGCATAATGCTCCATAATTGATGCTGATTTTTTTATATCACCAAGAATGTCGTTTATATAAGCCGCTTCTTTTTGTGTGACATTGTTTAAAATTCTGTCAGCATCTCTATGCATTATACCGTGTGTCATATTAACGGAGATTGCCGAAACTACCGCAGTAATCACAAGCAGTCCCGAAATAACAACAGTTAAAATTTTTGTTTGTATTGATTTCATTTTCTATGCACCTGTAACATCATTAATAATTCTGAAATATCCGTTAAGAACGATCATACCATCGGAGTTTTTAACACGTTTTCCGCTCATACGCGTTAAAACGTCACCCAGATTTGGATGAAGCCACGGAAACTCAATCTGTACTGATTTATTGCTGTGTACCATTTTTTTAATACTGTCCATAACATATTCACAATAGTCAGGGTGAATGTTGGAAATGCAATATTTGTAACATTCGGTTGGCGTGTATTTTTTGTCAAGCGACAGTACTTTTTCCATTGTTTTGTCAATATGCAATTCATAGTGATTATTTTCGGGATTAATACGCATTTTCCACAGTCCTACTTCGTTTTCACGCAGTATATCTTTCGGGTCAAAATGAACAACGCCCATTTTTTCTTTAAATTCATAAATTTTATTAATAAATTTAATTCTTTGTTTATATTGGTCGGCATTGCTGTCAATATAAGTTTTTTCAATATTGTCTATTGTGCTGGGCTTGTCAAAAAGATAGCCTTGAATTATATCGGGTAAAAGCAATTCAAGAGTTGCCAGTTCTTGTGTGTTTTCAACACCTTCACAGCAAGTTCTTATCGAGTTTTCTTTTGCAAACTCAATAACATTGCTTATGAGTTTGTGATTGTAGGTATCTTTTTCAATTCCGCTTACAAAAACGCGGTCAATTTTGATTTCGTCGATATTGAGTTGTTTTAAATAACCGAGGTTGGAATAACCTGTTCCAAAATCATCTATTGCAAAATTGATATGGTGTTCTTTTAACTTTTTGATTACATTCATAATATTGTCACTTGAGTGAAGTTCAATAGACTCAGTGATTTCAATTGTGAGTGCATCGGTTGGCAGGTCAATTTCTTTAATTGTCTTCAAAACAGTTTCTGAAAGAGTTTCATCATCAAACTGAAGAACCGAGAAATTTACGCTGACACGCAGGTCGGGTATTGATTTTCGCCATTCTTTGCACTGTTTTAATGCTCGTTTCAAAACCCACATTCCTACAGTTTTTATGAGCCGTGATTGTTCGAGTATCGGAATAAATTCGTCAGGAAAAACTTGTCCGCGTGACGGTGAAGTGTATCTGAGGAGTGCCTCAAATCCGTAAATATCGTAGTTACCTGCTTTCACTTGCGGTTGATAATAGACTTCAAATCCCTGACAGTTGTTTTCGACGCTTACCTTTAACTCTTCCAAAAGAGCAAGAGCTGTAATTTTCTTGTTCAGGTCTTCGGGCGAGAAAAAAACAATGCGGTCGTGAGAAATTTCCTTTGCTTTTTTAAGCGTCATATTTATGGAATCAAGAAGTTGAGTTTCATCATAAAAGAACGATTTGTCAATCGGAACAACACTTGCTGTAAAAGTGCATTTTTCAAGCATAGTTTCTTTTATGGCGTTATAAATATTTGTGACTTGTTGCTCACTGTCAACATCCATAATAAGTGCAAAATAGTTGTGGTCAATATGATATGCTGTGTTGACACCGTCAAGATTTTCACAAATTTCGGCAACTTCTTTCAAAAGTAAATCACCGTATTCTCTGCCGTGTGAAAGATTTATTTCCGCAAGACCGTCAATATCAAGGAACATCAGGTATCCACTGCTTTTTTCGAGTTTTTCTTTAAGATCCAGACGGAGTTTGTTTTTGTTCCAAAGACTTGTAAGCGGATTAAAAAGATGGCGCATTTTTTCTTCTGACACACGTCCCATCATAAGATAAGGGCTGTTGTTTTCGTCTTTTATAACTGTTCCGTGGCAGTTAATCCACACTTTCTGACCGTCGCGGGTAATCCAACGGTAGTCCATATCGTGAGTGTCTTTTTTACCGTTTGCAATGTCGTTAAGACTCGCAAGTACCTCGTTTCTGTCGGCAGGGTGGATAATTTTAAGCATATCGGGAGTGCTGTTTGTTTCACTGCCGTTTTTGCGTATGTCATAGTTTTTGTCAATGTCACCAAAAAACCACCTTTTATCGTTGGGTATGTCCCAGATAAAAAGGAAATCATCGGTTGAACGGTTTACTGTTTCAATCAGTTTAAGTGTTGTTTCAAAACCATTGTTTGTTTTTAAAAAACTATCCATGGTATTCTCCGTTATACTGAATAAGTGTTGCGTCTTCAACACCTTCTATGTCACGAATTTTTTCAAGGAAAAATGTATCGTTGTTTTTGCAGTATACTTCAATTGCCAGTTCGGTTTTACCTTTGCGTACAGTTTTTGATTTAATAAAGTATTTCATTTTGCCAAAAGCACGGATTACATTGTCACCCGCCTCGTCACCGAGATAGTGAACAACCGCTATGTAAATTCTGCCCTTTTGCTGTTTGAAATAAAAGAGTATTATCATACCGATCATAACCGCCGCGGTAACAAGTACCAGAAGATACATTCCTGCACCTGAAGTAATTCCCGTTGTGATTGCCCAGAAAAGATACAAAAGGTCAAACGGGTCTTTAATTGCTGTACGGAAACGTACAATCGAAAGGGCACCGACCATACCGAGTGAAATGACGATGTTTGTACTGATAGCGAGTGTTACCATCGCGGTAAGCACCGTCATTCCCACAAGTGTTATTGCAAAACTGCGCGAGTAAATAACACCGACATAAAATTTGCTGTAAACAAAATAGATTACAGCACCCATAAGTACCGCTGTTACAAGTCCGAGTGCAATGTTTGTAAGACTTGCGCCGTCAAATGCACCCGACTCAAGTATTGATTTTTTAATAAAATCCTGAACGCTCATATATTTTCCCTCCGTTTAATTTTCATACCAGTATTTAAAACCGTTCATATATTCGGTTTTTTCATAACATAACACATATTTTGAAACCGCAGTAAACTCAGAACCTCTGTCAGGAAGAAGTTCCCGCACAAACTGCGGCAAAAACTCGGTAAATTTAACTTCCATAACACACTTGCCCGGTTCCAGAACCGAAAGGGTAGGCAGTGTGGGGTCAAAAATATCAAATCCGCCGATAGCGGCGCGAACATCCATATCAAAAGTGATACGCACCGTACCTTCGTCAAGCACCCACGGTTCGCGGTCATAATCGACAATAGTTCGCGGACGCATCATATTGCTCACACATTCAACATAAAACTCCCTGCAAAGCGGTTGGTCGCTGTGCAAAAGGAAATCATAGTCGCCGTCGAGTATTTTATACACTTCGTCTTTTGTGAGTTTTGCAGATTCTTTAAATATGTATGCGCCGAATTTTTTCTTTCTTTCGAGTTTTATACTGCTGTCACCGCAGTTATAAATGCGGATGCGGTATTTTTTTCGTTTAAGAACACCTGCGTCTTTTTCTTCGTACGCTGATTTATAGCAGTCTTCAAAATAAAGACTTCTTAACATATATCCGCCGTTTTTTGCGTGTTTGTCAAGTGTTAGCATCGGGTCAAGACGTTTGCAGATGAGTTCTTTTTGTGCGGTGTCGATAAGATATTTCCACTCGTTTCTATAACGCTCACTCTTCGACATAAACATCCTCCGCAATCTTGCCGTCTTTATCAACAAAGAAACTCTTTGTTCCGTATACTTTTCCTTTTTCAAGCAAGTAGTAGTCAAAAGCATACTGTGACTGTCCGCTTTGGTTGTGAGCGGTAACGCGCATAAAATACTGACCCTCGGGGAGTTTATCGAATTTTGCCAACGGGATTGCAAGGTTTGTTTGTTTTGCAATAGTGGTTTTAAACTCCATATCTTTTGCAAGTTCAAAGGTATAAGAAATATCTTCGCCCTTAAAATCATAAGATGCATCCCATTCAACCGTGATTTTATCGTCTTTGACTTGCGGAACACCGATATAAAACGGCATCGGTTTTTTAAGCGACTCTTTATAGCGTTTATAGTTGTCTGCAATTTCGGCGTTGATACTGTTTACAACAGCGTCATATTCGTTTTGTGTTATCGGCGCGTATGTAACATCTTTGCCCGAATACACATACGGCTTTATAAGTTCGGCATATTTTTTTGCATACGAATCTACAAGTTGAGGGGTAAGTGTGTTTTTTAAGTCTTCGATTGCACTGTCAAGGGCTGTGCGGAACTGTTCGGATTTTAAGCATCTCTGGAAAAATACATTACCCCAGTAGTTACTTACACCGCTCTCCCAATATTCATAGTCAACTCTGCCAACCAGGGTATGCTCTGTACGTTTTAAACTACCGTCAATATCCCACGGCAAAATGTACCATCTGTCAACGTTTTGCGGACTGTAGAGATAAAAGTTTCGGTTTTGGGTATCGATATTGCCAATCATAAGATTAAATGCCATCCAATAGGCAACGTTTTCTATATCGAAGTTTTCTTCGAGTATTTTTTCTATCGGTATTGAAAAATCGTTGATCTTTTCAAGCATCTGTATTAGTTTTGTGTGGTCGTCGTCACCCTTGACCTCCAGAATTTCTTCAAATTTTTTAAGGTCGTATTTTGGATCATCTTTTAAAACGATTATATCTTCATAACGGTAAAACTCACACAAATTAACTTTGTAAAGATGACCTCTGTTATCAAGCCCATGGGCTTTAAGGGCGGTTTTGTTAAGCTGTTCAACTTGTGTGTAAATTCCATAGTCTTCAAACTTGGCATCAGCACCCGAAGTTGTATCTTTGACATACAGACGTACAAATGTTGTGCGCAGACCCATAAGTTCATCGATGTGTGTCAAAAGGTCAAATGCAAGTTTGTTTCTGAAGCGTAGACCGTCACTCTGATGCTTGTTTAATGCGATGGTAGTTTGTCCACGCCAGTCGCCTTTGTTGTCTTTTATAGCAATTTTATAGTTTTTTTGAGGGTTTCGGCTGGATGACTGACCTCTTATCTGAACGGTACAGTTGGGCGCAATCTGTCCGTATCCGAGTTCACCCGGAATAAGTCCGTCTTGGTTGCCGACCTGCAAAAGTCCTGCGACTTTATAGCGGTCAACGCCCATTTCATCATAGTCATATGCCGAGTATGTATTTACTTCTTCCCAGGTATGATTTGTGCCTTCGCCCTCGTTACCTGTTGATACGGTGAGGTACATCGTTACAATCTCGGTATTGTCATACATTGAATACATAAGGTTTTTATCACGCAGATGTATACTGTTTTCTGTTTGAATATCCTGTGTATCAACTTTTGTACCCAGTTCTGTATCGTTGGCCTCTTCAAACTTAATACAGCCGGAAACCGAGGTTAAAACCGTAAGACACAAAAGTCCCGATAAAATGCGTTTTATTTTCATCGTTATCTCCTTTCAAACCTTTTTTCAAGGTAAACCCCCAGCCGAGTGAAAAATCCCGAGCGGTCCTCGGCAACAAGCGGCTGAACAGACAAAATATAATAGGGAAGTTTTTTTGTAAAATAGTCAAGGCGCAGTGCGGTTGCACCTACAAAAATGAGTGCGGCAAGCAAAAATCCAAAGCCGTAATAAACGTTTGAAAAAAACAGAGAAATTATTGTAAACACAACGGTAGTTGATGCGAAAATTCCCGTTGTTATACACGCACCTTTGTAATCGGTAAAATACAGCAAAATCAGCATAAGCATATTGCCGATTGCATAAAGACCGTAGGCAACGCAGAGCGTTCTGAAATATCCTCGCATTATTTCGTTAAAGCCGAGCGGCAGCATGTCAAGAAGATAACCGCCGAGCGCAATACACGCGGCAGTAAATAGAAGTTGTTTGAGCGAAGTGTAAAAAATCTCGGTTTTCAGCGTGTCGAGCATTTCTTTTTCGGATTGTAAGATGTCTTTTATGGTGCCTTTATCGTTATAAAGGCTGTAGTGATTGCGGTATTTCGGATAAAAATTGACCTCAACCGAAACCACAAAGTTAACTGTTGTCATAAGTGCGGTCATAAACGCGAGGAGAGCGGGAACATCGTGCCACGGAGCGCCGTAAAAAAGCCCTTTAACGTGTACCTGTATGTCTGAACACCACATAATTACAAGGTGAGAGAACATACCGATGTTCATAAAAAGTCCCGAGAGCGCAAGAGGTAAAAATTCGTCTAACCATCTGAAAAAAGTGAACGCGCCCAGGTCGGTATGCGGAAAATAACGGTGAAGAAGAATTATGTTCCACAAAAGCATAATGCCGTAGCCGACCGAAACCGAAAACAAAAGCGCCTCGACCTCGGGAAGCCCAAACCATAAAAGAACCGCACCAAGTATTATAGAAACCGCAACCGAAGTCATAAACGAAAGGAAAATACCTTTGTAATCCTTGATTGCCGTTAAAAAACTCATTGCGTTCCAGACTATTATGAGTTCATTGAAAATCACAAAACATAAAAGTCCCTGAAGCAGTGTGGCGCCCGAAATAATGAGGAAAATACCGTATATTACACTGCCCACAGCCATCATTATTACGGTCGAACCCCAAAAGCAAGGCAACACCGCCCTGTTTTTTTCTTCAAAAAGCATATCAGCGGTATATCGCGTTACCACCATCGAAAAAAACGATGTTACCGTAACCGATGCCAAAAGCGTATATGTTATCATACAAATAAGCAGTTCGCGGTTGAATGTCGAGGTGTCAAATATGTTACACAGTAACATTATGCCAAGAAGCAAAATAACGCCGAGCAGCATCGGTCCTGCACATATAACGGTGGCATATCCGTATGCTTTTGCAGTATTAAGCACACCTTTTTTTGAAAAAAGTTTTTTCAGTTCAAAGCCTATGCCTGCCACTCGTCTTCCACCTCTTTGTATAAATTTTTGTATTTTGTAAGCATAATGTTATATCTGAAATATGTATAGGCACGTTTTTGACCTATTTCACCCATTTTCAGACGAAGTTCCCTTGAATCACAAAGCATTTCCATAGCATCAGCAAGTTTGTCACGTTGCATAGGAGGCACAAAAAATCCTGCTTTTCCTAAGGTGTCTTCGGGTTTTCCGTTGAGAAGTTCGTTGCAACAGCCAACGTCGGTTGTAACACACGGGCGCTGTGCCGCAAATGATTCGAGTACCGAAAGCGGTTGACCTTCTGAAATGCTTGTGAGGAGTGTAAAGTCCAATTTTTCAAAGTATTCAATAATGTTAACTCTGCCCGTAAAAATTATCTTGTCTTCGAGATTCAACTGTTTTACAAGCGTATAACACTCGTCGGCATATTCCTGGTCGTCAACACCGCCCATTATATGAAGGCGTACATTGTCTTTTCTGCACGACAGTTCAAAAAAGGCATATATCATTGTTTTGATATCTTTGATTGGCGCAAGGCGCACAACCGCGCCGATATCGACAATACCATCATCTTGTTTCAGTGGGATATTGCAAAGTCGTTCATAACTGATTCCGTTTTCGATAACCCTGCATTTTTCGGGTGCGCAACCCATATCAATCTGGGTGTACATCGCCCTTGTGAACAGGCAGGTCACTCGGAATGCACGTTCATAGATAAGGTCTGACAGCATATAAAAGAATGCTATCCAGTGCGGCTTAAAGGCACGAGCAACCCACTTTGCTCGAATGATTTCTTCTTCGCGTTCGCGGGTATAGATGCCGTGTTCTGTCAAAAGCAACGGTTTGTGGTATATGTACGCGCCCATTGACGCTAAAAGTCCGCCGTAGCCTGTGCATATTGCGTGGTAGCAGTCAGCTTTTGGAATTTCACTTCCCATAAGATAAAGCACCGGCAAAAGACGCGAACGCACCGAGTGAAAAGCATCCGAAAATGCAATAAACGGAAATTCAGTCTGACAGCTTTCGGTGAGTGTTTCAAGAAAACTCTGGCTTTTGAGATATGACATCGGGTTGATTTTTTTAACCTGATACAGTTCAAAAAGCAAATCCCAATCGGGACCCTGTGATGTCACAAGTTTTTTATGCGCCTCTTTCTCGGCTTCGGTAAATCTGTAGTCGAAAATGCCTGTATCTTTTACGCGCAGAGCGTCATCAAGAAAAACCTGCTGTACCTCTACCACGTTGGGCGGCAGGGTATACACAAATTTATCTTTGTTTTCTGCCTTTGCACCAATAACCCAAAGCACAAATTCGTGTTCGGGCATTTCGGTTATGTATTGATGCATCCAGGTTGAAACACCGCCGTTAATATACGGGTAGCAACCTTCAAGAACCAAACAAATTCTCACTTTTTACTCCTGTTTAAATGATACTGTAACGGTATCGTTATCTGCTTCTAATAAATATAAATTACCTGTAAGATGTGTTATGTTTCCGCCCGAAACAGTATCGGGTGTTTTTTGATTAAATCTTACCATAAACTGTGCATCGTCATGAAAATTGTCAATGCTTATTGTCATTTCATTCTGAGATATTTCGCTTTTGTATGAAACTGCCGAAAAACGCTGTACCGCCGCCGAAAATTCGGTTCCGGTAAAGTTGCGCAGACCCGGTGCAGACGAATAGAGCCAGTTAAGAAAACTATCAAATCTGCGAAAAAGTTCTTTCCAGCCTGTCTCAGCACCGCGGTCGGGGTCAAGTGCGTCATCAGGGTGGGTAAAGTGGTTATTGACAAAATGCATATTGAGTTCCGACAGCGCCGCAAGTGTCATAAAATCATTAAGGTCACAACCCGAAATAATTCGCGGTTGGTCAACAATGCCGTTTTCGTCAACCTCATACTCTTGCAAAAGGCTGAAATCGAGCACGTCATCGGGAAGATAAATTCCCGACAGTGTGCGTATCTGCTCAAATTCATCGATAAGCATCTGACGGCCTTCATCAGATAAAAGATTTGAAGGGGGAACATAAACCGACATATTTACATCGGGAAAAAGTTCGTCGCAGAGGTCGGTAAGGTGCTCAAATGCTTTTACCATTGATGCTCTGTCTTTCCAGGTTTTATAGTCGAAAATACCTTTATAGTCTTTGTTTCCGAGGCACAAAGGCTGGTGGTTATAGCCGTGGTAACCGAGTTCGCCGCCTTTACGAAGGAGCATATTTCCGAAGTTTAAAAACGTTCCTGTATCGGCTTGTGCGTCGGTTGTACCGTCAATCGCATCATCGTAACATTCAATTGCAAGACCTGTGTATTTGATGCCGTACTTGTCCGAAAGATTCATCATATCAGGCCACCAGATGTTTATATAAAAATCACGTATGGTGGTGCCGAAATCACGTGTTATATATTCGCTGTTGCCTTCGGGTATCTGCGATGGAAAGTCGTCAAGATAAAAGGTTGAACCGTTTATTACGGGGTACATACCCACCTCTCCGAAAAGGCTCAATGACGCCGCAAAAAAACCTCTGTACGCCTTGTCGCACATACCAAAATTGTTAACAACAAACTTTCCTTTACCATAAGATGCCTCCCAGATAAGCGGAACACCGTTTTGGTTGTCTATATGTGCATAAACTGTGGTGTTTTTGGGATTAAGTTGAACTGTTCTTGCCGAGTCATAGGCATCGGAAACAGCAAAGGCTTTGCCTCCGCCAACCATAAACCCGTCGTTGATATAAATATTGCCAACATAACTGTATTCATTAGAGGATTCTATGCCAAGGCGGTTTTCGATAGCCACCGAGTATGCGTTTTTTTCGATTGTAAGCGGGAAATAGACGTTGCCGCCGTCATTTTTTACCCAATTACAGATATCGATGATTTTTTCTCCAACAGGTGAAAGGTCTGCAAAAAGCACTATAATCAGCGAGTAGTTTTTAAAGTCGGGTATGGGTTTTTTTGCAAGATTTACTTTTTTTGCACCCATCTTCATATCCGACAGTATTACTTCAAACTGTTCAAAAGCATCTTCTGACGCTTCGTCTTTTGTGCTGTAAAGCAATAGTGTGTCTTGCTTTTGAGAATTGTATGCCACAGTTTTTGTAACAATATCTTCTTTGGCAAGAAGGTCTAATTTCTTTTGAGTAAAATTAAATTTCACACCGCTCAATTCAATTAAAAGAATTGCGGCAATGACGGCATAAATAACCGCTATAACAAGTATACCTTTAAACCTGAAGTTTTTGAGTTTTTCTTTTATGATTCCCAAAATGCAAACACCTCCTTTGCTCCCGAAGAAAGATAGATGTGCTTTTCATAGACTTCGTTTATAAGAAGTTTTATATCTTCTCCTCTGCCGAGAGATGCCAGATAGTCAAGCCGTGTAAGATAATATGCTTCGTTGTCGGAGAATTGTTTTTTCATTTCTTTTAAGGTTATCGAAGCCTGTGTGAAATTTTTGCGTTTTAAATCGTTTTGTACAGCCCTTGTAAAATCGGAAACACTTGCGTCTGTAAGTGACATCTTTTTTTGTATGAGTTCCGAAAATAACTCGCGGTTGATAACTTCAACCTGACCTTGCATAAGGTTCTGGTAAAGGCAGTTCCACAAAAAATCCGTGTACTGTGTCAAAACATCTATGTCATCGGGGTCTTTTGAATACTGACGTTCAAAATTCTGCAGTTTAAAGTCGTTTTCTTTTGAAATTTCAACCATCGCGGTGACAGCGTAATGTACAACTTCGGTATCGTCGTTGTTACCTGCTTTTTGCAAAAACTCAATATATTCTTTGGGATTGTCGTTAAGAACGTCCATTATTATTGTGCGGCGTTCTCTTGCTGAGTTTACAACAAGCGCTTCTTCAATAGGTACTGTGTTTTCTGCCACTTTGCTCTCGTCGATGGTTACGCTTTTGTAAAGTTCCGATTCCAACTTTAATTTTTCAACACCGACATCAATTCCGTCATCGGCATTAAAGAAAATCTGAAAATGCAGGATAAGGACCGCAAGAACACCCCAAAAGGGTAAAAACAGTGCTACAAAAAACATATAATCATGCACTTTTAAAATATTAAATTTAATTCCCAAAAATACGAGTACACATATAATCAGGTGTATCGCCAGAAGAATTATATATAACATTAAAATTTTCCTTACTGTATCTTTACTTCAACTTTCATACCGTCAAAACGCGGTAAAATGAACTGCAGGTCTTTTTCGGTTGCCTGTGAAAGCAAAAGCCTTAAATTTCCGTCGGCAGATGCGCCGACAATATCGTTTGAACGTACTTTACCCGAAAGGAGTTTATCCATTTGCTCATACGAGCGGCCTTCGGCATCGATTTTTAACAAAATAAATGACGAAACTTTTTTTTCGGCAAGTGATGAATAGTTTTTGAGTACCTCATCAAATGACTCGGCATTCATAATGCGTGTGTTTGTAATATACTGTTTTTCGTAAACCGCCTGATTATAGTCAAAAGCGCGAAGCAGTGACATCTGCGCCAGATCGCGCAGGATTTTAAACAGGTTGACGTAATAAAGTGAGCGCTGGTCGATGTTTACCTGCCACAAAAAGATTAAAAGAACGAGTTCTTCGCCTCTGTAAACACCCGCCGCATACATCGGGTAGTCGCTTTTAAGGTCAGTGTTGCGCCAGATTTCGCCGCCTTTGATTTTTTTAATAATATCGCTGTAGGTTTCCATTGAAATTGAGCGCGAAACGCTATCGATAATATCGCGGGAAGAAACCTCAAGACGTCCGAATGTACTTTGTTTGTTGACCGAATATACGGTGATGCTTTTGTTTTCGAGTACCTCTTCAAACGTTTCCATAATTCTGAGGTACAAAAGGTGAGGGGCTACGGTATCGAGTTTTCGCGTGATGTCAAAAATTTTGCCGAAACTGTCTTTTGAACCGATAATCTGCTTTTTGAGGTCGCGTTTTTCTTTATATGTATCTTCGTAAATTTCACGTGTGAAAACGAGTTTGTCTTCAAGCAGTTTGTTTTGTTCCGTAACAAAGCGGATTGTGTCGTCTTTGCGCAGTTTTATGTATCCGCACAATGACCCTACAAGGAAATAGAACACAAATGGAAGCCAGTTTGTAGGCTCATAAAAAATGGTCAACAGATTGGTTCCCGATGCCACCTTGGCGACAAGCCACGAAATACTGCACAATGCCGAAGCCGAAAGACCAAAATTGAGTCCGTGAACTGTTGCCATGATAACGATGTATGCCATTCTGAAATCTACTATCGAGAAAATAACGGCAGAATCGGTGAAATAAATCAGTATCTCGGTTATGAGCAAAAGCAATATGAGTTCTGCAATTTTTACAATGAGGCTGTGTTCGCTCATCCATTTTTTAATTTTTTGCCATAATGTGAGCGTTTTTTCCTGCTTGGAGAGTTTGTATTTTTCGTACTCCTCTTCAACATCCTCAACAATCGAGATTTTTGCAAACCATCCGTACTCGTTACGTATAGCCTTGTTGCTGACTTGAATTATTCCGCTTTCATTGGTTGCGGTAAAAAAGAATTTTGCTTCGGGATTGAGTTGTGATAACTTGTTACCTAAATCCGAAAAAGTCACGTTAAAATCATCGCCGACAGTTAAAATACCGCTCTGGCATTTCCAGTTGTCAATGATTCTCAGAATGAGCATAGAGAGGTCGGGGAGTGATATGAAATGCATCTTTGAAGTAGGCGTTTCGTTGATTACAAATGGTTTACCGCCTGCTGCATTTTCAAAAATTCCATAAAGAAAATCTTTGGTATATGTTCCTGAATAGAGATATGGTATCTGAACGGTTTTTATATCGAGCGAATATTTTTTTGCATAAAACTCACAAAGACGTTCTTTTGCTGAGCAAAGAATTGCTTTATCGGATTGGTTTTTAAACGAAGAATCGAGGGATGATAAAAAAAGAAATCTGATAGATTTGTCAGAATTTTTTAAACATTCCAAAACTTTTCGCAAGTCTTCGGCATCGCTTTTTTCGGAACTGCGATAGGTCAGGTCACCCGAAAAATATATAACCGCGTCAAAATCGTATGTTTCAAATAAAGCCTTTACAGACGGTTTTTTTATGCGGAAAAGCTTTATTTTATCAGCAGAGCCAAGAGTGGTGTTGCCTACAACGGTAACTTTGCTGTGTGGGAAAGCGTCCTCGATAAATTCTTCTGTAAGGTATTCGGTGTTTCCTATGCACAAAACGTTTTGGGGAACAAAACCGACATCGGTTGCAATAACCGATCTGTTTCTATTAAGGGATTCGCGCAAAGACACAAGTGCGCTGTGGTTTACAACTTTTAAAAGACAGTCAATCAGTTTTTCGTCAAAAATGCCGCACATACCGCTTGAAATCATCTGGATTGCAACATCCTGTGAAAAAGCGTCTTTATAACTACGGTTACTTGTCAGCGCATCGTATGAGTCTGCAAGTGAAACCACTTTCGCCGAAAGGGGAATCTGATCGCCTTTAAGACCCTCGGGGTAGCCTGTACCGTCAATTCTTTCGTGGTGGTAACGCGCAATTTCCATGGCGTATTTTTTCATCTCGGGGTCAACGGAACCAAAATCGGTGAGTTCAATATAATTAGAACCGAAAGCCGAGTGTTTTTTTACAATATCGTACTGAACAGGCGAAAGTTTTCCCGGAAAATTAAGAATACTTTTGGGAATAAGCGTTTTTCCGATGTCGTGTAACGATGCCGCAATTGCAATCGCATCTACTTGATGATTTGTAAGCGGATTTCCTTCGTCCTCGTTGTATTGCTCCAAAATCAGTCTTGTCAGCATAGAAACGTGACAGATATGAAAGCCGCTTTCGCCGTTAAGCGTTTCGGCAATGTCGTCTTCGGAAAAAGTTAATATTTGTACAGCGTCGCTTTTTTCTTTTGGATCAATAGTTAAAACGTTATGCTCGTATTGCAAAAACTCTCCCCCTTTCAAAAATACATACTATTTCAAATTAAATTATACTCTATAATTTAATTTTGTCAATAATATAGTTCTATAATTAGTATTTTAATACTTGAAAAACAGTATTATGGTGTGTATAATGAGGGTGTCAAATTTTAAATATTAATTATTGGAGGCAATAAAATGACCGAACAGAAAATTTTTGAGTATGCAAAAACAGCCTATGCTGCACTCGGTATAGACGTAGAAACTGCTATGGCAAAACTTGCATCAACCCCCGTTGCTATGCACTGTTGGCAGGGCGATGATGTCCGCGGTTTTGACACCGACCCCAATAAGCCCTTGACCGGCGGTATCCAGACAACAGGTAACTACCCCGGACGCGCACGTACACCCGAAGAGCTTATGGCTGACATCGATTTTGTGCTTAAACTCATCCCCGGCACCAAAAAAATGAACCTTCACGCTTGTTACGCTATCTTTGATGACGAAAACGGCGGCTGGGTAGATCGTGATAAGCTCGAGCCCAAACACTTTAAAAAATGGGTGGATTTTTGTAAAGAACGTGGCCTTGGCTGTGACTTTAACCCCACCTTCTTCTCACATCCCAAGTGCGACCCGCTCACACTTTCGAGCGCAAACGAAGAAACACGTAAATTCTGGATTGAGCACGGTAAGGCTTGTATCCGTATTTCGCAGTACCTTGCAGACGAACTGGGTCAGCCCTGTGTTATGAACATCTGGACAGGTGATGGCTTTAAAGATATTCCTGCAGACCGCATCGGTCCCCGCGTTCGCTATAAAGAGTCAATCGACGCTATCCTTTCGGAAAAATACGACTTTAACAAGGTTAAACCTTGTGTTGAGTCAAAGGTATTCGGTATCGGTGTTGAGGCTTATACAGTAGGCTCTGCAGAGTTTTCACTCTCTTATGCCGCAACCAATATGGATAAATGTATTCCGCTTATGGATAACGGTCACTATCATCCCACAGAGGTTGTTTCGGACAAAATCCCGGCTCTTCTTGCTTTCTTCCCCGAAATTGCACTTCATATCACACGTCCTATCCGTTGGGACTCTGACCACGTTGTGCTTCTTGATGACGAAACAAGAGAACTTTGCAAAGAAATCGTTCGCTGTGGCGGTCTTGACGGCAGCGTAAAGATTGCGCTTGACTACTTTGATGCTTCAATCAACCGTATCTCTGCATGGGCAGTCGGTATGAGAAACGTGCAGAAGGCACTTCTTATGGCACTCGTTACACCCGATCTCACAAAGATGCAAGACGAAAACAATTGGACTGAACTTATGGTAGTTCAGGAAGAACTCAAAACAATGCCTTTCGGTGCAATCTGGGATGAATACTGCCGCCGTGCAGGTGTTCCTTGCGACAGAGAATGGTTTGCATCGGTTAAAGAATATGAAACCGAAGTGCTTTCAAAAAGATAGGAGAAAAAACAATGTTTTTTAAAGAAAATGAAAAACTTTTAGGCGATTTTTCACGCATTTCAAAAACCGCAGGAGCACGTGCTGACTACGTTCAGGGCGGTGGTGGTAACACCTCTGTAAAACTTGAAGGCGGTCTTATGGCAATCAAGGCATCGGGCTTTTGCCTTTCGGATATCGAGCCTGACAAGGCTTATGCAGTGCTTGATGGTGCAGGACTTCGCGATTTTTATTTAACACACGAGCCGTCAGAGTTCGAAAACGTTGAAACCGCAGGTTCAACAAAAGCAAAAGAATCTGTTAAAACAATCGATGGTCTCGAGGCTCTTCGTCCGTCGGTTGAAGCAGGTTTCCATTCGGTATTAAAGACATTTGTTGTACATACACACAGCGTATACGCAAACCTTGCGGCTTGTTCAATCGAGTGCCGCGACATTTGTACAAAGGCATTTGCTGACGCTGACTATTCGTGGGGTATGGTACCTTATGTTGACCCCGGTGCAAATCTTACATTTGCTATTCGTGATGAACTCCGCCGCGTTGAAAAGGAAACAGGTAAGGTACCCGCAATCATCATTATGCAAAACCACGGCATTATTGCTCACGATGATGACCCCGACAAGTGCCTTGCACTTCACGCTGATGCAAACGAGCGTTTGGCAAAAGAGTTTGGCATAAGCGCAGACTCTTTTCCTGCTGTTGCAATCAAAGAGGTTGAAGACGGCGTATTTGAGGCAGACACTCCCTATCTTACTGAGGCTCTTGCTAGTGGTGAGTACACCGAGGAATTTTTGCTTGAACAGCCCCTCTATCCCGACCAGATGGTATTCCTTATCGGTACTTTCTCGATGGATAAAGACACGGTTGAAGACGGTCAGTGCGTTGCCTACAGCAAAGACGGTAAAGTTGTTATGCGTATGGACGGCAAAAAGGCACAGGTGCTTATCGAAACACTCACAGCCGTTGTATTTGTTATAAACAACATCAAAAAAGCAAATAAAACACTCTCAACAATGGGCGAAAAAGCAAAAAGCTTTATTGCTAACTGGGAGAGCGAAAAATACCGCAAATCACTCGCAGGCAAAAAATAAGGAGAGATACTATGAGCGTTGATATGACAAAATGGCAGGAACTTGCCAAAAAGAACATAAATAACCGCCCCGCAGGTGAAGGACGCCTTGCAGGTAAAATAACTATTGTTACAGGCGCTGCACAGGGCTTTGGCAAAGGTATTGCGGAGGAACTTTATAACGAGGGCGCAACAATCATCATTGCAGATATGAATCAGCAACTTGCTGAGTCGGTTGCAAAGGATATGGGTGAACGCGCATGTGCAATCCCCGTAAACGTTGCTGACGAAGAGAGCGTTGCCGACCTCGTTGCAAAAACCGTTGAAAAATTCGGCGGTCTTGATATTATGGTTGCAAACGCAGGTGTTGTACGCTCGGGTCCCGTTGCTCAGTTTGAGAAAAAGGACTTTGACTTTGTAACAGCAATCAACTATACAGGACTTTTCCTCTGTTGTAAGTATGCCGCAGTAATTATGCAGGCACAGCATGAGGCAGACCCCAAAGCAACTTTTGATATTATTGCTATGTCAAGCAAATCGGGTCTTGAAGGTTCAAACAAAAACTTTGCTTATGCAGGCAGTAAGTTTGGTGCAATCGGTCTTGTACAGAGTTTTGCACTCGAACTTTGCGCATATAACATCAAAGTAAATGCAGTTTGCCCCGGTAACTATCTTGACGGACCGCTGTGGTCTGACCCCGAACGCGGACTTTTTGTGCAGTATTTACAGGCAGGTAAAGTACCCGGAGCAAAAACGGTTGAGGATGTACGCCGTTTTTACGAGGCAAAGGTGCCTATGAACCGCGGATGCTTACCGATTGACGTTGCACGTGCCGTTATGTACTGCGTTGAGCAGGACTATGAAACAGGTCAGGCTATCCCCGTAACCGGCGGACAAGTAATGCTTAACTAAGGTGACGATATGATTAATATTGATATTTTAAACAAACTTAACGCACCTACAAAGGAAGAGCGTCTTGCAAACTTAAAAGAAGTCTTAAAGACAACAACTTTTCCCGAGATGGTGCCGCAGTATATAAACAACCACATTCACACAACATACTCGTTTTCACCCTATTCGCCCACAGCATCGGTTTATGCTGCGCGTATGGAAGGTCTTTGCACCGCAGGTATTATCGATCACGATTCGATTTCGGGCGCTAAAGAGTTTTTAGAGGCGGCAGAAATTGTAGATATGCCTGTTACAATCGGTATGGAAGCAAGAGTGAGTATGGAAGGCACACGCATTGAGGGCAGACGCACCAATAATCCCGATCAGGTGAGCGTTTCGTATATGACAATCCAGTCGGTGCCTCACGATAAAATTGATACTCTTACCGAGTTTTTTAAGCCGTATCAGGACGCACGTCACGAGAGAAACCGCAAAATGATTGCAAAAATCAACGAACTTTTACCGCAGGTTGAACTCGATTATGACCGCGACGTGTTACCGCTTTCAATGGCACACGAAAACGGCGGTGTTACCGAGCGTCACCTTATGTACGCTCTTGCAATCAAACTTGTTAAAACTGTTGGCAAGGGCAATGCGATGGTTGAAAAATTAGACAGCCTCGGTATTTCTCTTTCCGAAAAACAGACAGCACAGATGCTTGATACCGAGTATCCGTTTTATGAGTATGACCTTCTTGGTATCTTAAAGAGTGCGTTTGTACCCAAAATCTTTATTGATGCAACCGATGAGTGTCCAAAACTCAAGGATATGGTAAAACTGTGTGATGATATTGACGCATATCTTTGCTATGCATACCTCGGTGATGTCGGTGACAGCGTTACCGGCGATAAAAAAGCACAGAAGTTTGAAGATGACTATCTCGATGAGTTGTTTGAGTGTCTTAAAGAAGAGGGCGTTAAGTCGGTAACTTATATGCCTACCCGTAACACTCCTGCACAGCTCACACGCCTCAGAAAACTTTGTGACGATTACGGAATGTTCCAGATTTCAGGCGAGGACATCAACTCACCCCGCCAGAGCTTTGTTATAAAGGCTATGGAAAATCCGCTCTTTAAAAATCTTATAGATGCAACTTGGAAGTTAATAGAGCACGAAAAGGAGAACTAAAATGAATACTAAAGCAGTTCGTATACACGGCAAGATGGATCTCCGTCTTGACGATGTAAATTTACCGGATATCGGCCCCGACGGCGTACGTGTACGCGTTGTTTGTGACAGCCTTTGTATGTCAAGCTACAAAGCGGCAATCGAAGGCGGCGACCACAAGCGCGTTCCTGACCGCTGTGACCTCACACCCACCGTTTTAGGTCACGAATTTTGCGGTGATATTGTTGAGGTAGGCGAAAACTGGAAAGATAAATACAAAGTTGGTGACAAATTTGTTATCCAACCCGCACATTATCACAAGGGCAGCCAGATGGCACCCGGTTATTCATATGAATTCTGCGGCGGTGACGCACAGTACGGCAATATTCCGATAGAGACACTTCTTGAAAACTGTCTGTTGCCCTACAATTCAGATACATATTATTACGGCTCACTTGCAGAGCCGCTCAGTTGTGTAATCGGTACCTTCCACGCAATGTATCACACAAAAGCAGGTAGTTACGTTCACGAAATGGGCATTAAAGAGGGCGGAAAGATGGCACTTCTCGCATCAGTTGGCCCTATGGGTCTTGCTGCTATCGACTATGCAATCCATTGTGACCGCCGTCCCAGTCTTTTGGTTGTTACCGATATCGATGATGCACGTCTTGAACGCGCCGCATCAATTTATACAGTGGAAGAAGCCGCAAAATACGGCATTGAACTTCATTATGTAAACACAAAGATGGATAACGCAACCGAGTATCTCCGCGAACTTTCGGGCGGTACAGGCTATGACGATGTCGTATGCTTTGCACCTGTAAAGGCACTTATCGAGCAGTCTGACGATATCCTTGGTTTTGACGGCTGTCTTAACTTCTTTGCAGGTCCTACCGACAGTCAGTTCAAGGCACCTTTCAACTGGTATAATGTTCACTATCTCTATACCCACGTTGTTGGTACATCGGGCGGTAATACAAACGATATGCAAGAAGCGATTGCGATGATGAACGAGGGCAGACTTAACCCGTCAGCACTTGTAACACATATCGGCGGTCTTCACGCGGCAATCGATACAACACTCAATCTCCCCAAAATCCCCGGCGGTAAAAAACTTATCTATACACAGATTGATATGCCGCTTGTGGCTATTGCTGATTTTGAAAAACTCGGCGAAACTGACCCCATGTTCAAAGAACTTGACAGACTTTGTAAGGAGAATAACAACCTCTGGAACCCAGAGGCTGAAAAGTATCTTTTAGCCAACGCAAAGGAAATATAGTAAGGAGAATAAAATAATGAATCTTAAATATATGCATCCTGCCGATCAGCTTGTAATGTTTATGCAACGTATTTATGATAAGGGTCTTACCACAACTTCAGGCGGTAACCTTTCTATTATGGACAGCGACGGCAACATCTGGATTACACCTGCAGGTGTTGATAAAGGTACACTCAGACGCGAGGACATTATCTGTGTTAAGCCCGACGGTACAACCGTAGGTCCGCACAGCCCCTCGTCAGAAATTCCTTTCCACGCATCAGTTTATAAGATGCGTCCCGACCTCAAGGCTGTGCTTCACGCACATCCGCCTGCACTTGTTGCTTTTTCAATCGCAAGTCGTGTGCCTAACCTCGACTTACTTCCCACTATCCGCCGTATCTGCAAAGATGCAAAAATCGCCGTTTACGGCGTTCCCGGCAGTGAGGACCTCGGTAACAAAATCGGTTCTGTATTTGCAGAGGGTTGTGACATCGCAATTCTTGAAAATCACGGCGTATGTATCGGTGCAACGGATATGTTCACCGCTTTCCAGCGTTTTGAAACAATAAACCTTGCCGCCGACCTTGAAATCAAGGCTTCAAAAATCGGTAAAATCAAGTGCCTTTCAGAAGAAGACCACCGTCTTGCAGTTACAACACACCATACTAAACTCGACGACTTTATTCCGCATACAATCACGTCGGAAGAGCGTTCGGCGCGTCGTGATATGATTACTCTTATTAAGCGTTCTTACCGTCAGGGTCTGTTTACTGCAACCCACGGAACCTACTCAGTACGTCTTGCTGACGACAGTTTCCTTATCACACCGTTTGGTAAAGACCGTGCATATCTTGAAGAGGACGATATCGTTCGTGTTAAGGGCGGTATGAAAGAACTTGACAAAACTCCTTCACGCGCAGTTACTCTCCACGAAGAGATTTACAAGCACAACCCCGAAATCCGCGCAATCCTGCAGGCACACCCCGTACACGCAATGGCATTTGCTGTAACCGATGCGCCGTTTGACCCCAGAACAATCCCCGAGAGTTATATCTTGCTCCGCGATATCAAAAAGATTCCGTTTGCCGATCTTTATACAAATCAGACGGAGGTTGCTAAATCATTTGATGCACCGCATCCTGCATTTATGGTTGAAAACAACAGCGTTATCGTAACGGGCAACAGTCTTTTACAGGCTTTTGACCGCCTTGAAGTTTTGGAAGCAACCGCACACTCGCTTGTAAACGCAAGTAGCATTGGTAAGGTTGACCCAATCACCGACGAGCAGATTGACGATATTAAAAAGGCATTCAACCTTCAGGATTAATTTTGTAAAAACAAATAAAAAGAGGTGAATTTCACCTCTTTTTTTGTTGCAATATTAACATATCGGTACATTTTTGTTCAAAACTCGGTTCAAAAAGTTCAAAAATGTGTATAAATTGCCACGAATTATACTTTTTGTAGAATATCGTCGAGGGTGATGGTGATACCTTTTTTGAGTTCGCCCATTGCCATAAGCCGTGCCAAAGGATTTGCTACCTCTTCAAACACAATTCGCCGAATATTTCTTGCGCCGTATTCAAAACTTTTGTTGCACGACACAACGTGTTCGCACACGCTATTGTCAAAGTCAATAGCAAAATTCTTTTCACAAAGACGCTCTTTTAGTTCATCCAGCATATTTTTGGCAATAATGCGGATAGCACTATCGTCAAGTGGTGAAAACACAACCGTTTTGTCGATACGGTTAATAAGTTCGGGGCGGAGTGTCTTTTTAAGTTCGCCTATAACCGCATTGTTCATCGGGTCTATAAATCCTGCGTGTTTTTCGATCTGACCGATGTTGGTTGTAAGTACAATTACTGTATTTTTAAACGATGCACTGTTACCGCGCGTGTCGGTCAGCACTCCGTCATCAAGGATACCAAGCAGAATGTTAAGCACATCGGGATGCGCTTTTTCCATCTCGTCAAAAAGCACGATGCTGTACGGTCTTTCGCGCACCTGTTCACACAGTTTTCCGCCGTCATCGTGACCGATGTAACCTGGCGGTGAGCCTGTTATACGCGCTATGCTGTGGCGTTCACTATACTCTGCCATATCGAGTTTTATAAGCGCTTTTTCCGAGCCGAAAAGCGTTTTTGCAATCTGACGGCACAGTTCGGTTTTGCCAACGCCTGTCGGTCCCGCAAAAATAAAAGACGCGAGCGGTCGGTCGGGGTCTCCAAGACCCGTTCCTGCTCTCATAAGTGTGTCACAGACCTGACACACCGCCTCATCCTGACCGATTATTTTTTGTAAAAGTTGTGATTTGAGTCTCAAAAAGTTGTGGCTGTTTTTGCCGTATAGCGTACTTTCGGGAATTCCGGTCCAGCGTGAAAGCACACCACAGATGTCTTTTTTGTCTACAATTGGAACGTACGGTGAACTTTCGTTTGCCAGTTCCGTGCGTAAGTTGGCGGCATCCCTGTACATACCTCTTTTTATATAATCTTCAATCTGAGCACGTTTTTGCTTTTTAATGTTGGCGGATTTCGAAATGTGCAAAATCTTTGCATTTGACGCGCTTTCGTCAATAATATCGATTGCTTTGTCGGGTAAAAACCTGTCGCCGATGTACCTTGTTGACAAAGTTACTGCCGTCTCGAGTGCTTCATCGGTTATTGTAACACCGTGATGCGATTCGAGTGACGGACGCAGACTTTTTAAAATGTCAAGTGACGTTTTCTGACTTGGCTCGTCGATTTTAACGGGCGCAAATCTTCGTTCAAGTGCGCGGTCCTTTTCAATGTATTTACGGTACTCGGCTGTGGTGGTGGCACCGATCATCTTTATGCGTCCTCGGGCAAGAGCGGGTTTTAAAATGTTTCCCGCATCAATTGCGCCCTCGGCGGCACCCGCACCTACAATTATGTGCATTTCATCAACAAACAGAATTATCTCGGGGTTCTTTTCAGCTTCGTCAATAACTGATCTGAGCCTTTCTTCAAACTCGCCACGGTATTTTGACCCCGCTAACATTGACGCAAGATCAAGCATAAATATCTGGCTTCCTAAGAGTTGCGGCGGTGCGTCACCGTTTGCAATAGCAAGAGCAAGACCTTCGGCAATACACGTTTTTCCCACTCCCGGTTCGCCGATAAGGCAGGGATTGTTTTTGATACGTCGTGACAGAATGCTCATAACGCGCTGAGTTTCTTGTTCTCTGCCGACAACTTCGGGAATTTTGCCTTCCTTTGCGCGTGTGACAAGGTTTTGACCGTATTTTGAAATAGTCTTATATGTTTTTTGCGATTTTGTATTTGCGGCGGGTATTTCGTAAAGTCCCAGTTTTTCGGTTATTGTGTCGCGCAGTGTTTTGCTGTCGGTTCCAAGATAACAAAGTATTTGCATTGCAACGCACTGTGACTCATTTGCGATTGCAAGTAAAATGTGTTCGGTACCGATTGCCGAAAACCCATACTTACGAGCAAATACCATCGACTGTTCAATAATTTTGCGTGTACGTGCTGTCATATCCGATGCACTGAGTGCGGTGGCTCCCGAGGTGCCTACAAGTTCGCAAAGACGCACTTTTACTTTGTCAAAAGTAATCCCGCGTGAAATGAGTATTCGTCCTCCAACGCTGTCGGGTTGTAAAAGTATTCCGAGTAATAAATGTTCTGAGCCTATATATGTGTGGCCAAGTGATGAGGCGCATTTTTGTGCAGCGGTGAGTGCCTGACCTGCTTTTTTTGAAAATCGTTCCATAACGGTCCCCCTTAAACTGTATCTTTGTCTTTATTGTTGACAAAAACCATATCAAAATATTTTATGAAACGAAATTTTTTAAAATGAAAAAAAAACGAGGGTTAGGCGTTGTACCCGTAAGGATACAACGCCAGTTTTATTCGCCAAAGGCGAGTTATATTGCTTCGCAGTTATATTCGGCTAAAAGCCGAGTGTTATTCGCTTTGCGAGTTTAGGAGCGAATAAAATATCACTAAAACCGAAAGGTTTTAATATCACTTTGCCGATAGGCAAAATAACACTGTGAGACCTGTCTCACAATATCACTATTAAAATATTTTTTGAGACAGTAAAA
>JAZKZG010000029.1:0-1905 GCA_045612565.1 Eubacteriales bacterium
AGGTGGTGCTGTTACTACCGTTACTGTGTCACTTACTGCGTCGCAGTTATCACACTGTACATAGAATGCTCCGTCACCTGCCGGTTTGTCTGAAGGCTTGGTTGTGAACGAATGTCCTGTTGCTGTCACAACTGTTTTGCCTTCGATATGTCCGCAAAGTCTACATACTGTGTAGGCTGTGTAACCGTCCTCGGTACAGGTTGCATCTTTGCCGTCAACCAACTGCAAGTTATGTCCCTTTTTGGGAATTAGTGTACCTTCATTAATTACCATAGAGCATATAGAACATACTGTTCTACCCGAATAACCATCCTCGGTACATGTAGCATCTGAGTCTGCACCAACGGGATCGTGTGTTGCGGGTATTGCAAGTTGTTCTACAAGAACCTCGCCACACGCTGTACACTCAACACCATCTGTAAGACCGTTTTCAGTACATGTCGGTTCTTTTCCCGGAATTATTTTGGTTGTTCCGATATGACTTATAGCCGCAACGAAGTCGGACTTATAACAGTCAAGGCAGTTTGAACAGGTATATACTGTATAACCCTCATTTGTACATGTTGGGTTAATTATATTTTTTTCATAATCGTGGTCTGTGGCATTAATTACTGTTTTACCCTCGGTATGTCCGCAGACTGTACATACTGTGTATGATGTATATCCATCCTCGGTACAGGTTGCTTCTTTGCCGTCGAATAATTCGAAGTTATGTACGCACGGTGTTTCATAATGAATGTATTGTGCTTGCGGTGCATTTACAAGTGCACTGTAACTTTGTGCATCACCGTCATAATAAATATCATTGATATTATCACAGTCATAAAAAGCATTAAAGCCGATTGAAATAGTATTTTTGCTAAATGTCAATGTTTTTAGCAATTCACAGTTAAAGAATGCAAAATCACCGATTGTGGTTACGGTATCTGAAAGTGTTACGCTTTCAAGAGCAGTGCAACCAACAAATGCATAAGCACCGATTGACGTTACTCCTTCTTCGATAACCAATGTTTTTATGAGTGATTTGTACTCATTTGGAATTACGGCAGTATTCGACCACTCGCCTTCGCCCGATACTGTAAATGTAGCGGTTTCTTCGTCCCAGTCACCAATGAGGTTATCACCAAGTTCTATACCTGATTTTGCATAGTGCATATTGGGTGCATACGGAGCGTTTTCGAGAAGGGCGTATACTGCCTCTGAGCCGCCGTAGTAGATGACGGTAAGAGCAGTACAATTATCAAAAGCAAACATCTGAATTGTTGTTACACTTGCAGGGATAGTAACTGACTTTAAGTTGTCACACTCAGCAAATGCATATTCGCCAATTGAGGTTACGCTATCAGCAATTGTAACTGATATGAGATTAGTACACTCATCAAATGCATAGTCGCTAATTGAAGTTGCACCATCATTCACAACTATCGACCGAATGTCGTTTGTAAAATGATCCCATGGTGCCGGAACTGTTTCAATTACAAATTCAACTCCACCAAAAAGAGAAAATTCTACAACTTCTTCGTCATAATATACCCCATAATAATACATATCTCCGGTGCCTGAGATTGTAAGGGTTTTTGTATCTTCATCAAAAGTCCAGGTGAGATTATCACCGCATTTGCCGCTTGTTACTATTGCATAGTGCATATTCGTTGCAGTCGGCGCGTTTGTTAGTTGTGAATACTGTTTATCACTGCCGTCATAATAAATATCGGAAAATGTACAGTATCTGAATGCGGTGTCACTGATTGTTGTAAGGCTTATAGGGAGTGTAAGTGATGTGAGTGCCACACAATTGTTAAACGCATAGTTTGATAAAGTTGTAAGACCCTTTGAAAGAACAACATTTGTGAGTTTTTTACAGTTAGAGAATGCACTTGTGCCGATTGATACAACTGTATCTGC
>JAZKZG010000030.1:0-44964 GCA_045612565.1 Eubacteriales bacterium
CCGCCGCCGCAAACAGTACCCTGTGCACCGATGTTTTTTGAAATAAATTCAAATACTGTGCGGTTATAGTAGTCAAGGCCACGTACAATATACGGATTAACCTTATATTCAATTCCCATATTGTCAAGGAGACTTTTAACCTGTTCAAAATGCTCTGCGCAATCGTCGCAAAGATAATCAAGTATTTTGGGTGCATCCTTTGCAATATCTGCACATATATCGCTTTTACAGTCGAGTATACGCATTGGGTTTTTATAAAGACGCTCGTTACAGGTTGGGCAAAGACTGTCTTTTTTGTCTTCAAAATACTCAATGAGCGCATCGCGGTATTTTGCACGGCATTCTTTGCAGCCGATTGAGTTGATATTGAGTTCAATATCCTTAATACCGAGTCGGTTTAAAACTGTATACGGAAGCGAAATCACGTGCGCGTCGGTCTGCGGACTTGTTGCACCGAAAAGTTCAACACCAAACTGCGAAAACTGACGGAGTCTGCCCTTTTGTGGTTTTTCGTAGCGGAAGCAGTTTATAAGATAATAAAGTTTGGCAGGAAGCGGGTCATTGAAAATACCGTTTTCGATAAACGAACGTACAATTCCTGCGGTACCCTCGGGACGAAGAGTGATTGAGCGTCCACCCTTATCTTCAAAAGTATACATTTCTTTTGTAACAACATCAGTTGTGTCACCCACACCGCGAACAAATACCTCGGTATGCTCAAAAACAGGTGTGCGGATTTCTGAAAATCCGTAAAGGCGGCACGTATCGCGGATTATATTTTCCACGTAATGCCACTTATACGACTGTGAGGGCAGAATGTCTGCTGTGCCCTTTGGCGCTGTAATGGTTGCCATTTGTTAACTCCTTTTTATTCAAAACAACATATTTTATTCAAAAAACGTGCTCCCAAAGACTTTGGGAGCTGTCTATTGTTATCTTCTGCTTATTTCAATCCAGTCGAGGTCACCGCGGTCAAGCGACATAATAATAACCTCAGCCGTTGCAATGTTTGTTGCAACAGGGATATTATGCACCTCACAAAGCCTTAGTACGTTTGCTTCTTCACGGGTGCGTGTTGTGGGGGTAAGCGGATCTCTGAAAAATAAAAGCACATCTATCTCTCCGCAAGAAATACGCGACGAAATCTGTTCCTCAGCGCCGCTGACACCGCTCAGTACTTTGTTTACCTGAAGACCTGTGTTTTCGGTAATGAGATTACCGAGAGCAGAGGCAGACCACAGATTATGCTTTGCAAAAATACCAGCATAAGCAATGCAAAACTGTACCATAAGTTCCTTTTTCTTTTCGTGGGCTAAAAGTGCAATATTCAAAGATTAATCCTCCTGTTTTTTATTTTCTCCAATACTTGTCAAGCGGTGCATCCTCTCCGCAAAGCCTTGCCGCAATATTTTTTATCGGACCGGCGCATACGCTTTTGGTTGTTATGACGGGTGTTCCCCTGTTAGAATGAACTATTATTCCGTCGTCAATGGGGATAATACCCAAAAGTGCAATCGAAACACTGTCGATTATATCGTCTATATTCTGCAAATAACCTTTTGTGATCATATGCGGATTTATTTTATTAAGTACGAGGTGGGCTGTGAGTCCGTTTACATTTGAAACAACCGCCGCACACTTCTGTGCATCGCGTATGGAGGTAAGGTCGGAAGTTGCAACCACAACACACTCGTCACAACACTCAACTATGTTTTTAAATCCCGCGCCAAGACCGGCAGGGGCATCTATCAGCACATAATCGTAGTGACTGCGAAGATATCTGCAAAGTTTACGGAAACGCCCTTTGTCGATATCGGCAGCGTCGGCATTCTGCGATGCCGAGATAAAATGCAGATTAGGGTAGTTGTCATGTACCTGCACCGCCTTGCTTATCATGCATCTTTCCGACAAAATATCGGTAAGATCAAAAGCGATGTTATCAATCATTCCAAGAAGTATATCAAGATTTTTAAGACCGATATCGCCGTCAATGGCTATTACATTTTTTCCGCGTGCCGCAATAGCAAACGCAAGACCTGCACAAAGTGTTGTTTTACCAACACCGCCTTTGCCCGACACAATACCAATAATTTTACTCATAACCGACCCTTACAAAATTTTATAAGTATATAATAACATAATATATCTATATAGTCAATTATTTTTTAAATACAACGGATTTAAGGCAAGGCACACCGTAAAGTGCCTCCGCCACGCTTTTTGTAACAGCGCTTGTAACAGGTGATGACGATACCGATTTTATGTCTTCGTTTTCAAAAAGTTTCACTACAGTTTTGAATTTTTTGCCGTCATAAAAACACTCTACAGGACGCTCTATTGCCGCGGAAATGATTTTTTTACATTCCTCAGAGTATACAAACTCGCAATTTATACAGAATGTATTATCATTTTCATAAAAAAGCGCATCAATATCAAAGACCTCAGCGTTTTTATATACAAGCGCAAGTTTTACGTTTTTCTTTTTAAAAAACTGTTTCGAGGGGCTTTGACAAAATACACATTTATGTCCCGACAGCAATGCAAAAAACAGCGAATCGAACCCCGCACCGCAGTAAAGCGGCAAACCGATATACACTCCGTCTCGTCGGTCAAGAATTTCAATCGACTTTTGTGTGTCAAAACGCACACCGTCATTTGCGAGTATTACACTTCCTTCCGATTGCGCACAGGCGGGTGCACTGTAATCGTTAATCTGCAAAAGGTCGGCAAGAAAATGCACCGACGGAAGACATTCTGTGTCAATATCACTGCGTCCGGCAACTACAGCACTGTTGCACCCGATCTGTCGCAATACATCTGCCGTATGCGCAAAATGACAGGAATGTAAAACCGCAACCGATGGTCGATACACCAAAAGCTTTTCTTTAAGAGCCGAAAGAGGTCCGCTGACACGGCAGAGGACGCATCGGCATCCTGCCTTTAAACACGCGAGTATAGCATAAACCGTTTGAGGACAGTTGTCAGTAAGTACTGCAACAGTTTTGCCTGTCACCCCCATCTGACAAAACGAGTTATAAAGTGCACCGACACGTTCTAAAAGTTCGCCGTAACTTATTCTTTCATTTTCGGTTTCAATTGCTGCCTCGTACCTGAATTTGTACGCTGCCGCCTTAAATTGATTATAATCCATAAAACACCCTATTGCCTCCCTGCAAAACTACAGGAATAATATAAAAAGCTGTCGTTTTTAGTAAAACGGCAGCTTTTGTTTTTAATTCAGTTCAATATCCTCTGTTGCCTCGGGAAGCTCTGTTTCTTGCTCTGCCATTTCGTCTTCACTAACGCCTTTTAAGGACAGTATCATATAGCGGTGAACAGGGCTGCCTGTCTGAACGTTATAACTTTGTATACCCATATCCTGCATAACAATCACAACACGGCGCACAAAATTCGCAGGGTCATTGGTGGGGTCATCGGATGACAACGGTGTTTCGTTATAGCAATCAACAGTTAACACGTAGGTGTCATTTTCGTCTTTTTTGATGTCAATGACATCGGGTAACAGATAGTCGGATGAACCCGAAGATTTAACGGTATAAGTCTTGTTGAGTGAATTGTATTTGAATTTACCACACACGTCAACCGTTTTATGCTTGATTTTACTTGCATAATCGATAACATAGTGGCTGAACATTTCCACATCCTTTGCGGGAACACGGAAATTGCCGTTTTTGTCATAGTTATATATGCCTTGAGCATTATTGAGCGTAATCGCCTGCCAGATGCCGTGAGAGATAATATATTCATCGTCGATTTGCGTCGGATCATCAAAATAGGGCGCATCCTGACGGATAAAGTTGCTGATATAGTTTTCAAAAAACTCAGCACTCGCCTCTTCAACCCCTTCTCCGTCGATATTTTCATAAACAATACCGCCGTAAAGAGTATTTTCGTAATTCGAATCAGTGTAAATATCGGTCGGCACAAAAACCCTGTATACCGAGCGGCCAAGGGATATTATGCAAAAACAAACGAAAAATATAAACGCAAGACCCACCGCAAAGGTGAATATTTTGTGTCTGTTACGATTTAAAAACGACAGCACACGCTTTATTGCATCTTTCAATTCAACATAACCTTTCAAATAAAATACACAATAATTCTAATACTTTATCAATAATATGTCAAGTTACAAAATGGTTAATAAATGGTTACGCGAGTAACATTGCAAGGGCAACGCACATCGGCATTGTTGCGATTGCAAGTATGCTCACAAGTCCCGTCGTCTGCGAGGCAATAGCGGTGTCTTTCCCAAACTTTGCGGCAAACATCGAAGTGTTTGTCGCAGTAGGCGCACTTACAAAAACGGACGCAACAATAAGCAGATTGCCGCGAACTCCCGCAAGGTAAAAACCAAGTATTGCGACAAGCGGTAAAACAACCAGTTTCAAAACCGCGGTGATATAGATATTACCTTGCTTAAACATAGTTTTAAAGTCCGATTTTGAAAGGTAAGTTCCAAACAAAACCATAGCCAGAGGAGTGTTCATATTGCCTATGTGAGTAATAGGTTCTTTTATAATTTCGGGCAGGTTTATTCCGAGCAGAAAAATTGGTGCGCCGAGCAGAATTCCAATTACTCCCGGGTTTAAAATGAGTTTTTTTGCATCGAATTTTCCGCCCGAACCCGACATAAGCATAACGCCGTGCGTAAAAGAAAAAATGTTGAACACAATCATTGCCGCCGAGCAGTAAAAAACTCCGATTTCGCCGTTGCCTGTAACCGTTTGCATAATTGCCTGTGACAGCGGTATGCCCATATATCCCATATTGCCGTAAACAGTGCCATACTTGAAAATTACGTTTTTGTCGCGTTCACCCTTGTTAAAAACAAAAATGCTTACAATAATTGCCAAGGCGTGAAATGCAGCACAACACAAGCACTCAATTAAAAAGCCTTTTGCATTTTCATTTGAAAACTGAATAGTTGAAAACGAATTGATAATAAGCGCAGGAGTGACTATATAAAAAAGCAGATCATTACAGCCACGCGCGGTTTTTTCGGTGAAAAATCCCATACGGTCGCCGATAAAGCCAACCATAACGATGATTGCAAGTATTAAAACCTGTGAAAAAACATTAAATGCATTAACAAAAAAATCCATAATTTAACTACCTTTCTGCAAAAGTATATTATAATTGCAAAACTCTGTCAAGAATATTAATAAAATAATACTTGAAATAGATACCAATATAATTTATAATTTAAGAATATAGATGTTTTTAGGAGGAAGAAAAGGTGAGCAAAAATAAAATTATTATTTCAATAGCAGGCAGTGAGCTTGTTGTTATGACGGAGGAATCACGCGAGTATACAACCAAACTCGCTAATATTATCGACTTAAAAATGCGCGACCTTCTCTCTTCAAGCAGTAAGGTTACAACACCTATGGCAAGTATCCTGACCTGCCTTGATCTTTGTGACGAAAACGAAAAAAACAAGGCTTCCGCAGCACGTCTGCGTGACGAAATCAAAAGTTACTACGAACGCAACATCGAACTCGAAACCAAAGTTTCGCGTCTTGAAGACGAAATCGATATGCTTAAAAAACGACTTGGTGAAAAATAATGAAAATTAAAATTAAAGCAATCCCAACACCTATGGGAAAAACTGCACCGCTACCCGCTTATCAGAGCGAGTTTTCAGCAGGTGCTGACCTTTGTGCAGCAATCGACACTCCCGTGACAATTGCACCGCACTCACGTGCACTTATACCAACAGGCTTTGCAATTGAGCCTGAGGATACAGGCATCGGCGCTTTTATTTTTGCGCGTTCGGGTCTTGCATCAAAAAAAGGAATCTGCCTTGCAAATAGTGTAGGTGTTGTTGATGCTGACTACAGGGGCGAAATTAAAGTAGCGCTTTTAAACACATCTGAAGAAGAATATACAGTGGAACCGTTTGAGCGCATTGCGCAGCTCGTTATTATGCCGATTGTAAAGGCCGATTTTATTTTGTCGGACACGCTGTCGGATACAGAGCGCGGTGCGGGCGGATTCGGCTCGACAGGTAAATAGATTATGGAGATAGTTCTTGCATCGGCATCACCCCGCAGACTTTCACTTTTAAAAAGCCGCGGTTATGACTTAACAGTAAAAGCATCGCAATTTGACGAAAGTTCGGTTTGCGAGACCGACCCCAAACGTCTTGTTATGCTTTTGGCAAAAGGCAAGGGATGTGATGTTGCAAAACAGTATCCGAATGACACGGTACTCGCAGCAGACACTGTTGTGTGCCTTAATAACAAAATTCTAGGCAAACCAAAAACCAGAGATGAAGCGTATGAAATGCTGATGTCACTTTCGGACAATACCCACACCGTTTACACAGGTGTTTGCATTCTGAAAGGCAAAAAATCGTATATTTTTTATGACAAAGCACAGGTGACGTTTCACCCGCTCACACAAAAACAGGTTAATGCATATATCGACAGTGGTTCTCCGTTTGACAAAGCGGGCGGATACGGAATCCAGGACGACGTAGGCATCGGTTTTGTAAAAAAAGTAACAGGCGACCTCTCGTGCGTGATAGGTCTTCCTATGGGAAAAGTAATTGACCGCTTGAAAAAAATAGAAGGAGAATAAAAAATGGACCTCAAAAAACTTACCAAAAAAATGAAAAAATCAAATCCGTTTAAATTTTTATCTTATAACGATATCGGTATCGACCTCGGTACCGCCAACACAATCGTGTACAAAACGGGCAAAGGCATTGTTCTTCGTGAGCCGTCTGTTATTGCAATAGACACCGACTCAAAACGTGCCGTTGCGGTTGGTGCCGAAGCCAAAGATATGATAGGCAGAACACCTAAAAATATCGATGCTATCCGCCCCCTTCGCGAGGGCGTTATTGCAAGTTATGAGTCAACTGCACTTATGCTCAGATACTTTCTTAAAAAAGCAATGGGTCCTTCATTTATGGCAAAAAAACGTATACTCATCTGTATTCCTTATGAAGTGACCGACGTTGAGCGCCGCGCCGTTGAAGAGGCAGCATCGCTCACAGGTGCAAAAGACGTTAAAATAATCGAGGAGCCTCTTGCCGCCGCAATCGGTGCAGGTCTTCCCGTAAGTGAGCCTACAGGTTCAATGATTGTTGATATCGGTGGCGGCACCACAGAGGTTGCCGTTATTTCGCTCGGCGGTGTTGTATCGTCAAAATCGGTACGCACAGCAGGCGACGCTATCGATACTGCAATCATTGCATACATCCGTAAAACATACTCACTCTTTATCGGTGAACGCATGGCAGAAGAAATCAAATTTGAAATCGGCAATGCTATGGGATACAAGGCAACAATGGAAATCCGCGGACGCGATATGATAACAGGACTTCCCCAGAATATCACCATCACAGGCGACGATATCTGCAAAGCAATCGAGGAACCCGTTGCTGTTATTGTGGAGTCGGTTAAAAACACTCTTGAGCAGACTCCCCCCGAACTTGCCGCCGATATTATCGACCATGGCATCACTCTCTCGGGCGGCGGCGCTCTCCTTCGCGGTCTTGACACTCTTATTTCAAAAGAGACAGGCATCCCTGTTCATATAGCCGAAAATCCGCTTGATTGCGTAGCTCTCGGTACAGGATATTCGCTCGAATCACCTGATTTATGGAACGCAATTTCAAGATAGAATGCGCGACTTTTTTACATCAAAAACTTTTATAGCAATATGCATTATTGCCGTGCTTCTTTTGGGTATGCTGACTGTAAGTTCGGTTGAGCGCGGAAAAGTAACCGTTTTTGAAGATTTTGTAGGCATTGTCATCACCCCTATTCAGAACATTGTCACAACGATTGCTCAGAAATCGGGTAATTTTATTGCGGTCTTTTCAGATTATAACAAGTTAAAAGAACAAAACGAACAACTCAAAAACGAAGTAAATGAACTTTCTGAAAAACTCCGCGACTCCGAAAAATATATGCTCGAAAACGAGGCGCTCAAGGGCGCCCTCGGCATAAAAACCGAAAACCCCGATTTTTCTTTTTGCTCAGCAGTTGTCGTGGCATCGGAGCAGAGCGGTTATTCGTATATGGTTACGCTTAACAAAGGCAGTGTTGACGGCATAAAAAAACGCGATATTGTTATTTCAAACGGTGCGGTTGCAGGTTATATATCGGAAGTCGGCACAACATGGTGCAAAGTAACGACAATACTCGATTCATCGTGCGAAATCGGTGCAATCATCTCGCGTACACAGGACATCGGCGTTTTAGAGGGCGATTTTGCACTCGCCGCTGAAGGCAACTGCAAAATGTCGTATCTCGGAAATACCGTACAGCTCAACTCGGGCGACAGCGTTGTAACATCGGGCATCGGCGGTGTTTTTCCTGCAGGGCTTTTAATCGGAAACGTGCAGGAAATCAAGCCCGAAACACACGGAATTTCACAATATGCCGTAATTGAACCTGCCGTTGACATATCAACACTTAAAAACGTGCTCGTAATAACCGAGTTTTCACAAAAAGCGGAGGCAGAATAATGTTTTCGCGTTCTAATACATCGGTAAAAGCCGCCATTTACGGCATTGTGCTTATCATATTTTATCTGTTGCAAAGCGTACCCGCACTAAACCTTCGGTTTATGAACGTTTCGCCCGAACTGCTTTTGGTTTTGTCAATTTGCGTGGCATTTAACGAATCCGAGACGTTTTCGGCTTTTTTTGGACTGATTGTGGGTATAATCAACGACACCATAACAGACGGCGTAGTGGGAAAAAGTGCGCTGTTTTTTATGTTTGCGGCATTTTTGGTTGCGGTATTGCTCAAAACAGTGCTTCGCCGACTGTTTCTGACCTATGTTTTTATTGAACTCAGCGCAATCGCACTGTTTCTGGTTATCGAATATGTACTCATTCTGGTATTTTTCGGACAGATGCCGCTGTCACTTTGCCTTGTAAAAGTTATTTTGCCAAAATTTTTGTTTTCGGCTGTGCTTTGCTATCCTGTTTATTATATAATCAGATTTTTAAATAAAAAACTTGATGCGGGAGGTGTTGAACTTTGAATTTTAAAGACGGCAGACTGCGCTTTATTGCGCTGATTGTTTTTGTTGTTGCAATTTTTATTGCATACGGCGGTGCTCTTTTTAAAATGCAGATAATCGACACCGACTACTATAAGGAACAGTCGCAAAAAAAGATTTATTCAACCGAGACTATTTCCGCCTCACGCGGTAACATCACCGACCGAAACGGAAAACTTCTTGTAACAAACGAAACAGTTTATACAATAAAATTCTCTCGTGCGCTTTTACCCGCAGACAGTCAGAATGAAATTATATTAAATCTTGCCAATCTTCTTATTTCAAAACAAGAAGAATATTACGATACTCTGCCGATAAGCGAAAAGGCGCCGTTTACATTTATTTATCAAGACGAAAACGCACAAAGCCGCATTGACGCACTCATCAAAAAATACAAACTCGGCTCAGACGCTTCTGCCGCCGAAATAATTCAGCAACTTATAAAAAAATATAAGATAGACACCTCGCTCACAACCGCCGAAAAGCGAATTATTGCAGGTGTACGCTATCAGATGGAACGCGCCTCGTTCTCGTCATCAAATCCGTATATTTTTGCAAGTGATATTTCGATTGATACCGTTACAATAATCAAAGAACTTGCCGACGAGTACCCCGGTGTAAGTATCGATACCGAGTCAAAGCGCGTTTATACAACGCCCTATCTTGCATCGCATATACTCGGACGTACAGATATCATTTATGCCGAGGAATACCCCATCTATAAAGAACTTGGCTATAAAATGAGCGACCACGTCGGTAAAGACGGCATTGAAAAGGCGATGGAAGACTACCTCAAAGGAACCGACGGCACAAAGGTTATTGAACGCGATGTTGACGGCAAAGTGCTTGGTGTCACCACCGTAAAAGAGCCGACTTCGGGCAATACCGTTATGCTCACAATCGACAAAGATTTGCAGGAAGTGGCTCAGGCATCACTTGAACAAACAATCAAAAATATTGCCGAAGCCGGAAAATATAAACCCAATCAAGCAGGTGCAGATGCGTGTGCAGGAGCCGCGGTTGTTGTTGATGTAAACAGCGGTGAAATACTCGTTTCGGCATCAGCGCCAAACTATGACCTCACAACCTATCTCGAAAACTATTCGGAACTTGCAACCGATAAACTTATGCCGATGTTTAACCGCGCATTCAATGGCACTTATGCCCCCGGTTCAACATTTAAAATGGCAACAGGTATTGCCGTGCTCGAAGAAGGCGTACTCGGACCCGAGTCACTTATTCGCGATATGGGTATTTACACAAAGTATGCTCCGTCATACTCTCCTAGATGCTGGATATATTCCGATTACGGCACAACCCACGGCGCAATCAATGTCTCACAAGCACTCGAAAAATCGTGTAACTATTATTTTTATCAGACCGCAGATGAAATGGGCATAGAAAAGCTCAATAACTACTGCAGAAAACTGGGACTCGGTCAAAAAACAGGTGTTGAACTTCCCGAGGCATCGGGCGTTCTGGCAAGTCCCGAGGCAAAACTAAAAATCGAACAGCAGGAATGGTTCCCCGGTGATACGCTTCAGGCATCAATCGGTCAGTCATATAACCTTTTCACACCGCTCCAACTTGCAAACTATGTTGCAACGGTAGTAAACGGCGGAACTCGTTACAAAACCCATCTTGTTAAATCAATAAACGATACTGCAACAGGCGTCAACACACAAAACGCCAAAATCGAGGTGGTTGAAAACCTGCAGATGAAAGAGCAGAACTTCCGCGCGATAATGTACGGAATGAGGCTTGTAACCCAAAGCGGTACTGCATCGGGACTTTATTCGTCATATCCTGTCAATGTCGGTGCAAAAACAGGTACTGCATCGGTGCCCTCGGGTACAGCAAACGGCATATTTGTTGCGTTTGCTCCGTATGAAGACCCCGAAATTGCAATTTGTGTTGTTATTGAACACGGTGTCAGCGGTAACTCCTCGGGTACTGTTGCAAAGGCAATACTCGACGAATATTTTGGAAATAAGACAACAAATATAACAACCTCAACCGAACAGCAACTCATACAATAAAGACTTGTGAAACCGCACAAGTCTTTATTTTTTTAACGCTTTTACAACTCCCGGCATAGTATAAGTTGTAAAGGGGAAATGTATATGTATCGCTTTGGAATTATCGGCACCGACCCAAGAATGAATTATCTTTACGAAAGTCTTAAAAAAGACGGCTATACCGCGCACCTGTCAACAGATGACAATATACACAAGGTAATAGCCGACAGCAATATAGTCATTCTGCCCGTAAACAGACACGATTTACTTGCGCTTTGTCAAAACAAAACTGTTATCGGCGGGTTCACATCATCCATAGTGACCCCGACTGGAGCCACTGTGTTGAATTACCTTAAAGACGAAGTTTATACGGTAAAAAACGCACTGGCCACTGCCGAGGGCGCTGTATTTGTTGCAATGCAAAACCAGAATACAATTCTCGCAGGAAAAAACGTTGCTGTTTGCGGTTTTGGAAACATAGGCCGTGTTCTTTGTCAAAAACTTCTGGCACTCGGCTGTGTTGTAACCGTTTGTGCCAGAGATAAAAAACAACGGGCAGAGGCAGAAAATATGGGTGCCGCATCATGCGATTTCGGTGCACTTTCGCTTTTTGAGCCGAGTATCATATTTAATACGGTACCCGCTCCTGTCATAACGGCATCAGTGCTGTCAGGGATTGCCGATGACACTTTAATAATTGAACTTGCATCAAAACCCGGTGGTATTGATACAAATTTTGCTGCCGCACATGGAATTTGTGTGATAAATGCAGGAGGTCTTCCTGCCAAATACTGTCCGCGTTTTGCGGGTGAAGTACTTAAAACAACAGTTATATCTATGCTTGAGGAGGTGTAGAGGTGGAAAACAAAAAACGTGTTCTGGGATATGCTATGTGCGGCTCGTTTTGTACACTCTCACGTGCAGTGAGCGAACTGTGCGAACTTGCAGACGAATTTGATGTTCTGCCGATAATGTCAGAAATAACCTATGTTACCGATACACGATTCGGACGTGCGCAGGACTTTATAAATCAGATAGCCGAAGTATGCGGACGCGACATAGTTCATACAATAAAGGGTGCCGAACCTATAGGTCCAAAAAACCTCACAGATATTATGGTGATTGCTCCCTGTACGGGTAACACACTTGCAAAACTTGCACTCGGTATTACCGACAGCACTGTAACAATGGCGGCAAAGGCGCATCTTCGAAACGACAAACCGCTCGTCATTGCTCTTGCAACAAACGATGCTCTTTCAAACAGCGCAAAAAATATCGGCGCACTTATGAATATAAAGAATGTGTATTTTGTGCCGTTCAGTCAGGATGAGCCCGACACTAAAGAACGCTCTTGTATTGCCGATTTTTCGCTCATCCCCAAAACAATAAAACTTGCTCTTGAGGGTAAGCAAATTCAACCGATAATTACACTCCGCTAAAGCCACGGTTTAATGGGGAATGCAAAAAAATAACGGATGCAGATGCATCCGTTATTTTATTAGTTCTATTACCGTGTCAATTGCAAATTCGCACGATTTTTTTCGCACGTTCTGTCTGCCGATTGCACCGAATTGTACAGTACAGGTTGTCACATGTCCGTTTACACAAAAACCAAAGCACACCATTCCCTCGGGCTTAAATTCCGAACCGCCGGGACCCGCAATGCCGGATATACCAACGCCAACCTCGGCGTCCGACATATCACACGCGCCACGTGCCATCTGCCCTGCCACAATCTCACTCACAACGCCGTATTTGTCAATATCAGCTTCGTTTACCGACAAAAGTTTTATTTTTGCCTTGTTTGCGTATGTCACAAAACCCATATCCAAAACATCCGACGCGCCTACAACGCTGACAAGCGTTGACGACAGCATACCGCCCGTACACGATTCGGCACAACAGATATGCATATTTTTTTGTTTGAGAAGTTCCACCAATGTTTGTTCGTTCATAAACAGTCCCTCAGATACCTTTCAAGCGCAATAAGTGTCAATTTTTTTACAAACTCATCAGTGTCGATGTCTTCGGCACCGCAAAGTTTTTGTGCTTTTTTTATTTCACACAAAAATTCATCATACTCCACGCCGTTTTTAATACCGGCACGGTAAAAAATTTCGTTCATCCAATCACCAGGGATTAGTATATCCACTAACACCCCGCAAAATCCGCGATTTTGCGTAAATCCCGTAAATTATTTAAAAAGCACTCATTTTAGTGAGTGCTTTTTTAAATTAATCAATGATTGAATTGATTTTTTCGAGAAGTGTATCGCAATCCTCGCCATGAACAGCGCAAGCCTGTTCGATTGTTTCACCGCGTGCCGAAGGACAGCCGAGGCAGTGCATACCAATCTCTAAAAAGAACTGTGCTGTGTCGGGATATTTATCAAGTACATCACCGATAATTGATTCTCTTGTTACCATATATATTATCTCCTTTTCTGTTTTAATAATACTATTATACACTATTTTATTATAAAATCAAATACTTTATTTACAAATGAAAGGTTTTTGTATATAATATCATTATAATATAAATAGGAGAATAAATATCTTGGAATTTCTTGATTTAAATAATGCATCTCAGGTTGCTGAATACGAGGCATTTGTACAGTCCTGCCCCAAATGTAACTTTTCACAGTCAACAATGTGGGCAAAGGTAAAAACCGATTGGAACTTTGAGGCGGTAATCGTCCGCGACAAAGAAGGTAATATCGAGGGTACTATTGCGGTACTCGTGCGCCCCGTACCGCTTTTTAACTCAAAAATGCTCTATTCGCCGCGCGGTCCTGTTTGTGATATTCATAACAAAGACATTATGAAACGTCTTATGGACGGTGTAAACGAACTTGCAAAAAAACACAAGGCATACATCTTTAAAATCGACCCCGATGTTAAAAGCGATGACGAGGAGTTTGCAAAAATTTGCAAAAACATCGGTCTTACTCTGCCCACACAGTCAAAAAACTTCGAGGGTATTCAACCGCGTTATGTTTTCAGACTTTATCTTGAAGGCAGAAACGAAGAAGAACTTCTGGCATCGTTCCACCAAAAAACACGCTATAATATCCGTGTTGCGCTCAAAAAGGGTGTTGAAGTTAAAATCGAAGATACTTCTAAAGTAGAAGATTTTTATAATATTATGCTCGAAACAGGCATCCGCGATAACTTTGTTATCCGTAATGCCGCTTACTTTAAAAGACTTCTCGATTCGCTCGGTGAACACGCACGTCTTTATATGGCATATCTTGACGGCAAGGCAATAGCAGGTACAATTGCAATTCATTACGGTGACAAGGTGTGGTATCTTTACGGTGCATCATCTGACAGTTACAGAAATGTTATGCCAAACTATCTTTTGCAGTTCGAGATGATTAAATGGGCTGTTGAGAAAAACTGCAGAGTGTACGATTTCCGCGGTGTTTCAGGCGATATCAGCGAGGACAACCCTCTCTATGGTCTTTACCGTTTTAAAAAAGGCTTTAACGGTGAATTTACCGAGTTTATCGGTGAAATGAGCGTTATTTACAGACCGATGCTCAACTCATTTTTAAAAGTTGCCGAAAAATCGTATCGTCGACTTAATATGATTAAATTTAAACTTAAAAACAGATGACAGTATTTGAAATAAACAAACAAGACATCATTTATAACTTTAATGAGATTTCGCACCGCACCCATGCGCTTGTCATCCCCACGCTGAAGGCAAACGCATACGGTCTGGGTGCAAAAGCAATCTCGGAACTGTTGCGTGACACCTGCGGTGTTACGCTTTTTGCAGTATCGCGATTGGAAGAAACATACGATATTTGCGACGGTGCAAAGATACTGTTGCTTTCGTGCTACCACGACGCACAGTCAATAAAAGAAATTGTAGACAACAACATTATCTGCGCTGTTGACTCTATCGGACAGGCAAAACGTATCGCTCAATATGCCGCCGAGTGTCAGAAGATTGCAAAGATACATTTAAAGATTGATACAGGATTCGGACGTTTCGGCTTTAAATACAACGATATTTCTCAGATAAAATCGGTTTTTGACGTCGAAAACATAAAGGTTACAGGCATTTTTTCGCATTTTTCAAATGCTTTTTGTGACAATATGCAAAATACCGATTTGCAACTCGAACGCTTTTTATCTGTATGCGACACGCTTACGGAATCAGGATTCAATATCGGCATACGCCATATTGCAAACTCAAGTGCCGCGCTTAAAGACCATAAATACTGTCTTGATGCAGTACGCATCGGTTCGGCACTAACCGGCCGTGTACCCTTTAAAACAAACGTCAGCTTAAAGCGAGTAGGCAGATTTTATTCAACAATTGCCGACATACGCACACTGAAACGCGGTCAGAACCTTGGTTATGGCAACGTATACAAACTCAAACACGATGCGCGTGTGGCGATTTTGTGTTGTGGAAGTGCCGACGGTGTTTTAATAAAAAAAGATTATGATTTATTCAGATTTATAGATATTGTCCGTTACGGCTATCACGTTTTTAAAATGCTTTTTTCAAACAATATGCCGACTGCAAAAATAAACGGACAAACTGCGCGTTTTATTGGCAGAAGCGCCCTTACCCACACATTTATTGATGTCAGTTCGATCGACTGCAAATGCGGTGATAAAGCCGAACTTAACATCTCCCCGCTTTATATATCAGACAAAGTAAAAAGAGAGTATATCGACTGATGTTTGAAACACTTTTGTCAAATAAAAATATGAAAGAGCAGTTGGGGACCGCTATAACTAATAACACTCCCCTTCACGCTTACCTTTTTTGCGGTGCCGACGGCACGGGCAAACTTACCGCCGCAACCGCTTTTGCCGCTGAACTTGTCGACGATAAGCAAAAAGCACTTCGCTTCAGCCACCCCGATGTTATATATATACGTAAGCCTGAGGATAAAAGCCTCATCCCCGTTGACACGGTACGTGATATGCGTGCGGATGCATTTATCACACCCACACAGGCAAAAAGAAAGATATACATTATCGACGGTGCTCATCTACTGAATGACAGCGGACAGAACGCACTTTTAACTTTGCTTGAACAGCCACCGTCTTTTTGTGTGTTCATTTTACTCACCGAAAGTCGCGAAAAAATATTACCCACTGTAATATCACGATGCAGTGTATACGAAATGGAATATGTCAACGAGGATGAAGGCGCCGAATTCTTACAAAAAGAACTCAAAAAAATACCACTAGACACTTTAAAAACATATATGAAGGCGTCGCAGGGCAACATCGGTCTTGCCAAAAAAATGGCATCTGACAAAAAGTTTTTGAGTCAGGTTGAAAAATGCGAACGCATTTGTATCGGAGTTGCAAACGGCGACCGCTATACCATTGCAAAAGAAATATTTTCGCAAAAAACCAAAGATTCGCTTTTGGCACTGCTACCTATTCTGAGCGTATATTTACGGGATATTCTTATTTTAAATTCCACGCAAAATATTGGCAGTGTTGTATTTTGTGACAGCATCTTGAAAAATAAAAGCACTTTTGCTAAAATAGATATAAACAGGTTATATGATTGCCTTAACGAGTGTCAGAAGTCACAATCGGAACTCGAACGCAGTATTAATGTTTCGCTCGTTGCAGGTGAACTCATAATTAACCTTTACGGAGGAAAAACACTTGATTAAAATAGTAGGTATCCGTTTTAAAAACGGTGGAAAAATGTATTATTTCGATCCCGGCAAACTCACGCTTAAAGAGGGCGATTGGTGCATTGTAGAAACAGCACGCGGCAAAGAATGCGGTGAAGTTATTCAAAGCAACCGCGAAGTTGACGAAAACGAAATCGTCTCACCCTTAAAACCCGTTATCCGTATTGCCGACGGCATTGATATCAAAAAGATGCAAGGTCTTAAACAAAAAGAATTGACTGCATTTGAAATATGCGAGAAAAAAATTCAAAAACTCGGTCTTGCAATGACGCTGGTCGAAGTGGAATATACCTTTGACGAAAGCAAAATTCTGTTTTATTTTACCGCTGATACACGCATAGACTTCAGAGAACTTGTCAAAGAACTCGCGATGACATTTAAAACACGCATCGAACTCCGTCAAATCGGTGTTCGCGATGAGTGTAAAATGAAAGGCGGACTCGGAATTTGCGGAAGACCGTTTTGCTGTAACTCGTTTATGAGCGATTTCCATACCGTTTCAATAAAAATGGCAAAAGAACAAAGTCTTTCGTTAAACCCCGCAAAGATCTCAGGTACCTGCGGCAGACTTATGTGCTGCTTACAGTATGAACAAAGCACTTATGAGGCGCTTAACAAAAACCTCCCCCGCACAGGTTCGCTTGTAAAAACGCCCGATGGCAACGGCACCGTTGTCGAAACAAACACACTCAAGCAAACGCTTAAAGTGGCACTTGAAAGCGATGATACCACAATATATAAAACCTTTGATACACACGATGTCAAACTGCTCAAAGCAGGAAAATCGGTACTTTCAAAAGAAGAAATGGCAGCTCTTTCTGAACTCGAACGCGACTAATTTAAAAAAGTTCTTGCAATATACAATATTGTTTGATATTATATTAATAATTACAAGGAGGTGTAACCTAATGTCACATATTATTGAAGATACCTGCATTGCATGCGGTTCATGCGAAGGCGAGTGCCCCGTAGGCGCAATTAAAGAAGGCGACGGCATCTATGTTATCGATAATAACGAGTGCATCGATTGCGGCGCTTGTGAATCTGTTTGTCCTACAGAGTCAATCAAAGCAGAGTAATAATATTACTTATTTTAAAAAAGCACCTTTTTTAAGGTGCTTTTTAATTTTTACTTGTATAAATTCTAAAATAGTTGTATAATATATAATAGGTGATAAATAGACGGTATGAACGGTTGGTACTGTCGAGTAAATATTAAAGGCATTATTTTTAATGTCTTGCTTTTGTTGTATTTAAATAGAAAGGAAGAATATGCAAACTGAAGAAAAAATAGCCAAGCTTAAACACACATCACAAAAAAGCAATACACAAAAAAAACACAAGCCAAAAAGTAAGGCCCCCAAAAAATCAAAACAAATAAAAAATCAGGCAGAAACACAAAGTAACAAAAAAACTAAGACCGCACAGCCAAAACCTGAACAAATTAAAAAAGCAACCAAAAAGGCACCCACCAAGGCGCCTTCAAAGCAAAAAAAACCACACCAACCCAAGCAACCCGCGTTTAAACTTAAGGTAATCCCCTTAGGCGGTCTTGACGAAATCGGTAAAAATATGACCGCAATTGAGTACGGAAACGATATAATCGTTATTGACTGCGGATTTGCATTCCCCGACGCCGATATGTTGGGCATTGACCATGTTATCCCCGATTTTACCTATCTGTTAAAAAACCGCGACAGAATCCGCGGTATTTTTGTAACCCACGGTCACGAGGACCACATCGGCGGTCTGCCCTACTTTTTAAAAGAAGTGAGTGTCCCCGTTTTTGCAAACAAACTTACAATCGGACTTATAAAACGTAAACTGACCGAGCATAAACTCAACCGTCAGCCTATACTTATGGAGCAAAAACCGGGTGATATTGTAAACCGCGGTTGTTTTTCAGTTGAATTCATCAAAGTCAACCACTCAATTGCCGACAGTGCCGCTTTTGCAATCAAAACACCCGTCGGCACTATCATCCACATGGGTGACTTTAAAATCGACACAACCCCAATAAGAGGTCGTATGATTGACCTCACACGCCTTGGTACGCTTTCAAAAGAGGGTGTTTTGCTTCTTATGTCCGACTCTACAAATGCCGAGCGCCCCGGAGTTGCGATGTCAGAGCGCAAAGTCGGACACTCGTTTGACAATATATTTGCACGTGCTGACGGCAAACGTATTCTTATTGCAACGTTTTCATCAAACGTTCACCGCGTACAGCAAATAATACTTACTGCCGTAAAATACGGACGCAAAGTTGCGATTTCGGGCAGAAGTATGGAGGGTGTTATTGCCGTCGCAAACGAACTCGGGTACATCGATATCCCCAAAGGCACACTTATACCGATTGAACACGTCAGCCGCTATCCAAAAGGCGAGGTTGTAATTATCACAACGGGTTCACAGGGCGAACCGATGAGTGCGCTTTACCGTATGGCGTTTTCCGACCACAGAATTATATCTATTTCGTCAGATGATATTGTCATCATCTCGGCGTCTCCCATTCCGGGTAACGAAAAGTTTGTATCAACTGTTGTAAATGAACTTGAAAAACTAGGTGCTGACGTTGTTGCCGACAGTATCTCGGGCGTTCATGTATCGGGCCATGCTTGTCAGGAAGAACTGCTTTTGATACTCGGACTTGTAAAACCGAAATTCTTTATGCCTGTTCACGGTGAATTCAGGCATCTACTTGCGCACAAAAAACTCGCAGTCGAATCGGGTATGGAAGAGCAAAACGTCTTTATAAACGAAAATGGCGGTGTTTTGGAACTCACACGTGACAGCGCAAAAATCGAGGATTCGGTACCTGCAGGTCAGGTGCTTATCGATGGCGGAAGCATCGGCGACGTAGGAAATATCGTTATGCGCGACAGACGTCTTCTCGCAGAAGACGGTATGATTGTTGTCGTTGCGGCAGTTAGCGCAAAAGAGCGCAAAATCGTATCAGGACCTGATGTGATTTCCCGCGGATTTGTTTATATGCGTGACAGCGAAGAACTGATTGTAGGTGCAAAAGATGCCGCAAGTATTGCACTCAACCGCAACATCGAACGCGAAATATTCGACTGGGGTACACTCAAAGGTGATGTGCGCGATGCCGTTACAAAGTTTGTTACTCACAAAACAAAACGCTCACCTGTAATTATCCCGATAATCATGGAAGTATAAAGAGGTCTTGATAATGTCTATAAATTATGATTCACATAAAAAAACATTTGTTTTAAATACCCGTAACACAACTTATGCATTTGAAATTGCATTTGACAAATTTCTTGCACACGTTTATTACGGCAAAAAAATCGATATTTCATCAATTAGTTATGAAAGAAAATACCGTTCTTTTTCACCTTATCATGAACAGACGGGTACACAATTCAGTCCCGATACCAACGCGCTTGAATACTCTACATTTGGCAACGGTGATTTTCGTGCCACCGCTTTACGAATTAAAAATGCAGACGGCAACAGCGTTACAGGACTCGTATATAAATCATACCGTATTTTTGACGGACGACTTGAACTCTCAAGGCTTCCCTATGCCGATGCGGACGATACCACCAAAACACTTGAAATTTCTATGACTGATATTGTTACGGGTGTTGACGTAAATCTCTATTATACCGTTTTTGAAAAAGAAGACGTTATTTCTCGCTATGTTACAATTAAGAACTCGTCAGAAAGAAATGTTATAATAGAAAAATGTATGAGCCTTATGCTCGACCTTCCCGAGTGTGATTATGATATGATATCGCTTTACGGCGGTCAAATGCACGAGCGTAGCTACGAACGACATCCGCTTTTCCACGGTCTTCAGAGCGTTGCATCACGCCGCGGTGCATCAAGCCACCAGTTTAATCCGTTTATTGCAATTTGTGACAAAAACGCCGACCACGAAAGCGGCGACGTATACGGCTTTAACTTTGTTTACAGCGGTAATTTTATTGACGAGGTAGACGTTGACCAATGTAATTCGACGCGTATACTTATCGGACTTGGAAGCGAAAACTTTAATTATTTATTGAAGCCGGGCGAAGAATTTGTTTCTCCTGAGGCTGTTATGACATATACCGCAGACGGCATCGGACAAATGTCGAGAAATTTTCATGATTTTACCCGTAATCACATACTCCCACCCGAACCGTTTGAAAACCGTCCCGTTGTACTTAATACCTGGGAAGCATGTTATTTTGATATTGACGAAGCTGAAATGCTCCGTTTTGCAACTGCCGCAAAAGATGCGGGTATTGATATGCTCGTTATGGATGACGGTTGGTTTGGCGCAAGAAATGACAACAAGTCAAGCCTTGGCGACTGGTTTGTAAACGAGCCTAAATTTAAAAACGGCCTTAAATCGTTTGTTGACAAAGTAAAATCATACGGTATCAAATTCGGAATATGGATTGAGCCTGAAATGATAAGCCCTGTTTCAAAGCTGTATGACATACATCCCGACTGGTGTGTTCAGGTAACAGGCAGAGAAAGTCTTTTAAGCCGCAACCAGCTTGTTCTTGATATGGCAAATCCCGATGTTATAGAATATCTCAAAAAATCTTTTTCTGAAACTTTTGATGGTGTTTCTATCGACTACTTCAAGTGGGATATGAACAGACATATGTCCGAAGTTGGCTCAAACTACCTTCCCTCCGAGCGTCAGGGGGAAGCGGCTTACAGATATATGCTCGGGGTTTATGATTTGTTTCGCTGGTTCAAAGAAAAATATCCAAATGCAATGATAGAAAACTGTTCAGGTGGCGGCGGTCGTTATGACCTCGGTATGATGAAATACAGCACAATGATTTGGACAAGCGACAACACATTCCCAAAACCCAGAATAAAGATACAGTACTCGTCAATGCTTGCATATCCTGCAGCTACAATGTCCTGCCATGTTTCAAAGCCAATTGATCTAAAAGACCTTGATTTGCGTTACCGCGTGGCACTCGGCGGTGCACTCGGCTATGAACTGCACCTTCCCAACGCATCAGATGACGTTATAGCAGAAGTAAAAAAACAAGTAAAAAACTATCGCAAGTATGAAAAGGTTATTCTTAACGGTGACTATTATCCGCTCGTTAATCCTTTTGAAAGTGTCGGCTCTGCATACTACTACATAGACAAAGAGCGCAACCGTATCCTGCTTTCATTTTTACAAAACAGCGGTGACAGTTCACATACAGTAAGACTACGTGTGAAACAAGCAATTCCCGAAGCAACATACTATGACGAAATAAATGATATCGAACTCAAAGGCACACAACTTATAGACGGCATCACAATTCGCACAGCAAATACAGATACCTTTGCAATGATGTGGTACTTTGTAAAAAGATAAAATAACCGAGCCAATTGGCTCGGTTATTTTATTACATAAAAAGGTCGATAGCATAAGCTATCGACCTTTAAAATTATTAATCAGCGTATCTTACATCGTTTCTGATTGTTGTACACTTGCTGAGGATTGTTGCGATCTCGGCACGTGTGATGTTTGATTTAGGATTGAGTTTACCGTCTGCACCCTCAACAATACCTGCCTTGATACAAGCCTTTGTTGCAGCCTGTGCCCAGTTAGCAACATCCTTCGCATCCTTAAACTTACCAAGGTCAACAGTTTTTGCTGCCTCTTTATCAAGTTTGAGAACGCCTGCAATTGCCTGGAAGAACTCCTGACGTGTGATGTTGTTTGTAGGATTGAATTTATTATTTGAACCAACCATAAACTCAAGTGCAAAAGCAGCTTTTACATAGTTGTATGACCACTCAGGAATTGAAGATGAATCTTCATAAGGAAGTGCTACGTTTCTGAATGCGTGTTGCTCAATACCGAGCATTCTGCAAAGAAGGATTGCAACTTCCTGACGGGTTGCTTTGTTGTTAGCTCTGAATTCGAACTTGCCGCCCTTTGCATAACCGCTAACAAGACCGAGGTCTGCTACATCTTTGATGTATTTTTCGCCCCAGTGACCTGCGATATCCGAAAATTCGGTTGTTTCAGCCTTTTTGTAAATAACTACTTTATATGAGTTAGTCTCACCAACTTCTGATGTTACGTCAACATAGAAGTATGAAACTTTTTGTGAAATACCAAGCTGGAATGTACGAACTTCAACCTCACGGTTGTTAACAGTCTGATAAGTTACCGAGGGATCAACTTTGAACTTTTTGTTTGCATCTGCATAAGTCACAATATCTGCAAACGGACTTGTATCAAAGTGAGCGTTTATAAGAGCAAGTGTTGTTGAAGCTTCAATTGTAATAACGTTATCTTTTATCGAAATACCGTCTGTAATACCTGTAACACCGGCAATAACATTGTCGGTTGACTTAACGTCATTGTAAGTTACAAGTGTGTAAACTGTTTCAAAACCTGAAGGATTTGTAACCTTTACATAGTAATAAACAATGCCGTCGCCAATCGGTAACTCTTTTACATCGCCCTGTTTTGAAACAAGTTTTGTACAAGCTTTATCGCTGTAGATTGCATAGGTTGCACCTGTTGATACATTAAAGTCGAATGCAACTTTTGAAACCATTGCAAACGGACGGTAAACGATTGTTTTTCTTTCGTTATTAAATATATTGATATTATCAAGCGGGAAAACAGCGCTTTCGATAGCTGCGTCGGCAACTGCTGAACCTGCTCTCTGGAAATCAAGTTTTATAACTTTGTTAGTCTTTTGGTCACCCGATGTTATTTTTGCATAAATGGTTGTTGTTTTACCGGGAGCCATATAGTATTTTTCGTCTTTGTAAGCTGTTTTACAATCAGCGTCAGTATAATATGCTACTGTTGACGAAGGTGATGATGCTATATAGAATGGGAAGTTAATGTCAATCGGATCGAGTTGTACCTTAACTGTGTCACCAACCACTTCTGTATTTTCATAAATCAAATCGGTGTTTTTGTTGTAAAGGCCAAGGTACTCTGCCTTTGTTTTATCGGTTTTAGCGTTAACGGTAAAGCCGAATTTTGAAGACTGACCTGTTGTTGGGTTTGTGATAACAAGGTATGCAAGTGTTCTGTCGCCTGTAATCGGCAAAACATTGTTTGCAACAGGGCGGGTAAGCATAAAGTCATAGTAAAGATCAAGCTTTGATGTACCTGCAATAAGAACTTTATCGTCGAGAGTTACATTAAGCGCTCCATCAAGTGCCTCTGCATAGATAAGGCTCTTTTTATCATTGATGCCGTATGTTGCAGGGTCGGGATTGTAATATTTTGAAATTACACGTGTCTGCCACTGAATGCTACCTGCTGCAACGAGTTCAGTCATTGCCTCATCTTTATAATAAGGCATTGTAATCATTGTTGAAAGAAGTGTATCAACAGCAAAGATTTTATCAACCGATGCAACGTTGTAGTAGTTGTATGAACCGTCAACAACGCCGAGCGCAGATGTATCAAATGCTAAGTTATCAGGATCTTTTGGGTCTTTGAAGAGGATTTTGTTATAGTTTGCAGAAATAACAAACTTAACATCTTTACCTGCAAGACTTTCACGACCAATAAGTTTGATAGCGGGTGTGCCTGAAGGCTGATTTATAAAGTTGTTTTTGTTGATATAAGTTTTACTTGTGGGGTCAACGATGTTTGCGATTGATGTACCGCTTACAGCGTCAACATAATACCACGAACCAACTGTGTAAGCACCGCTACAGTTATAGAATGTGTTACCCTCAACTTTGTTAAAGGCAACATTAATACCGTAGTTTGCGTTTGAATATTCGTATCTTACAACGTTTTTACAGTTTCTTACAAGGTTGTTTGAGAACGAAACAAGTGCAGGGGCGCCTGTTTTGTTACCAACAGCGTTTACGTAAAGAACACCGCCTGAGCAGTTTTCGAAATAGTTGTTTTCGATATGAACGTCACTGTTAGCACCACCGAAGGTGAAACATGCTGTGGTTGCACCGACAACACGGCAGTTTGTGAAGTAGTATGTATCGAGATAACCACCGCCTGATGTCATAACAAAACTTGCATTGAAGATACAGTTATCGATGAATACATCACCAACATACTGTGATGAAACGTATGTATACATTGCCTCAGTAACAGTGAAACCGTCGATTGTGATACCGTAACGGCCTGCTTCCCATGTCCAACGACCTGCAATTTTTGATTCAAGTTCAGAATTGCGGTTGGGATTAAGGTTCATTATATACGGATCTTCAATATCAGGAACGTTAGGTGTTGTACCTGCATAGTTACCGTAGAATGTAAGACCGTTATATGCAAAGTTGCCGGGTGCAGCACCAAAAGTGCCGTCATATGTACCTGCACCAACCTTGATATTAAGATTTTCACGGCCTACTTTTGCAACAGCATCCTGCGGTGATGCAAAGGCGTTTATGCCCTTTATTGCTCTGTAAATTTCTTTTTTGTTGCCTATATGATACTCAAGATAAACATAAGTGTTATCTTGTGCATCTTTCCAGCCGTCATCAACAAATACAAGATTTGACGCAGTAACGCTTGCACCATAGCCAGGGTTTGCGATAGAGTCAAAAGGATTGTAAATGAACTTATTAAGTTCTGCTGATTCTTTTTGTGCAATTTCCTGCGGAGTAAGTGCCGAAACAACAGAAAATGCGCTGAGCATTGCAACTGTTGTAATAACAGCAATAACCGCTGCCAGAACTCTTTTAGTTTTGGTCATGATTAAAAAACCTCCCATAAAAGCTATTTTTATAAAAGCTATTTATACTAATACGTTTTTATTATATTTTAATAGCGGTCAAATGTCAATCAATTTGTTTTGATTTTAACCACAAAACAACGCTTAAATACAATTTTGTTTAAAATATATAAATTAATTATACTATTTTTGTTAACAATAACGGCGCAAAAAATACACTTTTTGCGCCGTTAAATTACAATGTCCTGAGATATTCGTCAATTCCGAGTGCAATTGCGTTTGCAATTTCATCGGTATGGGTTACAATCCAGGTGGCATAGGTTGCATAATCGTGATATTCCACCTCAATAAGCACATTTGCCATAGTGGGATTTTTAACCTCGGTAAACGGTTTTTGCTCTGTCATATCATTGCGACTGCCGCCATCTTTGGTGGGTGTGAGCGCCGACATTCTGTTATAGATAAAGTCCGAAAGTTCTTTTGCGCCCTTGTTGTTGCCGTTATAATAGCATATCGTACCTTGATATTTACCGTTATTTTTGCCCGAAATACCGTTTGAATGTATTGCAACATAAGCATCCGCACCCATTTTACCTGCTTCAACCGGTCTTGAGTTTTCATCGCCGCGGATCGATAGATTAAAGTTGGCTATATGAACCTCATAGCCCATTCCTTTGAGCAATTCTGCTACCTTGTTGCCTATTTTCTGCATCTGCAGACCTTCGGTATACACATGGGTTGAAGAATCGTTTCTGTTGTATATACTGTACTGATTGCTGTTCTGATTTGAGGGGCTGAGATAGACAAGGCGCTTTGGCACAGGGTCCACAAATCCATCAAAAAACAAACTGTTTATCATCGATGCACACTCGGCACGGGTAATATTGTTTTTTGGATTTATATTACCTTTTTCATCGCCGTAATAAATGACACCGAGCGCCGATGCCACATACTTTTTGGCATATTCTGAAGTGGTATCAAAATCAGTCGCTGCAACGCCGAGTTTTTCACGCGCATTTTTAAGAGTGCTGTCAACATCAACACCCTCGGCACCTTCGGCACCAAGCAAAATGCGCATCATAATAACCGCAACATCCTCACGCTTAATAGGACTGTCCGGACAGAAAGTATCGTCTCCCATACCGTTTACAATTCCTGATTCAGCACAGGTTGTAACAGCTTCAAAATACCACGCACCACTCTCAACATCAACAAAAGACGCCTGTTTGTGCTGTGTCATAACCGATTCATCGTCTTTATAAATCTGATAAATCATCTGACAGAACTGAGCACGTGTCATATTATCGGCAATACCGAAAGTTGTTTTTGAAACGCCCACAAAAAAACCTGCACTGAAGCAGTGCTGTATTTGTCTGTAACCCCAATAGGTTTTATAAACATCTTCAAAAGCAAGTGCGTCTTTTGCTTCATCATAAACAACAAAATACTCATTGAATGTGTTTCCGTCGACGTCAAATTTTGCGCACCTTCTGCCAAGGGTATCACCCTTCCACTCAACCAGATATTTCTTGTCAAAATCGAGTTGCGCTGTGCTACCGTCATAGTATGTAACATTTATTTTTGCACCTGTAAAATCGGGCTGTGAACCGAGTTTTACAAATCTGTTTTTGGCATCAATTGTAAGACGTATGCCTGTAACCGTCTTTTTATCGGGTTGTGTCTGTTCGGGAGGCGTTGTATCCTGCACCTGTTCAGTTTCTGTCACAACTGGCGTCTCATCTGCAAATACAAAGCACAAAGATGACATTAAAAATACCGACAATACAATTGTCGGTATAATTCTTAAAAATTTATTCATACCGAATCTCCTGTAAAATCTATATAGTTATAATAACATTTACAGTATGCCTCGGTCAATGTTTTTTGCCAAAAATCAATAAGTAAATTTATCCAACCCGAAGGTCAAGGCGAACACGTTCTGTAAGCATTGAAATAAATTCGCCGTTGGTGGGCTTACCCTTTGTACTCTTTACGGTATAGCCAAAAATCCCGTTCAAAACGTCAACGTCACCGCGTCCCCAGGCAACTTCAACTGCGTGGCGGATTGCGCGTTCAACGCGTGAGGGAGTGGTTTTGTGCGACTTTGCGATTGACGGATAAAGTTCCTTTGTTATCGAACGTAAAATTTCGCGGTCGGAAAGTGCCATCATGATAGAGTCACGGATATAATCATAGCCGCGAATTGATGCGGGGACGCCCACTTCATGCATAAGACGCGCAATGTAGTCAAGCAGGTCAAATCTGCTTTTTTCACTGTCATTTATACCGTGTTTGCGCTCAAGTTCAGTGCGGATTCTCCCATCAAACATATCGGCATCAAAAGGTATTGAGGTAAATATGTCAAATCCGCGTGACAGCACGTTTTCGATAACATTACCGTTTGTAACCGATGCCACCGCAGCAAAAACAGTTGGATTTGAATAGCCTTTGTGCTTTAACATATCGATTATACCGATACTGTCCATATCCGAAATAAAAATATCGGCAATAACAACATCGGGCTTGTTGAATATAATTGCATCTACCGCCTCGCTTATTTTATCGGCAGTTGCCGAGATTTCATAGCCGTTTTGCTTTAAAAATTCACAAACCGTTTTCATATTTTCACCTATCGGCTGCACAACTACCGCTCTTATTTTGTTGTTCATTTGGTACACTCCCTTGTAAAATTAATTTGAATTTTGTAACTTGTTGACATTATATAAAATCCAAATTCCAAAATTTCTCGAAAAACCTCGACAAATACCAGAAAATAAAAAAGAGCGGAATCGCCCTTTTTTATTTTTTCATTACTAAATTATATACTTCGCTTTTTGGAAGTCCGCGGTCGTTGGCGCAAAGGCGGATTGCCGTCTTTTTGTCATTGCCTACATTTATATAATACTCGACGTGATCTGGGATTGTAAGTTTTTCCCAAAACTGTTCTTCACGGTTTTGCTCGTTTTCGCCTTCAACAATAATCACAAACTCTCCCTTTGGGTCAGTCTCATCAAAATGGTCAATCATTTCCGAAAGCGTACCGCGAAGCACCTCTTCATAGAGTTTTGTGAGTTCGCGCACTACTGCACAGCGTCTGTCACCAAGCATCTCTTTCAGATCGGCAAGCGTACCTTTTACCTTTGTGGGACCTTCATAAAAAATGAGCGTATTGCGATATCCTTTAAGACTCTCTAAATGCTCACGCCTGTTCTTTTTTGCGGTTGACAAAAAGCCCTCGAACGAAAAACGCGAGGTATCAAGCCCCGAAAGCACAAGTGCCGTTGAAAAAGCGGTGGGTCCGGGGACCGCGGTCACAGAAAAACCTTCATCATACAGCATACGCACAAGATCTTCGCCGGGATCAGATATTGCGGGCATACCCGCGTCGGTCACAAGTGCACCGCGTTTTCCCTCTTTTAAAAGTGCGATAATCTCCTCGCCCCTGCGCTTTTTGTTGTGTTCAAAATAACTGATGAGCGGTTTTTTTATATCAAAATGATTAAGAAGTTTTAAAGTGTTGCGCGTATCCTCCGCCGCAACAAAATCAACCTGCGATAACACCTCAATCGCTCGGCTTGAAAAGTCGCCGAGGTTACCTATCGGTGTACCGACAAGGTAAAAATCAAACTCACGCATTATATAACCTACTGCTTTCTTCGGTATAACTACCATCGTCGTTGTAAATTATCATATTCTTTTGCACCGTAAGATAAGGCGGTGCGCCCTTTATGCCCGATATCAGCACCATATTCGGCTCACTGTCACGCTTTGACTGAACAAGTTTTAACGTTCTTGGCTCAATTTTAAATTCGCGCATGGCACACAGAATATCGCATATACGCGACGGTCTGTGTATCATATACATTCTTCCGCCCGTTTCCAAAAGATAGTTTGCCGCACGGCATACATCGCGGATATCGCAAAGAGTTTCGCGCCGCGCCGCGTTTTTCATAGGGTTGGGGCTGTCAATACCGTGGCCGTTTTTTTCATACGGCGGATTGACGGTGAGCACATCGAAACTGCTCTTTTTAAAGTGATTTTCAATTTCTTTTATATCGGCATTGACGATATTTAGCCTTTTTTCACAACCGTTAAGCTCGGCACTCTTTTTTGCAAGGTCACAAAAATAGTCAAAGTACTCGACCATCGTGATATTCTCCACGTCACCACGTGCTAAAAGCAGCAGTGGGATAATCCCACTGCCGCTGCAGATATCAATCACGCGGTCAGTCTTTTTCACCTGTGCCTCTGCCGCAAGAAACACAGCGTCAACACCAAAGCAAAACTGCGACGGATCCTGATATATCTTATATCCGTTTATGTTAAGTTCGTCTAATCTTAACATTACAGATTTTCCATAATGTACTGTGTAAACTGCTCACAAGATGCGCCTGTTGAACGGCCTGTGATAACATATTTTTTCTCGGTTTCGAGGCATACGCGCATTGCTTTTGCAAGGCGGTCAGCCTTGTCACTCATCGCGATGTGACGAAGAAGCATTTCGGTCGCTTTAAGCATTGATGAGGGGTTTGCATATGCACCGTCACCGCGCTCAATCATACGGGGTGCTGAGCCGTGGATTGCCTCAAACATAGCGTATCTGTCACCGATATTGGCAGAACCTGCAGTACCTACACCGCCCTGAATCTGTGCAGCCTCATCAGTGATGATATCGCCATAGAGATTGGGAAGCACAAACACCTGAAAACGTGAACGGTTGTTCTCGTTTACGAGGTTTGCGGTCATTATGTCAATGTACCAGTCTTCTGCTGTGATGTCGGGGTAATCCTTGGCAACCTCGTGGCAAAGTTCCGAGAACTTGCCATCGGTCTTTTTCATAATATTAGCCTTTGTAACAATTGCAACATTGGTCTTGCCATTGTTTTTTGCATACTCAAAAGCAGCACGTGCAATACGCTTTGTACCGCAGTCGGTTGTTACCTTAAAATCCATTGCGAGTTTACCGGGAATTTCAACACCGCGTGAGCCGAGAACGTACTCACCCTCGGTGTTTTCACGGTAGAATACCCAGTCGATATCCTGATCGGGAACGCTTACAGGACGTACATTTGCATAGAGGTCAAGTTCACGGCGCATTGTAACGTTTGCCGACTCGAGTGTACCGCCATGGGGTGTGGTTGTGGGTCCTTTAAGGATAACGTCACAAGCCTTGAGTTCTGCCAGAACATCGTCGGGAATAGCCTTGCCCTGTGCAAGTCTGTTTTCAACAGTAAGACCCTCGATTACGCGGATTTCAACCTTGCCGCTTGCGATTTCGTCTGCAAGAAGATGTTTCATAACCGAAACGGCTGATTCTGAAATAATAGGGCCGATGCCGTCGCCACCGCAAACACCGATAACGATTTTATCCATATTGGTGAAGTCTTTTGCGCCTTCATCTTTTTCCATTCTGTTTTGTCTTTCAAGTTGTTCTGTGATAAGTGTTTTAAACTGCTCTACTGCTGAATCAATATACTGTTGCATTGTTACATATTCTCCTTTGTGTAGTTTAAAAGTCCGCCTGCTTTAAGAATGTCTTTCTGGCGTGTTGTATATTCGCAAACAAGCACGATTTCGTCCTTGCCGTTTGACATAACGATTTCGCCCTTGTCCATACCTGCAAAAATATCTGAAAGAACGAGAGCGTCGCCCTGTGTGAGTTTATCGTAATCATCAGCGTTTTTGAAAGTCAAGGGCATAATACCTGCATTTATAAGGTTTGCTGCGTGTATACGTGCAAAACTCTTTGCTATAACTGCGCGTACTCCAAGGTAGAGCGGAACGAGTGCGGCGTGTTCACGAGATGAACCCTGACCGTAGTTTGAACCGCCTACGATAATGCTCTGACCTGCCTCTTTTGCGCGCTCGGGGAATGTTTTGTCGCAAACACCGAAGCAGAACTGTGAAAGGTAGGGGATATTTGAGCGGTAAGGCAAAATCTTTGCACCTGCGGGCATAATATGGTCAGTTGTAATATTATCTTCGACTTTTAAGATAAGCGGTGCCTTGATTTCGTCGTCAAGACTGCGGCTCTTGGGGAATTCTTTTATGTTGGGACCGCGGAGAACTTCTAAGTCCTTTGCCTCGTCGGGAGTTGCGGGGGTAATAACTGCCGAGTCGTCGATTTTGAACTCCTTGGGCATTTCGATTGAAATTTCGTCACCCATAAGTGTGGGACAGGTGATTTCGCCTGTGAGTGCTGCAGCAACTGCAGTTTCGGGCGATACGAGGTAAACCTTGCCGTCGGCAGTACCCGAACGGCCCTCAAAGTTACGGTTGAAGGTTCTGAGGCTCACACCCGCAGAGTTGGGCGAGAAGCCCATACCAATACAAGGGCCACAAGCACATTCAAGCACACGTGCGCCTGCTGCGAGAATATCAGAGAGCGCACCGCAGTCTGCAAGCATTGCAAGAACCTGTTTTGAACCGGGTGAGATTGAAAGGCTTACTGAAGGCGAGATTGTTTTGCCTTTAAGCATCTTTGCAACCTTTAACATATCCATGAGTGATGAGTTTGTGCAAGAACCGATACAAACCTGATCAACCTTTGTACCTTTAAGGCTTGATACCTTAACAACGTTGTCAGGCATATGCGGACAAGCGATAAGCGGCTCGAGTTCCGAGAGGTTAATGTCGATAATTCTGTCGTACTCTGCGTCTGCATCAGATGCAAGTGCAACATAGTCCTCTTCTCTGCCCTCTGCCTTTAAGAATTCGCGTGTTGTTTCGTCAGACGGGAAGATTGATGTAGTAGCGCCAAGTTCTGTACCCATATTTGTGATAGTTGCACGTTCGGGAACCGAAAGTGTTTTTACACCCTCGCCGCCCCATTCGATAATTGAGCCGACACCGCCCTTTACCGAGAGAATGCGGAGTATTTCGAGGCTGACGTCCTTTGCGGTAACAAAAGGACGGAGTTTGCCTGTTAAATTTACTTTAATCATTTTGGGCATTGTGATGTAGTATGCACCCCCGCCCATAGCAACTGCAACGTCAAGACCGCCTGCACCGAAAGCGAGCATACCGATACCGCCGCCCGTGGGAGTGTGACTGTCCGAGCCGATGAGAGTTTTACCGGGTTTGCCAAAACGCTCGAGGTGTACCTGATGGCAGATACCGTTACCGGGGCGCGAAAAATAGATACCGTGTTTTTTTGCAACCGACTGGATATAGCGGTGGTCATCGGCATTTTCAAAGCCCGACTGAAGTGTGTTATGGTCGATGTATGCAACCGAACGCTCTGTACGTACGCGGTCGATACCCATTGTTTCAAACTCGAGGTATGCCATAGTACCGGTTGCGTCCTGTGTGAGTGTCTGGTCGATTTTGAGCGCAATCTCTTTGCCGACTGTCATTTCGCCCGACACAAGATGTTCTTTAATGATTTTTTGTGCGATTGTAAGTCCCATTTTTTTCTCCTCTTATAATTCTCTTGTCATAATATTGTCACGGGCTTTTATAACGTGTGCCGTTGCAAGTTCTTTTGCAGCCTCAGCATCACCGTTTTTAAGTGCCTCATAGATTGCAAAATGCTCTTTTATTGATTCCTGTGCTCGTGAGTGGCGCTTAATTGATGCCTTGCGGAATTTAATCATTTTGCGGTGAATCGGGAGCAACATATCAACGTACGCCTTTGATGCAGAGCAAATGTAAAGCAGTTCGTGGAACTGCGAGTCAAGTTCTTTTATTTTATCGGTATTTTGCTGTACGTCACCCTCCGCAACCTTTTCTATATAAAAGTTTTGCAAATCAAGGATATCCTTCATTTTTTGCAGTTGTTCGGGTGTTGCATTTTTTGCAGCACGTGCGGCACAAAGACCCTCGGTATGAACGCGGATTTCGTACATATCAATCATATCCTCACGCGAGATACCAATAACAACAGCGCCCTTGCTTGTATCCTCAATGATATGCTCCTGCTCGAGTCGGCGCAGAGCCTCACGAATAGGTGTGCGTGACACACCGAGTTCAGCGGTAAGTGCCATTTCGGTAAGCACGTCACCGCGCAAATATTTGCCGATAAGGATATCATGTTCGAGTTGTTCAAAAATCTGGTCTGCTATAGAAATGTTTTTGTGGTCACGTATCATTTCTGCCTCCTGTATTTACCATTTGAAAATTCTTCGATGATTGTTTCAAGTTCGTCAGTTGAAATTGAGGCGGTTCTGCCCTCTTCATACTCTTTATCAACCCACTCTTTAACAGCCGCTACAAGCGGGTCGCGTTTGTCAAGTTCGTTTTCGCCGCGAAGTTCGTAATTGGCATTAATCCAGTACGCAATACCTGCAAGACCCGATGTTTTTGAAACCATAACCGATGCAGGACGGTTAAGAATTTTTTTGGTATCGAAAATATTGTAAATTTCCTCGTCCTACAAAAGACCGTCGGCGTGAATACCTGCACGGGTCATATTGAAGTTTTTGCCTACGAATGGGGTCATGGGCGGAATGTTATAGCCCATCTTGTTTTTGAAGTAGTCTGCAATCTCGGTGATAACTGTGGGGTCCATACCGTCCATTGAGCCGCGAAGTGATGCGTATTCAAATACCATCGCTTCAAGCGGGATGTTACCTGTACGCTCACCGATGCCAAGGAGTGAGCAGTTAACTGCCGATGCACCGTAAAGCCAAGCGGTTGTTGCATTTGCAACAGCCTTGTAAAAGTCGTTGTGACCGTGCCATTCAAGCATCTCACTCTGAACATCAGAAAAATGCTGAAGACCATAGATAAGACCCGCAACAGAACGCGGAGGCGATACCTCGGTATAAGGAACGCCGTAACCCATTGTGTCACAAGCGCGGATACGAACGGGGATTTTTGCCTCTTTAGACAGTTTCATAAGTTCGTTTACAAACGGAACAACAAAGCCGTAGAAGTCGGCACGTGTGATATCTTCAAGGTGACAGCGGGGCATAACGCCTGCAGCAAACGCCTCTTTTACTGTGGCGAGGTAATGATCCATTGCCTGCGCACGTGTCATCTTTAATTTTTTAAAGATGTGGTAGTCCGAACAACTCACCAAAATACCTGTTTCGCGGATTCCGAGGTTGCGAACAAGTTCAAAGTCCTGACGGGTAGCACGAATCCAAGTTGTAATTTCGGGAAATTTAAGACCGAGATCCATACAACGCTCAATTGCCTCACGGTCCTTTTTGCTGTATACAAAAAACTCACTCTGACGAATAATACCGTAAGGTCCGCCAAGTTTTGAAAGCAATTTGTAAAGGTCAACGATTTGTTCAACTGTATAAGGGTTTACCGACTGCTGACCGTCACGGAACGATGTGTCGGTAATCCATATTTCCTCAGGCATATTGAGCGGTACACGTCGGTGGTTGAACGCAACCTTAGGCACCTCCGTATAACTGTAAATATCACGGTGAAGCACAGGTTCAGCTACGTCCTGAAGCGAATATCTGTACTGCTCTTCTTCAAGCAGGTTTGTTTTGGGTGATAATTCAAGCATACTTTTTCTCCTTTTCTCTATTTATGTACTATATATGTATTCTTGCATTTGTGTATTTATGCATTTACGCATTTATGTATACAATTATACTATTGTCAGTGTATACAATTATACAAAAATACACCGACTTGTCAAGAGCAAATCGGTTTATTTTTTATTATTTATATATAGATACGCAAAAATGGAACGGAAATTCCGTTCCATTTTTATTTAAGATGCTGATGTGTTAACTGTAATTGTACCGCTCGAAATTTCAACGTCTGTGTCAGAGTCCACAATTGTTGAAATTTTAATCGAGTCGCCTTGCGTTAATACCGCTTCGCTGAATGTTGCCGAAAAGATTGTATTATACTTTGTTCCTGTAAAACTGCTTACAACAGTATTTACCATCTCATCGGTATACGTATAGTCCTGCGTTGCCTTGTACGTACCGTTTTTATCAACCCACGAAACGCGCACTCGTACATTTACACCGTTATTTTCGGTGCCCTGAGCAAACAACGTTTTTGCAATTCCCCTTGCAAGTACTGCAGAATCACCAAATACAGGCTCCGCAGTATATGTACCGTTTGAATAGATAAACTTGCTTGTTCTTGCAAGATTGATTTTTAAGAATACGTAGCATCCGTTTTGTGCATCGTATACAGGGAGTTGCGGATTGGTTTTTCCGAGTGTCACTCTGTCTTTTGCAACGTATAATTTGCCTTTATTGGCTGTGTTATTATCGCATATATTGCTTCCGTTAAAACCAATTACATATCCCGTCGTAAGTTTATAGCCGTTAAGGTCAAGACTTACACCGGGGAACAGAATTGCATTTGCACAAGTCACGTCTGAAGTAAGTTTGAATGTGTCGCCTTCTTTTGCGTTTTCGAGACCATCCTCAAGCGACTCATATCTCTCACCTGTCGCCGTATTTATAACAACGCCAGTAATTATTGAACCCTCATCAACTACCGTATCTTTATGTCCGCAAACATAACAAGTGCGGGTTTTTGTGCCGTCGGTTTCGGTTGTCGCATTGTTATCGGATACATATTCGCCATAAACATGTCCCGCTTGTCGCGTATAACCGCAATCACAGGTCGCATCACAGGAATTGTCAAAAGTATGTGATTTTGCATAAGTAATATCACCTGTGTTTATCTGACCGAGTTGTTGAGTCGTACTTGAAATATCGGTAACTGTAATTACATCATTCTTACAATTGATAACAACACCGTGCGAGTCACCTATTGTAACTCTGGAACAGGAGGTACAATCTTTTGTAAAACTTGTTGTCTGTCCTGTTGTAACCGAAAGATGAACATCGTTTTGCTTAAAGTTTTTGGTAAAGTTCACTCCTGCGCACTGATTCAAATTGTCAGAATTGGCAAAAACAATATTATATTTATTTTTAAACGAGTCAGGAATTTTATCCTTCAGCCAATTGCTTTGTTCGGTTCTTATTTTGTCAAAACCTGCATAACCGTTATAGCCCACGTAGCTATCTGTATTTTTAGTTGCGGTATCAAGTCCGATTACCGAAAGCGAACCCTGTTTGAAATTATAATACGTTCTGTTAAGCACAAGTTGCGGTGTAACAGGGCGGATTACGCGTGAAAGATACGGTGCAAACTCGCCCTTCGTTTCATTTTCACCACGAAGCAAAAGTACAGGACAAGAACCGTTAGAAACCGTGTTGGCATAATCGATGATTGTCGCAAAGTTTTGTTCACTGTCAAGGTTTTGAACCATATCACCCGCCAGTACCACAAGGTCGGGTTGCTTATTAAATTTCTTAAGCAAATTTGTCGCATCTGCCTCACCGCCCATTTTATTGGCTACCACTAAAACGTTATAATCATCGGTTTTTGTCAAAGCATTTGCAAACTGTGAGGTCACCCCTATTGAATAAGGACCAAAAGTCAGCGGGTCGGTAGTGGAATGAGTGCCGTAACCGTTATAGTTTGTAACAACACGGCTGCTGACTGTATATTTTTTACCGTTAAGAGTGCCTTTGGGGATACGCACAGAGTGGGTTACCTCGGTACGCAGTTTGCCACCGTGGGCATCCATAAATGTTTTATCAATTCCTTCTATATCAACATAACCCGCAGACTTAATATCCTTTGTAGTCTGCCATACAACCGAATAATATTCACCGGCATCAAAAACAACAGGTTTTGTAACAATTGCAGTGGTACTACTTGCACCCTTGAGTACACTTGTCGAAATACCCGCCGCAGTCGGCACAACCGATGCTGTCTGCTCTGTTGTTGTGGTGGCAGATTCCACTACATTCTCGGATAACGGAATATTTTTTACAGTAGGTTTCGCCGGGTCGCCGTTTGCAGAGGTTTGAATCTGTCCTGTCCACGCTGTAGCACCATACTGATCCATAGCATTTATATAATAAGTGCCATCTTTTAGTGTAAGAAGGACTGAGCGCTGTGTTGTTCTATTACTGTCACCGAAATTTCCGTCTTCAATAACCGGGTACGGAAGATAGGTTGTTTTATTACTTATGCAGAGTCTGTGTGTATGACCGCATATATGAAAATCGGCACCCAACTCCTCAAATACATCTGCATATTTGTATGCATTGGCATCGTAAGTATTGTGACCAACATACATGGGGCCGTGACCCATAGTAAAGGTATAGGTTGCACCCGCTTTAAAGCCGGGGTGGTTCTGGAAATAATAGAGTTGCTCGGGATAATAGCGTTCCATATCAACGACACCGCCGTTAGGACCACTATACGAAATACTTGTGTCCTCTTTATCCTCACCAATGTCCACAACATAAGCAGAAATCGGACCATAATTTATCTGACCGTAAAACTCGCCTGTGTCATAAACTAGATATTTTTCGATTTCTTTTGAATAAAAACCGCGTTTTTCGTGGTTACCTACCGCATAAACAATGGGACGCTGACCGCCAAGACTTGCGGCACTGAACATTTCAAACAGGTCATAATACTCTTGACGGGCAATAAGTTCATTGACAATGTCGCCCTGCATAACTACAAAATCAGGACCGCCCATAAATTCTTCGGTCACTTTTTTTATTGACGCAAGCATTGCATTGCGTCTTGACAAGTTATGTACATTAAGATGCGAGTCCGAGATAAATCCGATTTTGATTTCACTCTGCCCTGTATAACCGTAAAAATTATTCCAGCAAAACGTTTCTGCGCCTGTTTCTATGTTATACCCCTCACGCGACAGAACTTCTTTTGCAAATACAGTATATCCATCTGCGCTATCAAGATGCTTTTGAGGAATGCGTACCGAGTGCATCTCATCGTCACTACGGACAACGCCGTTTTCTTCGTCATATACAACATAGCTGTCTCCATTGTAAAAATACTCAACGTATCCTATACTTGCCACGTTGTTTTCCCATACGATGTTATACTCGTCATTACCGCCAAAAAGTACAACAGGTTTAACCGTAAAAGTTAATTGTGTTGTGGCACCCGCAGGGATATGAACAGAAGTCAATAATGTTACAGATATAAATATTGTTAAAACAAACAGTGCTATTTTTTTCATAAATCTTCCTCCCGGGAAATTTAATGATAATTCAATTATATATCCAACACCATAAAAATGCAACAAAAAAGGAACGACACATAGGTCGTTCCATACAATATTAAAATAATATCTTTACCTTAAATTCCTTTGCGCATTTGGGGCATTTTACGTTATGTGTGCCTTTTTTTATTGGCAGACGTAAAACCGCCTTACAGTTTTTGCAGGTGCGGTAACGTTTTGAACGTATATCGCGGATACGCACAAAGTTTGTGCTAAAAAACGCTTTTATAGGGTTTATCACCTTTAAAAACACCCTGTTTTCACGCGCACGTGCCACGTGGTTTTTTGAAAGAAGGCGCAAAATTGCAATAACAAGGCATACCCACATCAAAACCGAAGGTATCCACGAGTCAACAACCATCGACACAACAAGCAATATAAAATACAGCGCAATAAGTGCGTGATACAGATTGTCAATGCCGTATCTTCCATACATAAATCTCGCGAGTTTTTCTTTAAATTTCATAGTCTACCTCTTATCTGCAACAACAGCAGCAAAGTCTGGCAAGTACCGCAAAAATAACAAGACGCATAAAACCTGTAAGCGGTGCGTTGAATTTACGGCGGTCAAAGTACATAGTTTCACCCATCTTCAAGCGCTCAACAAGCATCTGGTACTGATGGTTATTCGGCTCCATACTGAGTGCCGTTTGCGCATACTGAATTGCAAGTAAATTATTGCCCGAATACGACTGTGCAACCGCGCTGAGATAATACCATCTTGACGAGCGGTCGTTGATGCCGTTTAAAATATAAATTGCCTGGTCATACATACCGTTTCTGAGGTATGCCTCTGCCGAGTCGAGCGGTGAAAGTCCCGAGCGCCCTGTGTGGTTATATGTAGAATAACCACCGCTGTTATAGCCTGTAGCAGCACCTTTTTTGATGGTCTCATAAGCCTCGTTTATTTCCATCATCTTGCGCTCTGCCTCCTCGTTTCCGGGATTGAGGTCAGGATGATATTTTTTTGCAAGTTTTCTGTATGCTTTTGTAATTTCCTCGTCGGTGGCGGTGGGAGATACCCCAAGCACCTTATACGGATCGTTCATTGTAAATTCCTTTTAAATGTATTTTTAGCCATACGCCTTCGTACAGCACGTTGTCTATTATATCGCGGTTTTGTTTTATGTCAAGTGCATCATAGCACCTGCAGAGTTGGCCCAATTCACCCGCAAGTATACCGTAAAAGTCACTGCGCCGCATACGTGTGAGCGGATTGTAACGCGCGTGTTTCACATCGCTTTTAAAATCACACGCGGCATCGGCAAGATAGATAAACCTGCCAAGATAAAAGCCAAAATCGCGCAAGTCCGCATTTTTTTCAAACACTTGGGCAAGAAGATTGCCGAATATGTTTGCGGGGATATCAGGGTTGGTCTCCCCTGATCGCTCGGCTTGTGACAATTCTTTTAAGCGGTTTTCGATTTTTTGGGCAAGTTCCGGTAAACTCTCACACGCTTTTTTATATTTGTTCCTGAATAATTTCAGCAGAATTTTCGCTTTAAGTGAGTTATCGTCTGCTACGTCATCGGCAAGTTTTTTGAAAAACAAAATCATTGTCACATCAGCACAGTAGTCGGCATCGTCACCATCCGTACACTCGCACTTTTTAAAAAGTCGGTAAGGGCAACGGTCAGAGCATCGCAGTGACGTATTTTTTACACTTTCAAGCATCAAAAGCAAAAAAGTTACGTCAAAACTCAGCATAAACCGAGCGCTGCCGCCGTATTTTTTTGAAAGCGCACGGCAAAGACCGCAGTAAGCGGTCTTATAACGCTTTTTTGCGTCTTTTGACAAAGTACGCGGGTCGGTTGTTATATATCCGAACATTATTCTGTACGAAGTGCTTCAACAGGATCGCGCTTTGCGGCAACACGTGACGGAATAAGTCCCGCGATAAAAGTTAGCACTATGCTTATTGCAATAAGCACAATTGCTCCGCCTGTAGGCAGTATTGCGTAAAGCGTTTCAATACCTGTAAGCGCAAGAAGTATTGCGTTGATGGGGATAAGTAACAGCAATGTGACACCGATACCCAGCACACCCGCAGTAAAACCAACAATTGTGGTTTCGGCATTGAACACGTTTGAAATGTCACGCTTTGAAGCACCGATTGAACGCAGTATGCCGATTTCTTTGGTACGTTCAAGTACCGAGATATAGGTGATAATACCAATCATAATCGACGAAACGATAAGAGATATTGCAACAAACGCAATAAGAACGTATGAAATCGCGTTAACGATTGTTGTAACCGAACTCATAAGTGTTGCAACCATATCGGTATATGTGATGCGGTCAGCCTCATCGGCACCGTTATTATATTCTTTGATTATATCGGCAATTGCGTCTTTTGACTCAAAGTCTTTGGGGTAAATGTTGATTGCACTCGGTTTTTCTTTGTCAACAAAGCCGAGTTTTTGGAGGTTTGAATCGTATGTCGCCTCGGTTTTCATAAATGATGATGCATACTGTAACAGCATCTGGTCGGGCATCTGCGCATACTGTGCCATTGCGGGATCAGCCATAATGAATGCACGGATTTCGTCGGCGGTATACTCGGTTTTGCCAAATTCAAGACCTGTGAAAAGGTCAGTTTTTTCATCAGCCTTCTGTGCCTTTACAGCAGGGTGTTCATTCACCTTGTCAATGAGCAGGTTCATAAGTTCGCGTGTGTAACCGATATTACCGATACTTGCGGTAGCACTGTCCTCTTTTGGAGTAACAATACCTACAATATTAAGTTTTGTTGCGTCTTTGATTTTTTTATCAAGCGCAATTTCATCGCACTCGGTGATTTTACCGCTCTTTTCGTCATAATCAAAGTAGTCTGCGTTTGTAAGCACACTCAGATCAAGGTCGCAAAGTTCCTCGTAGGTAAAACTTTCGGGTGTGTTGATTTTGTAGGTGTTTTCGGTACCTGTTGCAAGTGCTTTTTCAGCTTCTTTAAAGTACTCTTTGAGTTCGTTTGTATCACACACACCGAGTGAATAGAGCATATAGTCGGTAACCTGATTGTTTTCATCTACAATCAGCACAAGGTCGGTAGCCTCTTTGGGATAATCACCGTAGACAAGGTCATACGTTTCTTTGATATACGCATCATCGCCTACAAGCTCTGAAAATACACCCGACGACATCATAGCCATACTTGATGCATCGCCCATATTCATACCTATTGCTTCATAAAGATCAAAGATGCTGTTAAGCCCTTTTCTGTAAGTTCCGTCCTCGTTATTTTTATAAACGTTGAGTTCGGTTATATAGGTATATTTCACATCATTGGCATACTCTTTGATATTTGATTTATCAGAATCAAGAAATGCTTTAAAATCCTTTAAGTTATTGGTGGTGATGCCCGATGTCATAGTTTCCATCATCTGCACCATAACATTGTTGGCATAGATTTTGCCCTCGCCCTGCACAGTACCATCTTTGTTGTTTTCGTTCATAAACGAAGTCATCATAGCGGTCGAGTCCATTGTGGTCTCGCTTATTGTGATGGGGTAACTTGCCATCGTCGAATGCTCGATACCGTCGATATACGACTGTACACCGGTTGATACCGACATAATAAGCGCGATACCGATTATACCGATAGAACCCGCAAACGACGTCATAATTGTACGCGCTTTTTTGGTGAGAAGATTATTGAAAGATAAAGAAAGCGCAGTAAAAAACGACATCGACGGCTTTTTGGCTTTTTTGCCCTTGGGTTTTTTGTTTTCCTCTGCCTCGACGAGTTCTTCACATGGGTCACTGTCGTGAGTAACTTTGCCGTCAAGAAGTCTTATAATACGTGTTGAATATTCCTCGGCGAGTTCGGGGTTGTGAGTTACCATAATAACCAGACGGTCTTTTGCAACCTCTTTTAAAAGTGCCATTATCTGCAAAGAGGTCTCTGAGTCGAGCGCACCCGTCGGCTCGTCGGCAAGTAAAATTTCGGGGTTGTTTACAAGTGCACGTGCGATTGCCACACGTTGCATCTGTCCACCCGACATCTGATTTGGCTTTTTGCGTAACTGGTCGCCAAGACCCACCTGCTCAAGTGCAGCCTTTGCTCTTGCGCGTCTCTCGCTCTTTGACACACCCGAAAGTGTTAAAGCGAGTTCAACGTTTGCAAGTACAGTCTGATGCGGAATAAGGTTATAACTCTGAAAAACAAAGCCGACACGGCGGTTACGGTAGTTATCCCAATCTGCATCCTTGAATTTTTTGGTAGACTTACCGCAGATAACAAGGTCACCATCGTCATATCTATCAAGACCGCCGATTATATTGAGTAACGTGGTCTTACCGCAGCCCGACTGACCGAGTATTGACACAAACTCGTTTTTGCGGAATTTGAGTGAAACACCCTTGAGTGCCTCGACAGTCTGATTGCCTGTTTTGTATGTTTTTGTAATATTTTTTAAGTCAAGCATAAAACTCTCCTCCATTTTATCATTTAATTTTATACCAAATTTATGTAAAAGTAAACCGAATTTTGACAAGTTAACATCTTGTTAATAAAAGAGTTGTTGACAATATAAATAGTCAACACTATAATGATTAATGTGTTAATTAATTTGAGGTGATATTATGGACAATAAATTATACCATGACACCATCGGTGCTATGATACACCTGTTAAGACGTCACAGGTGCGAATGCGAAGCCGGAGTGAAAAATTTAAACATTCACCACTCACAGCATAAGATACTTATGCACATTGCAAAATGCGGCAAAAAACCACCGACACAGGTTGAAATTGCACAGCATTTTCATATAAGTCCCGCAGCAGTTGCGGTAACACTTAAAAAACTGGATGCAGCAGGATACATAACACGCTGTGCGCGTTCAAAGGATATGCGAAATAACGAAGTTACGCTCACTGCACAGGGAGAAAAAATCTGCAAAGACTCAAAAACAGCATTTGACGAGATTGATTCAAAAATGTTTGAAGGTTTTGACCAAAAAGATATTTTACAGTTTAAAAATTATATCGACACAATGTTAAATAATTTATCGTAAAGGAGAAAAAGAATGAAACGTTGGTTAAAATACGCAAAGCCGTACACATGGTTTTTTATACTGGGTCCGCTTTGTATGATTGTTGAAGTAATAGGCGAAGTGTTTATGCCCAAGTTTTTGTCAATGATTGTTGACGTCATTGACGGCGGCGGCACGGTGCTTGAGATTGCGGGAATATGCGGCCTTATGATACTGTCGGCAGTACTTATGATGCTCGGCGGTGTTGGCGGTGCTTACTTTGGCGCAAAGGCATCGGTTAACTTCGGAACCGACCTGCGTCGAGATGTGTTTTCAAAAATACAAAAGTTTTCGTTTGCAAATATCGATAAGTTCTCGACAGGTTCACTTGTCACACGTCTTACAAATGACGTAACACAGGTGCAAAACTTTATAAACACTCTGCTTCGAATGTTTTTACGTGCACCAGGTATGCTTATCGGCGGTCTTATTATGGCAATCACGATGGCGCCTAACCTTGCGGTAGTTTTGGCGGTATCAATCCCTGCAATTCTTATTGTGCTTATATTTATTATAAAGGTTGGTTTTCCGCGTTTTGGCATAATGCAAGAAAAAGTTGACGCACTCAACTCAAATATTCAGGAGTCTATCACAAACGCACGTGTTGTAAAATCATTTGTGCGCGAGGATTTTGAAATCAAAAAATTCCGCGAAAAAAACGCAGACCTCAAAAACTCGGGTATGCGTGCACTTATGGTTATGATTTGTATGAACCCGCTCACAACAATGATTATGAACTTTACTATCGTTGCAGTTGTGTGGCTTGGAAGTAAACTCGTTATGGGCGGTACAATGCCCGAGGGTGATCTAATTGCATTTATTTCGTACATAAACCAGATTTTATTCTCACTTATTATGGTAACAATGATGTCGATGTTCTCATCACGTGCACTTGCCGCAGGTAAACGTATTGCAGAAGTGCTTGATGAAGAGGTTGATATTGATGACGAAAATGCATCACAAAAAGACGCTGTCGTTAAAGACGGCAAAGTTGAATTTAAAAACGTAAACTTCAGATACTATAAAAACAGCGAAGGCAAGGTTCTTGACAACATAAACCTCGTAATAAACCCTGGTGAGACTGTTGGCATTATCGGCTCGACAGGTTGTGGTAAAACAACGCTGGTTTCACTTATATCCCGTCTTTACGATGCAGACGAAGGTGACGTTCTCGTTGACGGCATAAATGTTCGCGACTACAGTCTTTACAACTTACGCGAGGGCGTGGGAATGGTGCTTCAAAAGAACGTTTTGTTCTCGGGTTCAATCGAAGACAACTTACGTTGGGGAAGTGACGAGGCATCAATGGACGAAATCCGCAAAGCTTGTGACAACGCACAGGCAGACGGATTTATCACAAGTTTTAAAGACGGTTACGAAACAATGCTCGACCAGGGCGGTACAAACGTGTCGGGCGGACAAAAACAGCGTCTTTGCATTGCACGTGCACTTTTAAAATCACCAAAAATTCTTATTCTTGACGACTCTACAAGC
>JAZKZG010000031.1:0-5684 GCA_045612565.1 Eubacteriales bacterium
CGTTTTCCTGAGATGGAAATCGACCTCACTTTTGTTACAAATACCTTTGCACCCATTAATGAGGCAATCAAAGGCGTAAACTCACCGCTTGTAAAAAAAGTAAGCGTTGCAGATACCTATGTTGACGAAAACGGCAAGTCGATTACCGTTCGCATCCTGTTCTCGCATCCAGAAAGAACACTTACAGGCGACGAGGTTAAAGCTGTTACAGACGCAATCCTTAAAGATCTCGAAAGCAAAAATATCTTTATGAAAAACTAAAAAACATCCCGTAATGATAAAAACCATCTGCAATCCGCAGATGGTTTTTTATTTAGTTAATCGGCTTTCTCCTGTTGCATAGTTTATTGTGATACCGGGTTGTACATTATAGCAATATACATTAAAGCAAATGCCCTCGCCGTTATCTTCGACCGAGTATGCTTCCATCTGCACACCCGATGCCAAAAGATTACCGCCTTCATAAATCGGTGTTATTCGGTATGCAACATGATTGCCTGTTTCTTTTATGTAGTCGGCAACCATATTTTCAAACGGAAGCATACCCTCTACGTTAAGATATCGTGTACCCGTCAAAAGATTTTTTTCGTTTGCGTTTTCGGTAGACAGTTGCCAACCAATCAGGTGACAGCGATTATAAAGACTTCCCCCGTCAACGCTTTTATACTTTTTTTGCACCCAGCCCGAAGGCTTTATATGGCCGATCGATCCGCGTTTCTCGTTTGGTTTTGGCATTGTGTCGGGCCCCACAGACGCAACTGCCATCCTCGTTCTTGCCAAAACATCAAGTTCACTATAGTTTTCGTATCCTGTATTTTTCAACTCATCGGCACTAAAATCCGGAACATTATTGTTAATTATAACATAGGGTTTATCGGCAAAAGCGGGAATTTCTGATAAACTTATAGTTTCGCCTTTATATAAATCATTAAGTGACATTATCAAAACTATAATTGCCAAAACAACCCAAAGTGTTATTTTTATTTTTTTATTTATTTTCAATTTTCTTAAATACCTCTAATGTAATTTTTTTGTGTGAATTTCCTGCAAATTCGGTCTTTTTTACTTTTTTATATTCCTTTAAATCAAAGATAAAATACTTATCGGCAGGATAATCGCGGTTCCAATTAAAAACATACACATCCTCAATATTTTCAGTTGGGATTTGTATATCTTCAAAAAAGCAATAATCCCCCGCCCTTGCCTTCAAAACAAAAGCATCATCACAAATTATGTTGTTATAATCCAAAAACATTTTAGCAGAATATTCACTCATTAAAAGTCGTGCACCTTTGGATATTTCAATTATCATACTGATAACTTCTTTATCCATACTCTGTCTGCGGCCGCCAAACATCATACCGCCGCTTTTGTCAATACAAACAATGATATTCATATAACCACCTCTTTTTTATTATACTTCTTTTTATGAACTTTGTAAATATTTTATATTCCGATTGACAATTTTTGTGCTTTGTGGCATACTATTTTTGACAACATTTTGACAACATTTTAAAAAGTTACACAAAGCCAGGAGTTTTACATATGAAACTTGACAGAAGAATGCAAATTATTGATATGGTTACCAAAAACCGCACTGTTAAAAACGCAGAACTTATGGAGAAGTTCGATATTTCAATAGAAACGGTGCGCCGCGATCTCGAATATCTGGAATCACAGGGGTATTTACGCCGTGTATACGGCGGTGCCGTTGCAAATATATCGTTGGGAAGCGAACCTGAGTATTCAAGCAGATCACAGGCGCGAGAGGGCGAAAAAAACGCTATCGCCGCCGCTGCTGCAAAACTTATATGCCCTGAAGAAAGTATTTATCTCGGAGTCGGCACAACAGTACAAGCAATGGCTCAGCACATCACGGGACTTACTAATATAACAGTGTTTACAAACGCATTGCGAACCGCAGTTGAACTCAGCGAAATTCCCGGTTGCAACGTTATTTTGCCGGGCGGTAATCTACGTTCAAAAGAACTCACCCTTTCGGGTTTTCCCGCTGAACAAAATTTTTCATATTTTAATGTAGATAAAGCATTTATAGGTATCGGCGGCATCACAGCCGACGGAATTACCGACTTCCACACAGGTGAGGCACAACTTCACCGCCAACTTATTAAAAACGCAACAAAGTCAATCGCACTTGCCGACTCGTCAAAACTGGGTATTCGCGCTATGAATAACGTATGTCCGTTAACCGATATTGATATAGTGATTACCGATTCAAAAGCGCCAAAGCAATTAATAAAAGATATCGAAAATACAGGTGTAAAAGTGATAGTTGCTAAATAAAGTTTTAAAACATCTTGACAACATTTTGACAAGGTGTTATAATTGCCGTGTTCTAAAATAAAAAATTAAATTAGGAAGGTGTTTTCTGATGCTTAAAACAGATGTTGTTGTAATCGGTGCAGGCGCTGTCGGCTCTGCCGTTGCACGCGAGCTGTCAAAATACAACGTTGACGTTATCGTAGTTGAGAAAAACGAGGACGTTGGCGGTGACGCTTCGAAATCAAACAGTGCAATCATACATACCGGCTACGATGCTACCCCCGGTACGCTCGAGTCACAGCTTGTTGTTGCCGCTAATCCGATGTACGACGAAATTACAAGAGATCTCGACGTTCCCTTTTCACGAATCGGCGCAATTCTGCCCGCTATCACAGACGAGCAGTTTGAAAAGTTGCCAGCAATTAAAGAAAAAGCATTTAACAACCGCGTTTATGACGTTGAGTACAAAACAGGTAAAGAACTTTTAGAGATGGAACCCAACTTAAACCCCGAGGTAAAGGGCGGTTTGTGGATCCCCCGTGAGAGTATCATTGACCCGTTTATACTCGTTCAGGCTCTTTGCGAAAACGCTTATGCAAACGGCGTACAGTTTATGCTTAACACCAAGGTTATAGATATCAAAACCGAAAACGGCAAGGTAAAGAGCGTTGTTACCACCGCAGGTGAGATAGAAACCAAATACGTTATCAACTGCGCAGGTCTTTACTGCGACGAAATTGCCGAGATGGTTGGCAAAGCTGAGTACAAGGTCGTTGCACGTAAAGGTCAGTTCTTTATCCTTGATAAAAATACTTCATGTCAGGTTGAGCACATCGTGCTTCCCATTCCTACAAAGGTTACAAAAGGCAAACTCATGTGTCCCACAATCCACGGCAATATGCTCGTTGGTCCTACAGCAGAGGATCAGGATTCAAAGGTAGACAAGTCAACAACTGCAGAAGGACTTGCATCAATTACTGCTGACGTTAAAAACCTCGTTCCGAACGTAAATGTTCGCGACACAATCACACAGTATTCAGGTCTTCGCCCCAACCGCGTTCCCGAGGGTCTCAACTTTGATATGTGGGACGACCTTGAGGGATATGTTAACCTTTCGGGTGTACGCTCGACAGGTCTTACACTTTCTGTTGCTATGGGTAAATACGTAGTAGAAAAAATGCTCGAGAGCGGCGCAGACTTTACTCTTAAAGAAAACTTTATTTCAAAGCGCAAGGGCATCGTTAAATTCAGCGAGTGCACACGTGAGGAACAGGATGCTCTTATCAAAGAAAATCCGCTTTATGCAAACGTTGTTTGCCGTTGCGAGACTATTACAGAGGCTGAAATCCTTGATGCAATCCACCGCCCCTTAGGTGCAAAATCGGTTGATGCCGTAAAGCGCCGTGTACGTGCGGGTATGGGTCGCTGTCAGGCGGGCTTCTGCGGTCCCAAGGTTATCGAAATCCTTGCACGGGAACTCGATGTAAAAGCTACTGACATCAACAAAAACAACGACGGTTCATATATGGTAACCGGCACTACACGATAAGGAGGAAAACAACGCTATGAATAATATAAATTGTGATGTTGCTGTTATCGGCGGCGGTCCTGCAGGTCTTGCTGCTGCAATTTCAGCAAAAGAAAACGGCGCAAAAAAAGTTATTGTTATCGAGCGCGACAACGCTCTGGGCGGTATCCTTCAGCAGTGTATCCACCCCGGTTTCGGTCTTAAACGCTTTAGCGAAGAACTTACAGGTCCTGAATACTATTCAAGATTTGTAGACCGCGCTGACGAACTCGGCGTTGAGTATATGCTCGGCGCTATGGTTCTCGAAGTAAACCACGAAACAAACGAAATTATTGCTACAGGCTCTGAGTACGGTCTTTCATGCATCAAAGCAGGCAGTATTGTACTTGCCATGGGTTGCCGTGAGAGAACACGTGCAGGTATTATGGTTCCCGGTACACGTCCTTCAGGTCTTTACACCGCAGGTTCGGCACAGCGCCTTGTTAACCGCCAGAACATTATGGTTGGTAAGAAGGTTGTTATTCTCGGCTCGGGCGATATCGGTATGATTATGGCACGTCGTATGTCACTTGAGGGTGCAAAGGTTGTTATGGTCGTTGAACTTATGGACTACCTTGCAGGTCTTACACGTAACCGCGTTCAGTGTCTCGACGATTTTGGCATTCCGCTCAAACTCTCACATACAATCACACGCATCGTAGGTAACACCCGTGTAGAAGGTGTTTACGTTGCTCCCGTTGACGAAAATAAAAAGCCTATATTAGATAAAGAAGAATTTGTTGAATGTGATACCGTTCTTTTCTCGGTTGGTCTTTTACCCGAAAACGAACTCACACGCAAAGCAGGTATCGAAATTAACCCCATCACAAACGGTCCTGCAGTTAACCAGTATATGCAGACTTCGGCAAAATCAGTTTTTGCTTGTGGAAATGTTGTACATGTCAACGATCTTGTCGATAATGTTAGTGAAGAAAGCGAAGTGGCAGGTAAATATGCCGCAAAATATGCTCTCGGTCAGCTTAGCGGAGAACAGAAAACAGTTAAGTGCATAACAGGTACAAACGTTCGTTATCTCTGTCCCCAGACAATTGATGCAAATCAAAAAGATGAAAAGGTAACACTTTATTTCAGAGTACTTCAGCCACAGCAAAAAGTGACACTCGTTGCTCGTTGCGGTAACGAAGTTGTTGCAAAGAAAAAAGAAATTCTTGTAAATCCGGGTGAGATGAACCACCTCACAATCGACACAAACAAGTTGTCGGGCGATGTTACCGTCGACGTAGTAAAGGAGGACTAAGATTATGAAAAAAGAGATAATTTGTACAGTTTGTCCCCGTGGCTGTCGCATAAACGTTGAGGGCGAGGGCGAAAAGATACTTCTAATTGAAGGTTACGGCTGCAAACGCGGTGTCACCTATGCTACAGCAGAATTCACAAACCCTGTCCGCATCCTTACCACTCTTGTTGCAATCGACGGTGCAGATGGTGAACTTTTACCCGTTCGTTCACAGTCACCCGTTCCGAAAGACAAAATATTTGAGTGTATGGAAGTAATCCGCAAAGCAAAAGCGGTCCTTCCTGTAAAAATGCATGATGTAATTATTTCAAATATCTGCAATACAGGGGTTGACATAGTGGCTACAAAAGCAGTAAAATAATAAGTGGCAAAAATTTAAAATTTTATAAAAAGGTTGTGTTTTAAAATGAGTAGAATGATAGGCACAGTTGCAAGAGGCCTTCGTGCTCCCATCATCCGTGAGAATGAGGACCTTGCACAAATCGTTGTTGATTGCATTATGCAAGCTGTTGAAAACGGTGACTTTACCGTTCGCGACCGCGACATTATTGCAATGACAGAATCTATCGTTGCACG
>JAZKZG010000032.1:0-22962 GCA_045612565.1 Eubacteriales bacterium
TGCTGAATGTTTTAAAGAATAAATATTATATTACATTTGCAAAAGCATTTAAAACAATTGTTCCAAGAGCAATTGATTTTAAAATTAATCAAAAATTTTTTGCTACAGAACAACTTTTGCAAGAGAATATTGAACTATATAATTTTTTTAAAAAACATTCAAATGGAATTACTCTTGACAGTATACCGTCGTATCTTTTTAAAGATTTTAAAGAATGTGTTGATGCGGGTTTTGTTACCAAGGCTGTTTATATCAAACAAAAAAACAACCAAACCGAAAAATCAATCAAATTAAAAATTGATAAAGAGTTGCTTGAATTAAAAATTGCAGAACTTGACAAAAGGTTTGAACGCCAACTTGATCTGATGTCTTTGTTTTTGGACTATGATGAAATATCTTACAGAGATGCATTGTATTATAGCGGTTGCTCAGACAGTACAGTAAAAACTTTGCTGAAAAAAGGTATTATAGAAATTGTCGAAACCCCTATAGCAAAGCATCCTTACAAAACAATAGAACGAAAAGAAGATTATACACCTATTTGTCTTTCGAAAGAACAACAACAGGTTTTTGATTCTATTTATTCTGAATCAGATAAATATCAGACGCATTTGCTTTATGGAGTGACAGGTAGCGGAAAAACGCTTGTGTATATGTCGCTTATTGATAAAATGGTGAGTAACGGAAAATCTGTTATCTTTATGGTACCTGAAATTTCGCTAACTCCGCAGACTCTTGCAAGATTTTATATGCGTTATGGTAATAAAGTTTCGGTTGTTCACAGTGGGTTGGCACCTGCTGAGCGTGCTGATGAATGGAAAAAAATTAAAGACAGCGATTGTTCGGTTGTTGTTGGTACAAGAAGTGCAATTTTTTCACCGGTAAATAATCTTGGTATGATTATTATTGATGAGGAACATGAACCGAGCTATAAATCAGAAAGTTCACCCAGGTTTCACGCAAGGGATTTGGCTAAGTACATCTGTAAAAAACTTGATGTTCCGATTATTCTCGGCTCTGCAACCCCGAGTGTCGAGAGTTTTTATCTGGCAACTAAAAACGTTTATAAATTCCATAAACTTTGTACAAGATATAATAACAATCCACTTCCGTCTGCAGAAATTATTGATATGACTCAATCAGAAAAGTATGGTGAACAATCATTTTTGAGTACTGAATTGCGCGAAGCGATTGAAGTTAATCTATCAAAAGAAGAACAATCAATACTTTTTCTCAATAGACGCGGTGCACATACAGTTGTAGGCTGTAGAAGTTGTGGATATGTTGCTAAATGTCTGAACTGCGGCATTGCATTGACTTATCATCTTGCAAATAATAGATGTATGTGTCACTATTGCGGCTATAATTTCAAGATTTTTTCTGAATGTCCTGAATGTTCGAGTAAACATATAAAAAAACTCGGACTTGGAACACAGCTTGTTTACAGCGAACTAAAAAAGATATTTCCTGATGCAAAAATATTGAGAATGGATTTCGATACCGTAGGGTCGTATTTGACTTACGGGGAAAAGTTGACAGCATTTAAGAATGGTGAATATGACATTATGCTTGGAACACAAATGGTTGCAAAGGGACTTGATTTTCCAAATGTTACTCTTGTTGGTGTTGTTAATGCAGATTTATCGTTGTACGTTGATGATTTCCGCGCAGGTGAACGTACTTTTTCATTGCTTACTCAAGTGTGTGGACGTTCAGGACGTGCAGGTAAAGAGGGAAGGGCTCTTGTTCAGACTTACTCTCCTCAAAACGAAATAATTCAATACGCTAAAGAGCAGGATTATGATATGTATTTTGATTATGAGATAAAATTCAGAAAAGCTCTTAATTATCCTCCTTTTTGCGATATTGTTAGATTTACTGTAACATCTAAATCGGAGCAACAGGCATATTCGGACGTGATGTTAATCTATAATAAAATCAACGAACTAAGCAAAACAAAATTTAATGATATTCCTGTACGTCTTTTAAATCCTACAATGCCTAAAATTGCAAGATTTAACGAGAAGTATAGATATAATTTGATTATCAAATCTAAATTAGGTAAAAGACTTTATGAACTTGTTGGTCAAATTAATGACTATTCTAACAGTGATTTGTTATCGGAACTTTCCGTTAATATAAATCCTCTTGGAAATGTATGAGGTGATTATTTATGGCACTAAGAGAAATTGTGAAAAATAACAATGATTTTCTTTCGAAAAAATCAAGAAAAGTTGAAGTTTTTGACGATAAAATTGTTCAGCTTGTTGAAGATATGAAAGAAACATTGGTCAGGGCAAAAGGTGTTGGACTTGCCGCACCGCAAGTCGGGGTGTTGAAACGCATTTTTATTGTTGATGTCGGTGATGAACAAAACCACGAAATGATTGAATTTATTAATCCTGAAATCATAAAGAAAAAAGGTAAGAATGATAAATATATCGAGGGATGTCTTTCGTATCCGGGAAGAAGCTTTAAAATCGTCAGACCGCATAAGGTTACAATTCAGGCACAAAATATCAAAGGTGAATGGTTTGCAATGGAAGCTGAGGATTTTTTGGCCAGAGCACTTATGCACGAAAATGATCATTTAGACGGCATTACTATTCCGCAAATTGGCAACGAGGTATTTGATTAATGGAAAAATTAAGAGTTTTGTTTATGGGAACACCTGATTTTGCTGTTCCTTCATTAAAGCTTTTAAATTTAAAATATGATGTTGTTGGTGTTGTTTGCCAACCTGATAAAATTAACGGACGCGGAAATAAGCTTTCGTTTGGTCCTGTAAAAGAATTTGCGCTTGAAAACAACTTAGCTGTTTATCAGCCCGAAACATTCAAAGATAATGCTTGTCTTGAACTTTTAAAAGAATTAAATCCTGAACTCATTGTTGTTGCTGCATACGGCAAAATATTACCTGAATATGTTCTTGAATTTGCTAAATATGGTTGCATTAATGTTCATGGTTCACTTTTGCCTAAGTACAGAGGTGCATCACCTATTCAAGCTGCAGTTTTAAATGGTGACAGTAAAACAGGTATTACGATCATGCATATGGCCAAAGGGCTCGATACAGGTGATATGATTCTTTCTAATGAAACAGAAATTGGTTTTTATGAAACTGCCGGTGAGTTGTTTGATAGACTAAGTGTTATGGGTGCTGAGTGCTTGGACGAAGCAATCATTCAACTTGTAAACGGTACAGCAAACAGAGTTGCACAAAACGAAAACGAAAGCAGTTATGTCTCGATGATAAAAAAAGAGATGGGCAAGTTAGATTTCTCTGTTTCGGCTTTAGAGATTAAAAACAAAGTTTACGGGCTCAATCCGTGGCCTTGTGCATACATCGAGGCAACTAGTGGAATTTTAAAAATTCATAAAGTTATAATCAGTGATGAATTCAGCGAATTAACACCCGCAACAATTATCGGAGTGTGTAAACAAGGAATTAAAGTGGTTTGTGGTGATAAAAAGGTTATTATAATCACAGAAATTCAAAAACAAGGTAAAAAGAAAATGGATGCTTATTCTTTTTCTTTGGGGCATACTATTTCAGAGTGTTCTCAAATCTATTCTCTTTAGGAGGAAACTGTGCTTTTTTACGATTATTATTCTCTTGTTATTTTGTTGCCGCTTTTTATTTTTTCTCTTTTAATTCGGTCGGTTTTAAATTCAACATACTCAAAATATTCTAAAATTAATAATTCCAAAATGATGACCGGTGCCGAACTCGCAAAAAAGATTTTAAACAATGCAGGAATATATGATGTTTCTATAGAATGTGTTGCAGGAAACCTTACAGATCATTTTGATCCTACCAAAAAAACCGTAAGACTTTCTCAGGCAGTATATAACGGAACATCGATTGCATCAATAGGTATTGCTGCTCATGAAGTTGGACACGCAATTCAGTATTCTGTAGCATATACACCTATTCGAATCCGTTCCAGTATTGTTGGCATTACAAATTTCAGTTCCAGAATATTATATTTTTTGATTATTTTAAGTTTTGTAGCAAATATTCCGTTTTTTTGTGATCTTGCGGTTATCTGCTTTGTAATTATATTTTTCTTTCAACTTATTACTTTGCCCGTTGAGTTTAACGCTAGTGCAAGGGCGATAAAAAACATTGGATCTGTTGGTTTTGATAATAATGATATAAGCGGTACAAAGAAAGTTTTATCATCAGCTGCAATGACTTACGTTGCTGCTATGCTTGTTTCACTTGGTCAGTTATTATCCTTTGTTTTAAGAACAAGAGGTAGACGAGATGATTGATATTGCAAGAAATACAGCTTTGAATGTGTTAATTGAATATGATAAATCGGGCGTTTTCCCAAATCTTTCCTTAAAAAAACATTTGCGTGAAATTAAATCAACAACTGATAAAAACTTTATTTCGGCACTTGTTTATGGTGTTATTGAAAAAAGATTATTACTTGATTATTATATTTCAAAAGTTTCAAGTGTAAAAATGAAAAAAATCAATGTTGTTGTATTAAATGTTTTACGTTTGGGTTTGTATCAAGTTATGTTTATGTCAACACCTTCAAGTGCTGCCTGTAATACATCTGTTGAACTTGCAAAAAAGAACGGACAATATAAGAGCAGTGCATTCGTTAATGCGATATTAAGAAAACTCGCTCAAACTTATGCCGATATTAAATTGCCTTCTGATAATAGCGTGAAATATTCGATTAAAAAGGATGTTTTTGATAAAATATCTAATTCAATCGGAGTTGAACAAACCAAAGAATTATTACAATATCAGTATGATACTAGGACTATGTATATCGCGGTTAACTCAGTAAAAATATCTGATGATGAATTAATATTGCGTCTTACTCAAAAAAATATTAATGTTGAAAAAACCGAGTATAAAGGACTTATAAAAGTATTTTCTTCATTTGATATTGAGAAATCTGATGAGTATAAATCCGGTTTTTTCCATGTTATAAGCTTACCGTCATTTATCACCGCAAAGCTCATCTCACCGTTGCCTAATGACAAAATAATAGATATGTGTTCTGCTCCCGGTGGAAAGCTTTTTGCAATGTCATATATGTGTAATGATAACGCGCATTTTACAGCTTTTGATACACATACTCATAAAATTGAAGGTCTCATTCATAGTTGCAACAGACTTTCTTTAAAAAACATTGTTCCAATAAAAAAAGATTGCAGTGAATTTGATCCTAAATACATTCAATCAGCAGATAAGATATTGTGTGATGTACCATGCAGCGGACTTGGTATGATATTTAAAAAACCTGATATCAAATATAACGATGTTGATTTTGAGTATTTGATTGATACGCAGTATAAAATATTAACTAACGCTTCAAAGTATCTTAAAAAAGGCGGAAAACTTATCTACTCCACTTGTACAGTTAATATTGATGAAAATGATAATTTAGTTAATCGATTTCTTTTGGAAAATCCCGATTTTTCAATCGATAATGATATTGAGATATATAACAATAATTATGGTAAATATACGTTTTTACCGCACATCGATAATACTGATGGATTTTTCATTTCAGTTCTAAAAAAACAATAATGAGGTGCTTATTATCAAACCCGATTTGCGTTCGTTTACATACGAAGAACTTGAAAATTTTATAATTGAAAATGGCTTTGCAAAGTTCAGAGCAAAACAAATTTTTAAGTGGTTACATTCAGGGGTGCAAAGTTTTGATGAAATGACAAACCTTTCAAAAAATGACAGGGTAAAGTTTGATGATATCTGTTGCATTGCAAAGGTCAATTTAAAGAAAAAATTTGTATCTGCTATTGATGGTACTGTTAAATTTTTGTTTGAACTCTATGACGGTAACCTGATAGAAACAGTTGTTATGAAATACAACCACGGATACTCAATTTGTGTTTCCTGTCAGGTTGGCTGTCGTATGGGGTGCTCTTTTTGCCAATCTACAAAAGCAGGTCTTGTCCGTTCTCTTTTACCCGGCGAAATTTTGGGGCAAATTCTTGAGGCTCAGCGCATTTTACAAGTTCGTATTTCTAACATTGTTATGATGGGAATAGGTGAACCACTTGACAATTTTGATAATTCCGTGAAGTTTTTAAAAATTGTTAATCATCCTGAGGGTATTAACATTGGATATAGACATATTTCTTTATCTACATGCGGTCTTGTTGATAAAATAATTGAACTTTCAAAATTCAATCTGCCTATCACTCTTTCAATTTCGTTACATAGTGCATTTGATGATAAACGAAGTGAAATAATGCCGATTAATAAAAAATATAACATTGAACAACTTATTTCTGCGTGTAGAGAGTATCAGGCTGTGACCGGTAGAAGAATATCATTTGAATATTCACTTATTTGCGGTGTTAATGATACTCAAACCGATGCGATAAAATTAATTAGAATTCTAAAAGGTCTTTTGTATCATATAAATTTAATTCCTGTAAATCGTATTGAGAATGGTAAATACTTTCCTCCCGATATGAAGGATGTTGAAACTTTTTGTTCTTTACTTAATAAAATGGGTGCTGCTTGTACTGTCAGACGAACTCTTGGTTCGGATATTTCTGCATCGTGCGGTCAGCTTAAGAGTAAATATGATAGTGAGGTGATGTGATTTGATGTTATTTGGTTCGAGTAATGTTGGATTGGTCAGAAATGAAAATCAGGATTCATATGTAATAGATACGCTAGAAAACGGTATTTGTTTTGCAGTCGTTTGTGATGGAATGGGCGGTGCAAACGGAGGGAAAATTGCAAGTTTGACCGCGGTTAACAGCTTTTCATCTATTGTTTCGTGTATTTGTCCTGATATGAGCAGAGAAAGCATTTCTACATTGTTAGATAATGCGATTGAAAAAGCGAATATTGATGTTTTTAACAAAAGTAATACGGATAAAGAATTACGTGGAATGGGTACCACTCTTGTGGCGGCTGTTGTTATCCAAAATAAAGTGTATATTCTTAATGTTGGTGATAGCAGATGCTATATTTTAAAAAATGATAAGATAAGACGGATAACGCGTGATCACTCTGCGGTTCAAGAATTAGTTGATCATGGTATGTTGACTGAAACCCAAGCTCGTAATCATCCCAACAAGAACATAATCACACGCGCACTTGGTGTTGAAAGAAATGTCGAGTACGATCTATTTATCGAAGAAGTGGATGACGGTGATTTCATATTGTTGTGTACAGACGGTGTTACAAATTATGTGGATGATCTTGAAATACCGTTTGAAATAATTAAGAATCCGGAAACAGTACCGCAAAGACTGATTGATCTTGCAAACTCACGTGGTGGAGCTGATAATTCCACGGTTGTTATTATAAATGTTCAGGGAGGCAAAAATTAATGGATAAGTTTATTGGAAAAACATTAAATGATAGATACATTCTTACTGAAATTGTTGGCGTTGGTGGAATGGCTGTTGTTTATAAAGCATTTGACCAAGTTGTTAATCGCATTGTAGCAGTTAAAATTTTAAAAGAAGAATTTATGTCTGACGCTCAGTTTAGACGTCGTTTTTCTAATGAATCCAAAGCTATCACAATGCTTTCTCAAAATAACATTGTAGATGTATATGATGTTTGCCTTGAGGGTGACCTTATGTATCTTGTAATGGAGTATATTGACGGCATTACATTAAAAGAGTATATTGATAAAGTGAAAGTCCTTGATTGGCATGAGGCATCTTTTTATATTAAGCAAATCTTAAAGGCAATGTCACACGCACACGAGAGAGGCATTGTTCACAGAGATCTTAAACCTCATAATATAATGCTTTTAAGAGACGGAACGATTAAGGTTACAGATTTCGGTATTGCAAAACTTTCAAAATTTGATACACAGACAATTACTGATAAAGCAATTGGATCGGTACATTATATAAGTCCTGAACAGGCAAGTGGTGATAGAACTGATGAAAAAACCGATATTTATTCGGTGGGCGTTATGTTTTATGAAATGCTTACAGGAAAGCTTCCTTTTGTTGGTGATACCGCTGTTTCTGTTGCATTGATGCAGGTTCAGGCTCAGCCTAAACTTCCTCGCGAAATTAATGAGAATATTCCGGAAGGCATTGAAGAAATCACTATAAAAGCAATGATGAAAGATCCATCGACGCGTTATGAATCGGCTCTTGCAATGTTTAATGATATTCTTAAAGTCGAAGAAAATGATCAAGTTGTCTTTGGTTATTTATACACTGATGTTTCTGAAGGGGATGTGATTGATGAAACTGATGATAATTCGCCGACACAGTTTGTTGATTTAAGCAAAATAGCCGAAATCGAGACAACTTATGACAAGGCAGAATTAATAGAAGACGAACAAGAAGAAAATGAAGAAGATTTAGAGGATGAAGATAAGTTTAAATCAACTTGGTTACCTATTATTTGCGGTATAGGGTCTGCATTTGTTGTTATTTTTCTTGTTGTTTTTGGTATAATATATTTTCCTGAAATAACAGATAAAGTTTCCACAGTGTCAACACCGGTTGAGAAAGTAACACTTCAAAATTATATTGGACAAGATTATGAAACTGTTGTGAGCGCAAATGATACAGGACTTGTTTTTAACCGCGAAAACATAACCAGTGATCAGAAAGCGGGTACTATCCTTTCGCAAGAACCTGCTGCCAATACAGTTCTTGAAAAAGGTGCTGAGGTTGTGTTTAAGGTAAGTATAGGTGCTGAGACCGTGACAGTTCCGGATTTATCAAACAAACACTCTACACTCGCATTTTCTGAATTGTATACTCAAGGAATACTTTATAAAACAAAATATGTTTCCAGCGAGAGTGTTAAAGAGGATTATGTTGTAAGAACCGATCCTTCTGCAGGCACTGAGGTTACATCAGATACTACAATTATTGTTTATATTAGTTCAGGTTCTGCAATCGTAACAAAAGATGTTCCTGATTTGCTTAATCGTAGTGAGGCTGATGCTGTTCAAAAACTTTCAGTTGTAGGACTTAAAGCTGATAAAAAATATCAATATAATGACACAGTACCCAAAGGTTGCATAATTTCTCAATCACCCGAGGCAGGCACGAAGGTTGACGAAGGTTCAAGTGTTGTTATTGAAATCAGTCTTGGATCCAATACCGAAATTGAAGATAATAAAGATGAGGTTCCGGATGATAGCACTAATAACCCCGAACCGCCTCCTGAAGATAGTGAAACAAATGATGGTGAAAATACTCAAACGCCAGAAAATCCTGATGTTAATAGCGGCAACGGAGAGAACAACAATGAAAATGTTACTCCGCCTTCTACAGATACGCCTTCTACTGAGGTCGAAATAGTTCAATTTTCCAAAGAACTCGATTTGACCCCATACATAACCCCCGAGACTCAGACGATTAAATTGCTTTTCTCAACTGATAGTACAGCATGGAATGAAGAAGTTTCGGTTGCTGCAATTGCTGCAAATGCCAATAAATATACAACTGCTGTTAAGGATCTTCCAAAAGGCACTGTTGTAGCAATTTATGCTGGTGAACAACTTATAAATAATTATGTTGCATAATTTGGAGTTAAAATGAATAGAAAAACAGAAAGAAAAATAGTTTTTGAAATTGTATTTACATTTCCTTTCAGCAATGGTAAACTGCCTGAGGAATTAATGAAAATTTATGCCGAGGCAAATGAAATTAATGAATTTTCTACATATATTATTACAACTGTTAACGGTATATTTGAAAAACTTGATTTTATTGATAAAACAATACAAGCGAATATTAAAAGCCGTAAATTTGAAAGACTTGATAATGTTTGTTTGACGGCAATGCGCTATGCAACATTTGAGATATTCTTTAATGATGAAATACCCGATGTCGTTGCAATTAACGAGGCAATTGAACTTACAAAAAAATACGACGATTCTTTAAGTGCGTTTGTACACGGAAACCTTGGCATTATTTCCAAACTGAAAAATGAGTAAAATTTTGTCGTTTGATACAAGTAACTATACAACTTCAGCTTGTGTACTTGATACAAACTGTGGTGTTGTATGGGAAAATAGAATTATGCTTACAGTAAAATCTGGTGAGTGTGGTGTAAGACAGAATGATGCTGTTTTTTTGCATACAAAAAATCTGAATACACTTTTTGACAATTTTGAATTCAATGAAATAGATTATGTTGTTGCAAGCAGTTGCCCATCTGAGCGTGAAAATTCTTATATGCCGTGTTTCACAGTCGGTCTTTCATTTGCAAAGGTTATATCTAATATTTTAAGGGTACCTTTTTGCAGTTATTCGCATCAAAAAAATCACATTTGTTCTGCACTCTATTCTTCGGATAATATTCAACTGTTAAATGGCAGGTTTATTGCCTATCATATTTCGGGTGGAACAACTGATGTTTGTTTGTGTGAACCATGCGGTAACAATTTTTCAGTTAAGAAAATAGGTGGGACTGCAGATATAAGTTGTGGTCAGTTAATTGATCGGACGGGTGTCAATATTGGTATTGATTTTCCGTGCGGAAAACAGATAGAACAATCTGCAGATAGTAATTTAATAACTGGAAAGATTAAATTTAAAAATACCGATGGATTCTATAATTTTTCAGGTTTTCAAAATAAAACCGAGCAAATGTTCACTTCAGGATACACAAAAAGTCAAATTGCATCGTATTGCTTGGATGTTGTATATTCTTTTATTAAAAATTCAATTTCATATTATCGTGATATTTATGGTAATTTGCCTGTCATTATGTCCGGCGGAGTGATGTCTAACAAAATTATTGCTGAGTTATTGAAGGCATCGGTTAATGATATATTTTTTTCAAAACCTGAATACTCTGTAGATAATTCTATAGGCTGCGCTGTTTTATGCGCGTATGAAAGGGGACTGCTTAATGAATGAAAATGTAATTACAGTTGGTGGTCTCACAAAATATATTAAATCAGTATTAGAAAGTGATGTAAGGCTTTTAAACTTTACGGTTTCAGGTGAAGTTTCAAACCTTACAATACATCGTTCAGGACACTTATACTTTGCTATAAAGGATGAAACTGCCGTTATTAATGCAGTCATGTTCAGAGGCAATGTTAATTCTATTAAATTCAAACCTGAAAATGGAATGAAGATAATAGCAAAAGGAAAAATAAGTGTTTTTGAACCTGCAGGAAGATACCAGATTATTGTTACCTCGATGGAAGTCGATGGAATTGGTGATTTATATGTTGCTTATGAACTTCTAAAAAAGAAACTTGAAAAAGAGGGTTTGTTTGCAGAAAGTCATAAACGTAAAATACCTAAAATTCCTAAAACAATTGGTGTTATTACATCTCCGACAGGTGCTGCTGTTCGTGATATCATTAATGTTTTGGGAAGACGTTTTCCATACAGCAAGGTGTTGATTTATCCTTCACTCGTTCAGGGTGATGGTGCACCGAAGCAGTTAATAAAGGCCTTAGAATATTTTGAAACCACAAAACAAGCTGACGTTATAATAATTGGTCGTGGCGGTGGTTCTATTGAAGATTTGTGGGCTTTTAATGATGAAAAACTTGCGCATTATATATACAACATGACTGTTCCTGTTATTTCGGCGGTTGGTCACGAAATTGACTTTACAATATGTGATTTTGTTGCCGATCTTCGCGCACCGACTCCTTCGGCTGCAGCGGAGGTTGCAGTACCTGATACAGAAGAAATGATTGTAAGGTTTGCCAACGTTGATAAACGTCTGAAGTTATTGCTTAAAAAGAAAACTGACAGTTGCTTTGAGCGTTATAAAATTTTGGCAAAAAGCAGAGTTCTTAACGATCCCGCGTATATTATTGAAATGAGACAAATGATTATTGATCATTTTGGTGATAAACTTACAAAATCGCTTGATTTTCGGTTAAATAAATATTTAGGATTGTATGAGCGTGTTGTTGCCAAACTCGACGCTTTAAGCCCTTTAAAAATCATGGGACGTGGCTACTTATTTGCCAAAAATGATGATGGTAAAATTGTTAAAAGTATTTACGATTTAAAAATAAATAAAAGAATAAATCTTAAACTTAATGACGGTTTGGCAGAGTGTACCGTCGATAACGTGTTGGAGAACTAAATAAAATGGATAATAATATAACTTTTGAACAGGCTCTTGCAAAACTTGAGAGCATTGTAAAAGAACTTGAAGGCGGCGAAGCAGGTCTTGAGGAATCACTCGTTCTTTTTGAAGAGGGAATTCGTCTTTCGGGAGTTTGTTCTAATCTATTAAAAACCGCAAAACAAAAAGTCAATATTTTAATCGAAACTGCTGACGGAATTAAAGAAGAGGAGTTTTCATCTAATGAATAGATATATAGATATTATAAATTTAATATCTGTTAGACTTGATGAAATTTCAAATTATTCTGATTGTAGTTACAATGATTTGCTTTCTGCACAAAAGTATTCACTCACTGCAGGCGGAAAACATCTTCGCGGTTTAATCTTGATCAAATGTGCTCTACTTGGTGGTGCAGATATCGATTCAGTTATCGATTATGCCTGCGCTCTTGAAATGGTTCACACATATTCGTTGATTCACGATGATCTCCCTGAAATGGATAATGATGATTTACGGCGTGGAAAACCGACTTGTCACAAAAAATTTGGTGTAGATATTGCTCTTTTAGCAGGGGATGCACTATTAACAAAAGCCTTCAACATTATTGCTTGTAACGAGAAATTTAGTGATGATATTAAAATTGAAGTTATTCGTTTTTTATCACAAAAAAGTGGCGAACACGGTATGCTTGCAGGACAAGTTATAGATAAACAAAGTGAAAATAAATTTATCGACGAACAATTGCTTTTTGAGTTACAACAGCGAAAAACCGGTGATTTGTTTGCGTGTGCAGTGCTTATTGGTTGTAAACTCGGTAATGTCGATTCTGTAACTCAAAATAATCTTTTGACTTATATAAACAATCTTGGCCTTGCTTTTCAAATCAAAGATGATATTCTTGATATTACTTCTTCGGAGGATGTTTTGGGTAAACCGATTAACAGTGATGATAAGTGTTCTAAATCAACTTTTGTAACTTTATTCGGACTTAACAAAGCTAAAAGTATTTTAAATGATAAAGTTAATGTAGCAAAACAAAGTATTTGCAATATTGAGGATCCGTTTTTTGAAATACTTGCAGACTATTTTATTAAAAGAGAAAAATAAGTTTTATGAATTCACCTTTACTTGATAAAATAAATAGTCCCGAAGATATAAAATTAATGTCTTGTGACGAATTAAATGCTCTTGCTGACGAGATAAGACAAGCTCTTATACATAATATTTCTGTTACGGGCGGTCATCTTGCAAGTAATCTTGGGATTGTCGAACTTACAATTGCTTTGCATAAAGTGTTTGATTCCCCAAAAGATAAAATTGTTTTTGATGTCGGACATCAATGCTATGTTCACAAAATATTAACAGGCCGAATCAATAACTTTTCTACTCTTAGAAAAAAAGATGGCTTATCAGGGTTTCCAAACCCAAGTGAAAGTGAACACGATGTTTTTAAAACAGGGCATAGTTCTACTTCGATTTCATCTGCTCTTGGAATTGCAAGTGCCATGGATCTTGATAATAATGATTCTTTTGCTGTGGCTGTTATAGGTGATGGCTCTATGACCGGCGGTCTTGCTTTTGAAGGTTTGAACAACGCGGGTAATTCAAATAAAAATTTGATTGTTATTCTTAACGATAACAAGATGAGCATTTCTAAAAACGTCGGAGCAATTGCGAAAGCATTAACAATTATGCGCAATAAACGCTCATACTTTAAATTCAAAGATTTTTTAGCCAATTTCACTGTTAAAATTCCATTTGTTGGCAAACCGATTTATAGACGTCTTGTCAGATTTAAATCTGCCGTTAAATCTTATTTTTATTCCTACAATATTTTTGAAGGAATGGGATTTAAATATATCGGACCAGTTGAAGGTCATAACATTGAACTTCTGACTGGTATTTTGAACAGAGCCAAGTCATTAAAACAGCCTGTTCTTGTTCACGTGAAAACCAAAAAAGGCAAAGGTTATTCTTATGCTGAGAACAGCCCACATGATTTCCATGGTGTAGGTGTATTTGATATTGATACAGGAAGTGGCAACAGTTCGTCACAACTTTCATATACTGACGTTTTTGGTAAAACCATTGTTGATATAGCTCAAAACAATCCAAATGTCTGTGCAATTACAGCTGCTATGGGGCCAAGTTGCGGTCTTAAAAAATTCAAAGAACTTTATCCTAAAAGATTTTTTGATGTTGGCATTGCCGAGTCTCATGCAGTAACCTTTGCTTCCGGACTTGCAAAAATGGGTAAAATTCCGGTTTTTGCTGTTTACTCAACATTTTTACAAAGGTCATATGACCAAATTATTCATGATATATCGCTTCAAAATATAAAAGCTGTTTTTGCGGTGGATCGAGCAGGATTTGTTGGTGAGGATGGAGAAACTCACCAGGGGCTTTTTGATATTCCTATGTTGTTGCCAATTCCTAATATTAATATTTTTTCACCCACATCTGCAAGTGAACTTGATTTGTTTTTGAAACGGGCTATAAATATTGAAAATAATTCTTCAATTATTAGGTATCCAAAAGGTAATTGCATAAATTATAGTAATTATCCGTTTGATAATACCTCAAATGACTATCAACTATTGTCAAAAGGTTTTGATTCGATTGTTATTTCTTATGGCCGAGAGATTTTTGAAGTATTAGAAACAACCTCAGGAAAACCTGTCGACTTGTTAAAACTTAACTTGATAAATAGTTTTGATCAAACACTCTTACAAAAACTTTTAATTTATAAAAATATAATTTTTGTTGAAGAATGCTATAAAATCGGTGGTGTTGGTATGCTTCTTGAATCTCAGCTTCACGAGCTGTCTTTTAAAGGTAAGTTTTGTCATATTGCAATAAAAAACGAATTTGTTAAACACTCAACGCAAAAACAGTCTATTGAAGCATATGGACTATGCGGTAAATCATTATCGGATGCAATAGAAGGTGTTATTAAATGCGATTAGATATATATTTATATTCTAATGGCTTTTGTGAAAGCAGAAACAAAGCATCTGCGCTTATATCGGAAGGTAATGTCAAGGTTGGTGGGAAGGTTGTTACAAAACCGTCTTTCAATGTGACCGAAAACGATGTTGTGGATGTTAACCAAAATATTATTCAGTATGTTGCTCGGTCTGCAAAAAAATTGCTTACTGCTATTGATGTTTTTAATTTGACTTTTTGTGGTAAAACTGCTGTTGATCTCGGCTCTTCTACCGGTGGTTTTTGCGAAGTGATGCTGAATTTCGGTATTGAAAAAATTTTTGCAATTGATATTGGGACAAATCAATTACATCCCATTCTTAGAAATAACGAAAAAATTGTTGTTATGGAAAATACTAATGCAAGGTTTTTAACAATACAGGATTTTGGACAAAATATTGATATTGTTACTTGTGATTTATCTTTTATTTCTGCAAAACATATTTTAGAAGTTGTTTATAACATTTTAAAAGATGATGGTGAATTTATTTGCCTTGTTAAACCTCAGTTTGAAGTGGGTCCACGATTTGTAGGAAAAAATGGCGTGGTAAAAGATAAAAGAGCACAGATTATGGCGGTGAATGAAATTGTTGATTTTGCTGTTCGAATCGGTTTTTCTGTATATGACATTGCTTTTTCCGGACTTGAAGGTGAAAGCGGAAACAGAGAATTTTTATTATATCTTAAAAAGGATGAAAATAAATTTAAACTTGCACCCTTTAAAATCAGCGATACAATCTTAGGGGGGAAATAATGAAAAAAATCGGTATTGTTGTAAATGCTCGAAAAGACCCGGGGTTTGAGTATTTAAAAAAACTTTGTGATATTCTGGCACAAAATGGCTTTACGCCTGTTATTCCTATCGAACTCAAAATTCTTTTTGCTGATAAAGATTACATAAAGACAACGCTTGAAGAAATGTTTTCTATATCATCACTTGTTATAACTCTCGGCGGTGACGGCACACTTTTAAATATTGCTGATCTCGCAGTGAGATTTGATGTTCCGATTTTGGGAATTAATTTAGGAACACTTGGTTATCTTGCTCAATTGGATAAGACGGACTTAGATCGTGTACCGCAGATATTAAATGGTGATTATTCTGTTCAAAATCGAATGATGTTGTCGACCAAAGTGTACAGAAATAATAAGTGTGTTTATAATTATTTTGCGCTTAATGATGCAGTTGTTACAAGAAGCGCTGTTTTAAAACCTGTTTATATCGATCTTATTGGTGAAACAGGAGTTATTGCTGACTACTTTTGCGATGGACTCATATTTTCAACTCCTACGGGTTCTTCTGCATATTCATTAAGTGTTGGAGGTCCAGTCATGGACCCCTCAATGGAGGCTATTTTAGTCTCTGCAATTTCTCCTCATTCGCTTTCAGGGCATTCACTAGTGTTTAATGCAAACAAAGCGCTCGGTTGTAAGGTGAAATCGGCAAAAGCAATTAATGCTCTTATCAGTGTTGATGGAAGGCATATTTTTTATATTCAACAAGATGACAAGATTGAAATTAAAAAAAGTGACAAATACCTTAAACTTGTTAAACTTAGTGACACTGATTTTTACACAGTTTTAAAAAGAAAATTTAGTTTACGGAGTCAAAAATAATGAAAACTGAAAGATTAGAAAGAATCAAAGAACTTATAACCGAGAAGGATGTTACTACACAGGATATGTTGGTTGAACTTCTTAATAAAGACGGTTATAATGTAACCCAAGCTACTGTTTCAAGAGATGTAAAAAAACTTGGTCTTGTGAAATCGTTTGAAAATGGTATAAACAGATATGTTCTTAACAGAACTTCACCAGATGTACAAGATAATGTCATCCTATTAAATGGCATACTCTCTGTATCTACCGCTCAGAACATCGTTGTTATCAAAAGTAAACCCGGATTTGCTAACACTATTTGTGTAGTACTTGACCAATTAGAACTTGAAGGTCTTGTAGGAACACTTGCCGGCGATGATACAATCTTTTTGGCAACCGAAAATAATGCCAGTGCATTGCATATTCGAAATATCATTATTAATAAGGTTAGGTAATTCCTATGCTTTTAAATTTGCATATTGAAAATGTTGCAATAATAAATAAAAGTGATATTGAATTTACAGATGGATTTAATGTTTTGACAGGTGAGACAGGAGCCGGCAAAAGTATTATTATTGATTCTATCAATTTGCTTCTCGGAAACAAAGGATCGCGCGACATGATATCCACCGGCAAAGATTTTGCTTTTGTAAGTGCTGTTTTCTGCAATTTTAATGATTTTCAGACTCAGTTACTTTTATTAAATGATATTATACCCGATGAGGATTGTAATGTCATTGTGTCCCGAAAAATAACTAAAGACGGAAGAAGCATTTCTAAGATTAACGGTCAGAATGTTAACGTTTCTACATTAAAAGCTGTCGCTCCCATTCTTGTTAATATATTTGGTCAGCATGATGGCTCAAAAATTCTTGATCCTTCAACCCACATTGAGTATCTTGATAATTACTGTAAAAACAATGATTTAATTGATGAATATAAAACAATTTATCAAAAAGTAAAAGAGGCAAGAAACAAAATTCAGTATCTTACTGATATAAAAGATAGTAAAGAGCAACTTGAATATACTCTTAAATTTCAAATTGATGAATTAGAAAAGGCAAAATTACAGGCAGGGGAGTATGATAAATTAAAACTTGCTCGTGCCTCTGCTCAACATAGCGCACTTGTTTCTGAATCACTGTTTAATTCCCAAAGTATTTTATCAAATGATAACGGCGGATTGCTTAACGATGTATCACATCTTGTTACCGAACTCGAAAAACTGCGTGGTATTTTAAACGGTGCAGATGAGCAATTAAAAGATTTAATGGGTGTTATTGCTGTATTACAGGAAACGTCAGCGTATGTTTCGGATAAAATCTCTGATATTGATGAAAATACATATTCAGTAGAATATATTGAAGAACGCTTGTATATCATAGAAAAAATGATATCAAAATATGCTTCAGAACAAGGCGCAATTGATAAACTCGCTGAATTAAAAGAGCAGCTTGACAAGATAAATGATAATGATAATGAGTTATTGTCTGCAGTAGATGAATATAATAATTATCTTAAAAAACTCAATGACGCTGCCGAGAAGATTTCACAATCACGCAAAAATGGTGCAGCATCTCTTTGCGAACAAATATCATTGCAACTTTGTGAATTGGATATGCCTAATGTTGTTTTTTGTATTGATGTTAATAAAAAAACAAATTCAAGAGGTGGTACAAAATATACATCAATCGGTTTTGATGATGTTGAATTTTTAGTATCGGCAAACGCTGGTCAGCAGCCGAAACCGATATCAAAAATTGCATCAGGTGGTGAACTATCACGAATTATGCTTTGTTTGAAGTCGTCGTTAACAGCAAATTCTTTTGATTGTGATACATATATCTATGATGAGGTGGACAGCGGTGTTTCTGGAGCTACCGCGCAAAAAATAGGCAGAAAATTAAAAAAATCTGCATCTGATAAACAGGTTTTTTGTATAACACATCTTGCTCAGATTGCCGCAATGGCCGATGCACATTATAAGGTTGAAAAATACACTAAAGATGGGTTGACACAATCTTCAATTTCCATTCTCAATTATGATGAAAGGGCAAAAGAAATTGCCAGAATAATGGGTGGTGTAGAAATAACTGAACAACTGTATAAGTCTGCTAAGGAACTGATTGATAATTCTTCAAAATAATTTAAATTTTTCTTGACAAACTTATATATGTTGTGTTAAAATCTATGTTAGCCGCGTATGTCAGGTTTTGAAAAACATTATTTTTGTTTACCTGCCGTAGCGAGTTTTCTTAAAGAAAGTGAGGTGCTTTGTAATGTACGCTGTAATAGAAACAGGCGGTAAGCAGTACAAGGTACAAGACGGAGACGTTATTTTTGTAGAAAAGCTCGACGTTGAGAGTGATGCAAAATATGTTTTTGACAAAGTCGTTGTAGTTGCTACTGATGACGGTCTTAAAGTTGGTGCTCCTTATGTTGAAGGTGCTACTGTTGAAGCTAACGTTGTTAAAAACGGTAAAGCAAAAAAAGTAATCGTTTACAAGATGAAACCGAAAAAGAATTACAGAAGAAAGCAGGGTCACAGACAGCCTTATACAAAGGTTCAGATTACTGCAATTAACGCATAATGACTAAACTTGTTGTTTTTAAAGATGGTAAACATTTCATCGGTTTTAAATGTTCAGGTCATTCCGGATATGGCGACCATGGTGAAGATATTGTATGTGCCGCTGTTTCAACTGCTGTACAGTTTTGTGCAGGTTATCTTGTGAAATATTTCGGTGATAAGGTATCACTTACTGTTGATAATGAAAACACTTGTATTACATTACGCTGTAATCAAAACTTTACTGAGGCGGACAGGCAGATTTCTGTTTTGGTAGATTTTGCAAACGATGTCCGCGAACAATACTGTAATTATTTTACTTTTGAATTTTTTGGAGGTGTACTAAATGATTAGATTTGATATCCAATTCTTTGCTCATAAAAAAGGTATGGGTTCGACCAAGAATGGTAGAGACTCTGAGTCAAAAAGACTTGGTGTTAAAAGAGCAGACGGACAGTTTGTTCTTGCCGGTAACATTCTTGTTACTCAAAGAGGAACAAAAATTCATCCCGGTACCAATGTAGGCAGAGCTTCAAATGACTCGCTCTTTGCTCTTGTTGACGGTCGTGTTAAGTTTGAAAGAATGGGAAAAGACAGAAAGAAAGTTTCTGTTTATTCAGTAGAACAATAATAAACCAGCCTCGGAAAATTCCGAGGCTTTTTTATAGGAGAAAACTATGTTTATTGATGTTGCAAAAATTTTTATAAAAGCCGGCAAAGGCGGTGCTGGCGCAGTTGCGTTTCATAGGGAAAAATATGTAGCTGCAGGCGGCCCTGACGGTGGTGACGGCGGAAAAGGCGGCAGTGTTGTTTTTGTTGTTGATAAAAATATGAACACACTTATGGATTTTCGTTATAAACGTAAATATGTTGCTGAAGACGGCGAAAACGGCGGAAGAAACAATTGTTCCGGCGCAAATGCGAAAGATCTTATTATAAAGGTTCCCAACGGAACACTTATCAAAGATGACGAAACAGGTCTTATTATTAAAGATATGTCTGATGGTGAACCATTTGTTGCGGCAAAAGGCGGAAAAGGTGGCTGGGGTAATCAGCATTTTGCAACATCTACAAGACAAATCCCGAGATTTGCCAAACCCGGCGAACCTGGTGAAGAGCGAATGGTTCGTCTTGAACTCAAGCTTATTGCAGATGTTGGTCTTGTTGGTTTCCCAAATGTTGGTAAATCTACGTTTTTGTCGGTAGTTACTGCTGCAAGACCCAAAATCGCAGACTACCATTTTACAACTCTTGTTCCAAACCTTGGTGTTGTAAAGGCGTTTGAAGACAAGGCGTTTGTAATGGCAGATATACCCGGTCTTATAGAAGGAGCATCTGAAGGTGCAGGTCTTGGTGATGAGTTTTTAAGACATGTAGACAGATGTAGATTGCTTGTTCATATCGTTGATATATCTTGCAGCGAAGGTAGAAACCCAAAGGATGATTTTGATATAATAAATCACGAACTTTCAAACCATTCTTCACGTCTTGCATCATTGCCTCAAATTGTTGTCGGAAACAAAAATGATATTGTTTCGGACGAGGAAACTGTAACTGAATTCAAACATTATGTAGAATCGTTTGGATATAAGTTTTTTTCTATGTCCGCTGCTGCAAATATCGGTATTAAAGATATTCTAACTGAGATTGTAAAGCAACTTGATGAACTTCCAGAAACGCTTGTATACGAAGCTGAATTTGTTCCTCAGGAAAATATAATAGATAAGAACGACAAATCATTTGATGTATTTGTAAATAACGGAATTTATTACGTTGAAGCAGAGTGGCTTGCAAAAATTATGCAAAGTATCAACTATGAAGATTATGAGTCACTTAACTATTTCCAACGTGTTCTCCGTACAAACGGTATTATTGAGAAACTTGAAGAAATGGGAATTCAGGAAGGTGACACCGTAAGTATTTACGATTTTGAATTTGATTTTGTAAACTAATGAATAAATTAAAAATCGGTGATATGATTTTGATTGTCTTTATACTCTATCTAATGATTTTTGTCACTCTTTTAAATTTTGAAAGTGGCGACAAAGTGATAATTGAAGCAGATGGTGATGTTATTAAAACATTAGATTTGAGTGAAGACAATCAGTTTGTTTATGAAGGCAGATACAAAAATACTATAATTGTGAAAAATGGTGAAGTTTATGTTAGTGATAGTAACTGTCCTGACAAAACCTGTGTCAACAGCGGAATAATTAATGATAGTGGTGTTATATGCTGCCTTCCTAATAAATTAGTTATACGAATTGCGAAAACTATCGAAAATGTGGATGTGATAAGCGGATGACAAGAAAAATTATAACGTGCGGAATACTATCGTCGGTTGCAATTGTCGTTTCATCACTTGAACGTTTTATTCCTATAGGAACGTTAATTCCGCTGCCGGGCGTTAAACTTGGAATTGCAAACTGTATTATTTTGTTTTCGCTGATTAAACTTGATTTTAAATGCTCGTTCGCTGTAATGTTTTGCAAAAATCTAATTGTATCACTACTGTTTTCAAATCCCGTTGCATTTGTATATTCACTGTTTGGTGGGCTGTTTTCTTTAATTGGAATGTATTTTTTATTAAAATACAAAAGATTGTTTTCGTTACTTGGCGTTTCTATTGCTGGTGCTTCACTTTTTAATATCGGTCAGATTGTTGCTGCATCATTACTTTTAAAAAGTGCTTATATATTTAAATACTTGGTGTTTTTGTTACCGTTATCAATTGTGACAGGTATTTTGGTTGGTTTGATAACTACTGTTTTAATTAAAAATATAAAATTCGGGTGGAATTAATGGATATTTTTGCTCAGGAATACGATAAAATGGTCGGTGCTGACTACAATAAAATCACAGATTTTATTGACAGTAATATAAAAAAATACAAACCGGATTCATCGCTAATATGTGATTTGGGGTGTGGCACTGGTACTGTTGCGCTTGAACTTTCTCAGCGTGGATACGACGTTATTGCTATAGATTCGAGTGAAACAATGCTAATGATGGCTCGCGAAAAGGCGTATGAAAATAATGATTCAACTGTGCTTTTTTTGTGCCAGAACATTGTTGATTTTGAACTATTTGGTACGGTTGATGCTATTTATTCAACACTTGACACTGTGAATTATATTACATCCGAAAAAGATTTAAATACATTTTTCAAATGGGTGAGAAACTATCTTAACTATGATGGTTTATTCATATTTGATATTAATTCACAATATAAATTTGATAGTGTATTAAATAATAAGTCATTTATATATGATTATGAAGATGTTTTCTGTACATGGGAAACACAAAAAGACGAAGATTCTGACGAATACTGTCATTATCTTACATACTTTGTAAAACAAGATAATGGAATGTATGAAAGATTTGACACCACACAGGTTCAAAGATTTTATTCGAAAGAACTGATAGAGAAAATCGCAAAAAAATATGATTTTGAAATTATTTGCATAAAAGATGACTATTCAAATGATGAAATTGTATCTAAAACACAAAGATATACATATATAATGAAAACAAATAAATCTAAATTTTAAAAAAAGTATTGACTTTAAGTATGTCATAAAGTATAATATTCGTGTTGCAAAAAAATGGCCTGGTAGTTCAGTTGGTTAGAACGCTAGCCTGTCACGCTAGAGGTCGTGGGTTCGAGCCCCATCCAGGTCGCCAATTTTCGCCTCTGTAGCTCAGTAGGTAGAGCAGGGGACTGAAAATCCCCGTGTCGGTGGTTCGATTCCGCCCGGAG
>JAZKZG010000033.1:0-3836 GCA_045612565.1 Eubacteriales bacterium
CACGCCTTTAGGGTTTTTTCCCCATTCGGAATATTTTAGCACGGCAAAAAAGGAGTGAAACGCAATGTCAAAAAGACGCGAGCCGACAGACTTGGTTATCGCAAAAGGGCGAAAGCATTTCACAAAAAAGGATATTGAGGACAGGCGGGCACTTGAAATAAATGTGCCGTACAAGGACATTGAAGCCCCGCCGTACTTAACGGGCACAATGCAAGACGAGTTTTACGACATAGCTTACAAGCTGCTTGATATTGGCATAATGACCGAGCTTGACGAAGATTGCCTCGCCCGTTATTTGATAGCGAAACAGCAGTATTTGAGATATTCAAATTTGATAACAAAAGCCTTGCAAAAGGGCGACCTTGAAAACGCAGCAAAGTTGGTAACAACGCAGGACAAATTACATAAACAAGTGAGGACAGCAGCAAGCGACCTCGGTTTGACAATAACAAGCCGTTGCAAGCTGCAAGTTCCCGACGCTCCCGATAGTTATGCGGAATTGTAAATATATTCACGGTTATATAGACAAAATCAAAAGCGGCGAAATTGAGCATTGTAAAGAGCAAGAGCAAATGATTGATAACATAGTGCTCCCCGTACTTGCCCGCCCCGATGTTTATATAGACGAGGCAAAAATTGAAAAAGGTCTTGCGCTGCAAAAATACTTTGATTATGAGCTTATCGAATGGGAGATATTTTTATTCGCTTTGATTGCAGGCGTTTTCTATATCGACGGCGATATATATTTCAAAGATATTCGCATTATAGTCGGCAGAGGCGCAGGCAAAAACGGTTTTATATCTTTTCTCGCGTTTTACTTTTTGAGCCCTATACACGGAATAGCGGGCTACAACGTTGATATTCTTGCAAACTCCGAAGCGCAGGCAAAAACTTCGTTTATGGACGTTTACAACGTTATCAACAATCCGTCCGATAAAAACAACCGAAAGCCGCTGCGTGATAATTTCAACGCAACATTGACCGAAATTACAGGCAGACGCACAAAAGCGGTATTGCGCTACAACTCAAGCAGCAAGCGCGGCAAAGATAGTAAGCGTACAGGCTGCGTTATATACGACGAAAAACACGAATACACAGACGCAACAAACATCAACACTCTGCGAAGCGGTCTTGGTAAAATGCCGCACGGCAGAGAAATAACTATAACGACAAACGGGCACATTCGAGGCGGCGTGCTTGACGATGAATTGCAGCAAAACGAGGACATTTTAAAGGAATACAATCCCGAAAACAGAACGCTCGTTTTTTGGTGCAGGATTGAAGAAGAAAGCGAATGGAAAGACCCGTCAAAATGGATAAAGGCAAACCCCTCCGTGAATGATTTCCCCGACCTTTTTGCAACAATCAAAAAAGAGGTTGCGGATATGCCGTACAACTTGAGTTACTTCCCCGAGTTTATGGCAAAGCGAATGAACTACCCGATCGGAAACAAGGACACCGAGGTTGTTTCTTGGGACGATATAAAGGCGACAAACAAACCGCTCCCCGATTTAATAGGGCGCAGTTGCGTTGTCGGTATTGACTACGCGAAAACAAATGACTTTGTTGCTGTTTGTCTTTTGTTCAAAGAGGGCAGCGAGCGTTACGCGATTGTTCACGGTTGGGCTTGCGCAAAATCGCGCGACCTTGACGGAATAAAAGCCCCGCTCGATGAATGGGCGCGGGCAGGTTATATCACTTTCGTAAACGATGTTGAAATTCCCGCGGAGCTAATAACAAATTGGATAGCGGAGCAGGGCACAAAATACGTTATTGAAAAAATCGCGGTTGATAATTTCCGCTTTTCTTTCTTAAATATCGCGCTGCGGTCAATAGGTTATGACGCTTTCGAGGCAAAGAACGTTAAACTTATTCGCCCGTCCGATTTAATGCGAAATTTCGTTACACTCAACTCAATATTCATCAATCACAATTTGAGTGTCGGCGACAATCCTTATTTCCGTTGGAATGTAAACAACACGAAGAAAGTTACAGACACCCGAGGCAATATCAGTTACGGCAAAATTGAGCCGAGATACCGCAAAAACGACGCTTTTATGGCTTTTGCTGCGGCTCAATGTATAGAGGACGCATTACCCGAAACGGGCGGCGACTATGAAGTATTGCCGCCGATAGTCTTTTAATAAAAAGTAGGTGAGAAAATGGCACGAATTACGGATTTTTTACGCGGATTTTTCGCCCGCGGTGATTTTATCCCGCTCAACTCTGCTGCATATCAATCGGCAGCAAGTGAAATGTATTACAAAGAGCTTGCAATACGGCAGGCGGTAAGCATTATCACAAACATTGTGAGCAAATGCGAAATCAAAGTTTATTATGACGGCGAAGTCGCAGACGACAGCGAAGAATATTACGCTTGGAACATTGCACCGAACATCAATCAAAACGGATCGGAAATGCTCGCAAAGATTGTCGAGGAACTTTTGCTTTGTAATCACGCACTCGTTATTGAAGCAAACAAAGGACGCTTTTGCGCAGACAGTTTCAACATTGAAAAAGACGGCACGAAGCCCTATGAGTTTTCGGGCGTAACAGTTGACGGCGGCAGCTTTACAAAAAACTTCAAGCGAAAAGACGTTTTATACTTCAAGCTTGGCAACGCAGAGCTCACAAGGCTTGTCGATAATGTTTACAATTCATACGGCGAAGTTATGAGTTATTCGTTGAGTAACTTTAAACAGCGCAGCGGCTCGAAATGGAAACTCAAAATATCGGCAGCAGCAAAAGCAAAAGCAGATTTCAAACAGACATACGCGGATATTACACAGCGCAGTTTAAAAACCTTTTTTGAGGCTGCAAATGCGGTTTATCCCGAGTTTGAGGGTTATGAGCTTACGCAGTACCCGACAACAGCAGCAGACACGACAAGCAGCGAAATAACGGCGTTAAGGCAAGATATTTTCAATATGGTTGCTTCGGTTTACAAACTCCCGCTTTCTATTATGAACGGCACAACAGTTTCCGAGGCTGATATGAAACAGCTTCAAACACAATGTATTGAGCCGATTGTGAAAGTCATTGCTACCGAATTGACAAAGCAAATGTTCACTTTTGAGCAATGGAAAAAAGGCTGTCGCTTTGAGGTTGATGTTACCAACATTGAGCACCTTGATATTTCAAAGCTTGCAGGCGCAGCGGAAAAACTTATCGGCAGCGGCTTAATGTGCATTGATGAAGTGCGCGTCCGCATACTCGGCTTGAACGCCCTTAATACAGCGCAGTCAACAAAGTATTGGATTACCAAAAACTTTGCTGATATAGAAAAAATGTCACAGAACGAAGGAGGTGAAACAGATAATGACTCCGTTTTATCAACTTAAAGTGAAAGACGACGCGGCAGACCTTTATATTTACGGCGATATTGCAAGCGACGGTTACAAATGGAGCTCAACCGACGTGTCCGCGAATGATATTGTGCAGCAGCTTAAAGGATTGAACACAAAAGCAATCAACGTTTTTATCAATTCTTACGGCGGCGAGGTATCACAGGGCGTGGCAATTTACAACGCGCTCAAACGACACAAGGCGAAAGTTACAACTTATTGCGACAGCTTTGCTTGTTCTATTGCAAGTGTCATTTTTATGGCAGGCGATACGCGCAAAATGTATGACAATTCGTTGCTGATGATACATAACGCGTGGACGGTTGCGCAGGGCAACGCCGCAGACCTTGAAAAAGCTGCGGAAGATTTAAAAATCATTAACGCAGCAACAAAGCAGGCGTATCTCGACGCGGTGAACATTACCGAAGAAGAATTGACCGCATTGCTTGACGCTGAAACTTGGATAACTCCCGAAAAAGCCGTTGAAATGGG
>JAZKZG010000034.1:0-10094 GCA_045612565.1 Eubacteriales bacterium
ATTGTTGTATTTCTTTCGATAAGTTTTGTTGCAATACCGCCGAGTGTTTCAAGACCGAGTGACAAAGGAGTAACGTCGAGGAGTACAACACCTTTAACATCACCGCCGAGAACACCGCCCTGAATTGCAGCACCCATAGCAACGCACTCATCGGGGTTGAGTCCCTTGTGAGCCTCTTTGCCCATATACTTATTAACAGCTTCTACAACTGCGGGAATTCTTGTTGAACCGCCAACGAGAAGTACCTTGTGTATATCTGAAGGATTAAGACCCGAGTCTGAGAGTGCCTGTTTTACAGGACCCATTGTTTTTTCTACAAGATCCTCAGTGAGTTTATTAAACTCTGCTCTTGAAAGAGTGAGATCAAGATGTTTGGGGCCTGTTGCGTCAGCTGTGATAAAGGGAAGGTTAATATTGGTACTCATTACGCCCGACAAATCTTTCTTAGCCTTTTCTGCAGCTTCTTTAAGACGCTGATATGCCATTGAATCATTGCGGAGATCAATGCCGTTTGTGGCTTTGAACTGCTCTGCCATCCAATTGATGATTCTGTCATCGAAGTCGTCACCGCCAAGTTTGTTGTTACCGCTTGTTGCAAGTACCTCACAAACACCGTCACCGATTTCGAGGATAGAAACGTCGAATGTACCGCCGCCGAGGTCATAAATCATAATTTTCTGTTCGTTTTCTTTATCAACGCCGTAAGCAAGAGCTGCCGCTGTAGGCTCGTTGATGATACGAAGAACTTCAAGACCAGCGATTTTACCCGCGTCCTTTGTTGCCTGTCTTTGTGAGTCTGAGAAATATGCAGGAACAGTGATTACTGCCTGTGTTACTTTTTCGCCGAGGAATGCTTCTGCGTCAGCTTTTAATTTCATAAGAACGAAAGCTGAAATCTCTTCGGGTGAATACTTTTTGTCATCGATTGCAACACGTTTATCTGAACCCATATCTCTTTTGATTGAGATGATTGTTCTGTCAGGATTTGTGATTGCCTGGTTTTTTGCGTTCTGTCCAACAAGACGCTCACCGTTTTTAGCAAAAGCTACAACAGATGGGGTTGTTCTCATACCTTCTGCGTTGGCAATTACTGTAGCCTCGCCACCTTCCATTACGGCAACGCAAGAGTTTGTTGTTCCAAGGTCAATACCGATAATTTTACTCATTATTCTTTTCCTCCATTTAGTTTGCGACTTTTACAATCGCATGTCTTATAATTGTTTCTTGTTTATATATAAAGCCCTTCTGGAAAACCTCAATAACCTCGTTTTCGCCATACTGCTCATCATCTATGTGCATTATTGCATTGTGGAACTTAGGGTCAAAGGGTTTGCCCAAGCAGTCGATTTCTGTTATGCCTAACGATTCGAGGGCTGTTATAAACTGTTTTTTTATCATATCGACACCGTTTTTGAATTCAGTATCGGTTGAGTCGGCACTGAGTGCTCGTTCGAGATTGTCAATTGCGGGTAAAATTGTGTTTACCGCTTTCACTATGCCGTCGGCAAACATACCATCTTTTTCTTTCTGAGTACGTTTGCGATAGTTATCATACTCCGCAAGGGTGCGGAGATATGTGTCATTAAGTTCGTTGAATTTTTTTTCGAACTCATTCTCTTTTTTCTTTTTGGCGGGTGCCTTTTTTTCTTTTGGTTTTTCTTCGACAGTTTCGGGCTGAGTCTCTGCCTCTACTGTTTCGGGTGTTTTATTCTCTTCCATTACAGTCTTCCTTTATCCTTTAAATATTGCTCTATACATTTCATAAAATACTCGACCTGTGATACCGTTTTTCCGTAATCCATGCGTTTGGGTCCGAAAAGACTGAATGTATAGTCATTATTGTCACCATTATAGCGCCTTACAACAAGGCCCATATCGCTAAGGTTTTCACCGCCGATTTCACTGCCTATGATAATGTTGAGGCGGTCGCTCTTTTGCTCGTTCAAAATATTACAAAGCTGTTCTTCTTCACTAAGAAACGTCATAACATTTTTTGCCTTGTGAATCTCATAAAACTCAGGATATGACAAAAGTTTTTCCTGTCCGCTTATTATTACGTGAGGTTTGCGGATTGATGACACAACATTTTTTATCATACCTGCAAGAAAATCCCAGTTTTTTTGCTTTGCTGCGAGTTCTTGCTCCAGACGCTCAAAGTCACCGTCATCAAGAAAACTAACATTACCGTCAACAAGATAACTTGCCAGAGTCTGATTAAGCGAATTCACATCATCGTCACTTGCAAGAAAATACAGTCTGCAAAAACTGTTTTTTACAACACCGCTTTTGGTAATAACAACAAGATTGATAAGATCATCAGAAGATTTTACAACCTCCATTTTGATTATTTTATCAGAATCGTTATGTGAAATTACAGCAGCACTTGTATAACCGGTGATTTTTGAAAAAGCTGAAATCGCTGTTTTAAAAAACTCATCAATACTCGCAACAGAATTTGACAGCACACTGCTTATTGTAAGTGCGAGTTCATCGTCAAGTTCACGCGAGGTGAGCAGATTATCGACATAATAACGATAGCCCTGTTCGGTAGGCACACGCCCCGCCGATGTGTGCGGCTGTTCCAGATAACCCAGACGTTCAAGTTCCGCAAGGTCATTACGCACTGTTGCAGATGATACATTCATATCCGCCTCGCGCTCCAACACACCCTTGCTTGAAACAGGTTCGCCGTTTTCTATATATGATTCGATAACCGAACGTAATATGCGATTTAGTCTTTCTTTCATTTTGACTCACTTTGTTTTTATTTTAGCACTCGTAGCCCTCGAGTGCTAACACCTATAATTTAACACTATTTTTTGTCTTTGTCAACTGTTTTATACAAAAATTTCAAATATATTATTGACAAGAGCCTATATATTAATTATAATATTAACAATTATTAAAATTAATTAATAGGAGGGATGTTTTCATGGCAGAATTTACTTTTGAGATTACCGAGAATTTTGGCAAATTACCCGAAAACTCAAGTGGTTGGGCAAAAGAACTTAACAAAGTTAGTTGGATGGGAAGAGAGCCTAAGTACGATTTGCGTGAGTGGTCTCCCGATGGTTCTAAAATGAACAAAGGCGTGTCATTCTCTGCTGAAGAACTTACAGCTCTGCGTGACATACTGAACTCAATGGACATAAAATAATAAAAACCCGACTATAAAGTCGGGTTTTTATTATTTTATACACGTTTAAGTGCAGCGGATGCAAGACGGCTTGAGTTTTCTGAAAGAAATGTTACAAACTCTATTGAGTAGAGATTACACACAGTATAGGTGTCAGCACGATTATCATAAAGCACAACATAACTTATGCCGACAAGATATAAAATTCCCTCTTTACGCACTATATTTGATGTACCGACAAGAAAGTCTATTGCAACACGTTTGCCCGTGTTTTCAGATAAAATCTGCTGCATAGAACCTGTATATCCAGGACCTGCTATTATATCATCAACATTCTGCTGGTTACCGTTTATTGCATCACTGGATATACCGCCGTTCTGATTAATTGGCAATCTTTGTGACGGCATTGTATTTTCGGGCATAACAAAATCTCCTTATGTATCATAATATAATTCGGTGGGATTATAAAAACAATGTTCACCGAGACGGGCAAAGAAATAACCGACATCGCTTGGAAAATTCTGACGGCAAGTTGATGAAAACGGGTTATAAAACCAAAGCGCCTGACCGAAATCAGCAAGGCGCTGACCCGATATTGCAAGATCTGCTATCTCATAATGAATCTCCTGTGGGTTCATATTATATATATTCTGAGGATTATATCTGCCGTTTTCTGTTTCACTCGCACACACAAACTGACCGGGTTGGAAGATTATTTTCCGGATACTCCCCTGTCCCACACGTGCGTATTCACCACCATTTACGGTCACCCTGTTCATAACAACACCCGCAACAGCCATCATCCCTTCGCGACCCTCACCGCCTGCCTCACATTCAATAAGACGGGCAAGTAGTTCTCTGTCACTGTACATTTATTCACCCCCACTATCAATAATATGCTTATAAACGCAAAAAATGACTTCATACGAAGTCATTTTTTATTTATTATATCTTTTTTAAATTCCAGATATTGTCTGCATATTCGCTTACACTACGGTCGGCAGCAAAGATGCCAGCCTTTGCAATATTAATAAGTGACATTTTATTCCATTTATCACGGTCAGCATAAGTCGAATTGATTAGAGCATGGGCATCTCGGTAACTTGCAAAGTCCGCCATTGTCATATACGGGTCAGAATCAAGCAGATAGTGTACAATACTGTCAAAGTTTTTACCTCCTACTTCACCCGCCGATATCATATCGATAACAGCACGAAGGTCGGAATCATTATTATATACATCACGCGGACAATAGTTTTCACGCGCTTTTATAACATCCTCGGTATGCATACCAAAAAGGAACATATTCTCGTTGCCAACCTGCTGATTTATTTCAACATTGGCGCCGTCGAGTGTACCGATTGTGAGCGCACCGTTTATCATAAATTTCATATTACCTGTACCCGATGCTTCTTTACCCGCAAGTGAAATCTGCTCAGAAACCTCAGCAGCAGGAATCATAAGTTCTGCGAGAGACACACGATAGTCAGCGAGGAAAACCACCTTTATCTGTCCGTCGATTGCGGTATCGTTATTTACGGTATCGGCGATTGCACAGATAAATCTGATAATTTCTTTTGCCATAACATAGCCAGCGGAAGCTTTGGCACCGAAAATAAAGGTTCTTGGCTGAATTTTAAGTCCCTCATATTTAATTTTACGATAAAGGTACAAAATGTGAAGTGCGCACATAAGCTGACGCTTATACTCATGAAGACGTTTTGCCTGTACATCAAAAATAGAGTGAGAGGAAACAGAAATACCGCAACTATCGGCAATATACTTTGCAAGACGCTTTTTATTATTCATTTTGATAAGTTCAAGGCGTTCAAGAACAGATTTATCATCTTTGAACTTTAAAAATCTCTCGAGTTCCGATGCATCTTTTATAAAGCCGTCACCGATTGTTTCACAAAGAAGTTTTGTAAGTTCGGGGTTTGCCTGACAAAGCCAACGGCGGTGAACAATGCCGTTTGTCACATTGGTAAATTTACCGGGGAAAATATCGTTATAATCACGGAATAAATCGTTTTTGAGAATCTCACTATGAAGTGCCGAAACACCGTTTACGCAAAAACTACTTGCAACACAGAGGTTTGCCATTTTTACCATACCTTGAGATATAATTGCAATTTTATCGATTACAGAGCGTTTATCGGGATGGTTTGCATAAACAGTCTCACAAAATCTGCGGTTGATTTCTTTTACTATTGAGTATATACGCGGCATAATTGACTCAAACATTGCACAGTTCCACTGTTCAAGAGCCTCGCTCATAACAGTATGGTTGGTATATGCAACTGTTTTTGTAGTAATCTGCCATGCTTTATCCCACTCATAATCGTGTTCATCCATTAAAATTCGCATAAGTTCGGGGACACAGAGTGCAGGATGAGTATCATTTATATGAATAACTGCTTTTTCGGGCAGAGTGTCAAGTGTTCCGTATTTTGAAATATGATCACGGATAATATTTTTAAGTGATGCGCTGACAAAGAAATATTGCTGTCGAAGGCGAAGTCTCTTACCTGTATCGTGATCATCAGCAGGATAGAGAACTTTTGAAATAGCCTCACTCTGTGCCTCATTTTCAACGCTTTTAAGATATTCTCCACGTGAAAAAAGTGACATATCAAAGTTATCAAGGCTCTTTGCACCCCAGATACGAAGTTTATTTACTGTGTTGCCATTTCCTGAAATAAGAATATCATAGGGCATTGCAAGAACACGTGTATAGTCTTTGTGAACAGTTTTAAGACCCGCATCACTCCAGATTTCTTCGACAAAGCCGTCAAAATAAACCTCTTCACTTTCATCGGGACGCGGCACAAGCCAGCCGCCGCCGAGTTCGAGCCAGTTATCAGGAAATTCAATCTGCCAGCCGTCCATAATAACTTGTTTAAAGATACCAAACTCATAACGGATCGAAAAACCTGTGGCGGGATAATCAAGACCTGTAAGGGCATCAAGATAACAAGACGCAAGGCGTCCGAGACCACCGTTACCAAGACCTGCATCAGGTTCCATATCATAAAGTTTTTCAAGGTCTCCACCTAATTCCGCTACAGCCGCCCTCATATCGTCTTCAAGACCGAGGTTGTAGAGATTATTTTTTAGCGAACGTCCTATGAGAAACTCCATTGACATATAGTATACTCTTTTTGCACCCGCAACATCGGCACGTTCTACCGATTCAGCACGTTTTTTTTGCAAAACTTCGCGGGTGATTTCAATTACAGTTTCATACATTTGTCTGTCAGTAGCCTTATTTGGCTTTACAGCAAATTTTTGCATAAGTTTTTCTTCGATTTTTTGCCTGATTTCCAACTCTTTTAATTCTCCTCTTTAAATAATGCTCTCATATAAATCAAGATATTTTTTTGCAGATGCCTTCCAGCTATAATCGCCCGACATAGCATTTTTGCGTATTTTTGCAAATTGTTTTTTATTATTATATATTTCAAGTGCTCGCCATATTGCATCAGCCATATCATCACTGTTGATTGTTGCAAAATCAACACCGTTACCCTCGCCTGTTTTGGCATTAAAAGGCTGTACGGTATCGGCAAGTCCACCTGTTTTACGCACTATCGGAATAGTGCCGTAGCGAAGTGCAATCAACTGTGCAAGACCACACGGTTCAAACTCCGACGGCATAAGAAAAAAATCACTTCCCGCATAAATACGCTGTGCAAGGTCTGCATCAAAACCAATAACAGCACGCATTTTATCAGGGTGTGCCGCAGCAAATTCTCTGATGCAATCCTCATAGCGAACGTCACCCGACCCAAGCAGGACAAACTGCACATTTTGAGACATAAGCCACTCCAGTCTGTCACAAACAAGGTCAAGTCCCTTTTGATGAGTAAGACGTGTAACCATACCGATAAGGGCACAATCATTTGTTTTTTCAAGACCGAGTTCGGTCTGAAGTGCAAATTTGTTATGATATTTTAAATTGAGTGTTTTGATTGAATAGTTTGTTTTAATACGCTTATCAGTTTCGGGGTTAAACACATCGTCATCAATACCGTTTACAATACCCGAAAGTTTATATTGACGCGCACGTAAGATATGCTCAAGACCAAAAGAAAAATACGGGTCCAGAATTTCGTTTGCATAGTTCTCAGACACAGTTGTAACCTTATTTGAACACTCGATTGCGCCCTTTACAAGATTGATACAATCATCATAGTACAAAAGCGGTTTTGTTTCTTCGCCAAGTCCAAAAACGTCGCCAAGCACAAACGGGTCAAATTTACCCTGAAACTCTATATTATGAATTGTAAATACGGTTTTTATTGAACCGTAGCCAACTCGTGCGCGATACTGTGTATCAAGAAGCACAGGAACAAAAGCTGTGTGCCAATCGTTACAGTGCAGGATATCGGGATAAAAATCTATTGCTGCAATAGTTTCGAGTACCGCACGTGAGAAAAAGGCAAAGCGTTCACCATCGTCATACTCGCCATACACATGCGGACGGTTAAAATAAAATTCATTGTCGACAAGATAGTATGTCACATTGCCGCATTTATATTCAAATATGCCGCAATATTGCTTACGCCAGGAATTATCGACATATATGTGCGTAATATATTTACAGTCATGGCGTTTGTCACCGATTATTGAATACATCGGCATTATCACACGGACATCCTGACCCATAGAACAAAGTGTTTTTGGAAGCGCCCCCGCAACGTCACCAAGTCCGCCGACCTTAATGAGCGGAGCCGCCTCACCTGCCGCAAAAAGTACCTTCATTATTGCCTCCTAAATTTCTGAACCTCTTTCAATAACATACGGATAGTATTTGTCACCACAAAGGTTTTTATCCTGCGATACAGTACAGTCGTTATCTATAACAACGCAATTTATATTGCTGTTGCGTTTTATAACACAGTTTTGCATAATAACCGAGTTTTCGACAACAGCGCCTGTTTCGATTGTTACATTGCGGAATATTATTGAATTTTTAACAGTACCGTCAATCTTACAACCGTCGGCAACAAGGCTGTTTTCGACTTTTGCATTATATTGATACAATGTCGGTACAGAATCTTTGGGGCGTGTTACGATAGGACGTGACGACATAAATACATCATTACGTACTGACGAATCAAGCATTTGCATACTCGCCTCATAATAATCACGCACTGTACGCAAAACTTTTACATATTCTTTATGTTCATAACCATTTATATTGTAAACAGAAACACCACGCACAAGAACATATTTCTCAAAATTATAATAATCGTGAGCATCGGCTGTGCGGATAATATCTAAAAGCAAATCACGTTTCATAACATATATATTGAGTGAAACGTTTTTGGTTTCACCGTCACCGCTGCTATATGTGATTTCTGTTATTTTTGAGTCCTTATTTACATCAACAACAAGATCAGCAGCCGAAAGTGACTGTTGTTTTGCATAAACGGCGGTAATATCTGCCCCGCTGCTTAAATGGGTTTTAAATACATTCTCAAAATCGATATTTGCAACAACATTTGCATTTGTGATTACAACATAATCTTCTTTTATCGACTTGATATGTATCTGCACACTGCGCAGTGCATCAAGTCTGCCACGAGCCATAAATGCCTCACTGTTGTTTTCGGTTTTGAAAAAGGGAGATAGAATACGAAGTCCTGAGTTGCGATGATTAAGATCCCAATATCTGCCGCCGTCAAGATGCTCATCAAGCGAAGCATAGTTGTTTTTGGTAATTACCGCAACATTTGAAACATTAGCGTTTACAAGTGATGACAAAACAAAATCAATTGTTCTGAATCTGCCTGCAAAAGGAATTGATGCATGAGTGCGGTCTTTTACAAGTTCATTAAATGTATCCTCGTAGGTATCTGAAAAAACAAGTGCTGAAAACATATTATTCATTTGATTTTTCTCCTATCTGCCGCTGTAGGGCTCAATCATTTCGTTGGGTTTTACTACTTGACCTGCTTTTACAACAGCGCCTCTGCCGATAACGGCAATACCCCAATCATCCGGATTTACATAATACTCAGGTGATGCGCCAATGACAGCACCGTCTTCTACAATAACATCATCTGCAATAATTGCATATTTTATGTCAACATTTTTTCCTATTTTAGTATTTGACATTACAACCGAGGAGTTAAGTTTGGAATCTTTTCCGACAGTAACACCCGAAAACAGTACGCTATACCACAGTTTTCCGTCGATGTTACAGTTTTCGGTAATCATACTCTCGATTATCTCGGCATTCTTACCGATATACTGAGGTACCATCGCCTCGGTGCGTGAATAAATCTTCCAATCGGGGTCTGAAAGGTTGAGCGGAATACGCGGATTAAGAAGGTCCATGTTGGCATCCCAGAAACTGTCAATAGTACCAACATCTTTCCAATATCCTTCAAAGGTATACGCCATCATTTTTTCACCGTTTGATATCATTGTAGGCAATATGTTTGCACCGAAGTCGTTTTTACTCTTCAGATCTGCCTCATCGTCTATAAGATACTGTTTGAGTTTTTTCCAAGTAAAGATATAAATGCCCATTGATGCGTTATTACACTTTGGCTTTTTAGGTTTTTCTTCAAACTCATATATCTGACCGTTTTCGTAGGTATTCATAATACCAAAGCGCGAAGCCTCCTCAATAGGAACAGGAAGAGCAGCAATAGTACACGCGGCATCGTGCTGTTTGTGAAATTCGAACATCTTTGAATAGTCCATCTTATAGATATGGTCGCCTGACAGTACAAGAACATACTCAGGGTCATATTTTTCGATAAACTGAATGTTCTGATAAACAGCATTGGCTGTACCCTTATACCACTCGCCCGACTTTGCCTTGACATACGGAGGGAGAATATGAACGCCGCCGTTTATACGGTTTAAATCCCAAGGCATACCGTTTCCGATATAGTTGTTTAGTTCAAGTGGCTGATACTGTGTAAGAACGCCAACAGTATCT
>JAZKZG010000035.1:0-22792 GCA_045612565.1 Eubacteriales bacterium
AGCAAAACTCAAAAACAAAACATAGTCGGTGTTGATTACACGAAGGATCCACCCGTTCCCATTCCGAACACGGTAGTTAAGCTTCGTTGTGCAGACAATACTTGGCTGGCGACGGCCCGGGAAGATATGTAATGCCGACACAACTTAAAAGGAGATACATCAAGTATCTCCTTTTTTATTTATTTTGGCACATTGTAAACGCTGTGCCCTACACGTATTTATAAAACGGACAGCCGGGGACTCCTGTCCCTACATTATATTAATTTAGAAAGGAAATTATAATAAAGAACAAATATATATTTTGGTTGACACTCTTTTTATTAGAAGGCACAATTTTAAGTGCTTTAAAAAGTGCAGGTGTTACAAGTGAATCTTTGGTTACAGAATTGATATTACTTGTAATTATCATGGCACCTATTTATTGTATGATGATTTTTGCTTTGAAAGATGAATTTGTCAAACCAAAAACAAAAAAAGATAGTGTATGTGGTATTGGTGTTTTTGTCAGTATGTATTTTAGTGTCGATTGCAACCGATAGTTTAGGCATTAACTTTAATTCTAATTTAGAAAATCATATCAGATAATATGGACGGCGGACTTTAATGTCTGCCGTTTTTGATTTGCTATAAGTAAACGGAATGTGGGAATTTCCGTTCTCTACGATATAGATTGCATTGACCAATTTTTAGGGTGGCGATTTTGACGTTGCGCTGGATTTTAACAGATATTGAGTTGTCGATGCGCCTTCACCCACTTGATATTTTAAAAATAAAATGTTATATTTTTTATAAAAAGGGAGTGAAATTATGTCATTTGAAATAATAGATTTTCACACGCATCCGTTTATAGATGCAAAAAACAACATATGTGCGCACACCGATGTTGTAAAAATGAGTGCCGACAGCACGGTTACACTTTTCAAAAAGCTGGGCGTTTCAAAAATCTGTGGTTCGGTTGTGGATTGTAATGGTACCGATGACATTTGGGCAAAAGTTAAGGCTTGTAACGATGAAGCGCTAAAGTTAAAAGAACTATACGGCGATTTTTATGTCCCCGGCTTTCATATTCACCCCGATTTTGTTGAGGAGTCGCTCGATGAAATGAACCAAATGAAAGAGAAGGGTATAAACCTAATCGGCGAACTTGTGCCGTACATTGACAAATGGCAAAACGGCTATTCTTCCGAAAATATGTCTATTTTGCTCGATTTCGCGGGTAAAAACAATATGATTGTCAGTTTTCATTCGATGCACGAAGACCAGATGGATGAAATGGTAAAGCGTCACCGGGACGTTATATTTGTGGCAGCGCACCCCGGTGAATATAAAGAGTTTATGCGTCATATCGAGCGAATGAAATACAGTGAAAACTACTATCTTGACCTGTCAGGCTATGGAATTTTCAGACACGGAATGCTAAAAAAAGCGGTCGATACGTTTGGTGAGGACAGAATACTTTTCGGCTCAGATTACCCGACCTGTAACGCGGGTATGTACATTGGCGGTGTGTTGTTTGACGACTTGCTGACAGACACCCAAAAAGAAAAAATCTTTTCGATTAATGCAAAGAAATTACTTGGAATCTAGGAATGTGAAATATGAAATTTAATCGTCTGATATCAATTTTACTTATATTTGTTATAGCACTTTCGGTGCCGTATACTGCAGGTGCAGAGATTGTCACAACTGTTATTGCCTGTTCTGACTTTCAGCACCCAAATGGCAACGAAAGCGGTGCAGAGACTGTAAAAGAACTAGTAAATTCGCTAAAATCGTTTGGAATAACATCAGCTGACGGTTTTTTGTGCTGTGGAGACTATAATTATGGTTCGGGCAACACATATGAAGGTATTAATTCATTAAAAAGTGCTGTGTCGGATGTTGTTTCGCAAAATATGGTGTTTGTACGCGGTAACCATGATGAGCAGGTGTCGGCAAATGTCGGTCTTAGTAAAAGCGGTAATAATGATACCGAGAATTACGGTGTATACGTTATTCACGAAACCGATTATATGCGTACCAACTCAAACGAAAGCACTATAAAAAAGACAGCGCAGTATCTTATTAATTACCTTAATGAAAAACTTGAAAATGGCTATACACAGCCGATTTTTGTGGTGTCGCACCTTCCGCTTCATTACACGATGCGAACACGCTTAGACGGTGACGGAAAGTATGCTAATTATATTTTTGATGCACTAAACGAGGCAGGTCAAAAAGGTCTTAACATAATTTTTATGTACGGACACGACCACTCAAACGGCTGGGACGATTATCTTGGCGGTGCGGCGGTATACCTTAAAAAAGGCGATAGTATTTTAATAGCGCAAGGATCACAGACAGAGTTTTTGTCAAAAACTTTGCAGTTTACATATATGAATGCGGGGTTTGTTGGATATTACAATAATCATAACGGAGCTGACGATACACTTACAATGACAAGTTTTGAAATTTCGTCGTCACGGGTGGAGGTCGCAAGGTATAACAGCATATCAACACACAATTTAAAGTCGGCAGGTGTTACAAACAGTTATAAAAACGAGAGCGAATATTCTCCAAATACCACGGTTTACGCATCTCCACAGACAATAACATTAACATCTGTTACCGACAGCACAGCGATTGCAGATATTATGGATATTCCTGATCCCGATAAAGCTGAGGGTGAGAGATTTGGAAAAATAACCGATATTGATGAGCTTAAAGACGGCGGTAAATATTTGATCGTGTACAATACGTCATCCGACTATATTATGATGCCAACGGTGGTTACCAAGTCAAACGGTTCAACAAACAGACGCGGCTTTGACATAAAGATGCACGACGATTTTGGTGACGATATTTGGGTTGATGACAACATTTCGCAGTATGTCTGGACGTTTAAAAAGGCAGATAACGGCTGGTATGTTGGAAACGGCGTGCAAAACGCTGTATTTACCGAAACAACCGATATGTCGATTACGGCAACGCTTGAAAATACAGGCGATATTTTTACGGTGAGCGGAAGCGACGGCGCGTTTAATTTTACAAGTGGCGAATATACATTTAATTATAATTCACGCGGACTTATTAACGGTTTTGCCAAAAATCCTGCACCGTTTTATATATATGAATATGTTGGCCACACTGTTTTTGTTGATGATGGCAGTTGCACTGTTAAAAGTGCACAGATAGGTGATAGCGTTACAATAACAGCAAACCCCGCTCCCGAGGGCATGGTGTTTGACAGGTGGGTATATGTTACGGGAACTGATTTTATTGATAACGTCTATAGTGAGCAGGTTACATTTATAATGCCGGATAGTGCTGTAAAGATAAAGGCGACATATAAAACAGACGATAACGTTGTGATAAACAGTGTAACAGGTAAAAGGTACGCATCGCTCGAAGAAGCGCTCGATAACGCAAACGAGGGCGAAACAATCAAACTCACTGCCAACGTATCGGCACAAACACTGCTTGTAAATCCTGGTGTAGCGCTTGACCTGAGCGGTTATAATCTTACTGTAAACCGTTTTGTAGGCTTTGAAGATAGCGATATCTTTGACAGCAACACAGCATCAAAGGGTGGTTTGTACGTTGCAAAGAATAGATTGGTTTTAAGCAAAAATAACTCTCAACTTCCCGTTTACGATGCCGAAAACGGCTGCTATGTATTTTTGAAGATTAACCTTTCAAGAGCAAACAAATTTGTTTACTCAGACGGCAGTTATACCGCAGAACCTGTATTTGGTGATTCTGCAACGATTGCTAAAGGCATTGCAAAAACACTGTTCAGTCAGGGTGCTGACAAGAGTGGAGCAAACGTGCGTGTTCGCGTTTCTTGGGTTGACAAAAACGGAACATACACCGCAACACAGGATTATACATATACCGATGCTATGGTAAGCACAGTTGTAAATAGCTTTACAGGTTCAAAGTATACTACAATCTTTGGCGCATCGTTCAGCGAAGCGGTGCTGACCCAGGGTGACTCGATTGAAATTTCAACAATCGTAGACTCGGGTACAGGCGTGGAACTCTCAAGCAATACAATCACAATTAATATGGCACAATAAATAAAAAGGATAGAATCGTACGATTCTATCCTTTTTTAATAATTAAATTCGGGGATTTCGCCTTGTTTGGCTATCTTAGCAAGTACCCAGGTATTGTCTCTTTTTACAAATTTCCAATATTCAACAATTTCGTGTTTCTGCGCGGGTTGTGATGCGCCATCAACTATTGTTTTATCAGTCTTTTTAAAGCCTATATAATACCACACGTAGTCACGGTTGTTATCATCGTGGTCAAAGACCTGAATGGGATCTGCTTTTGTCAGTTTTAGTTTTAAAATTACACATCGGGTGCCGTTGTCGCGGTCCTGACGGAGTATTTTGTCATACTCGTCATAAAAACTTTTTTCAAAAAGATTTTTTACTTTAAAAGCATCTTTGTCTGCAATTGCCTGTTGAATTTTATAAAAACTGTCTTTTATGTGTTTGTGAAGTGCTTTTGGTTCCCAACTTGAGTCGGATTGCTGTAATACTTGCATAAGTTTTTTGTTGCGGAGTGCTGTGCGTTTCCGTTTTACCAAAAAGTATGTAGCTACAAACGGAATCAGAATTATACCCAGCAATCCCAATCCGTAATGCAAAGCCATAAATATCACGTATACGGGAGAGGAAATCGTACCATTTTCTAACATTCGTTCCATACGTTTTGAGAAGGAATTGTAAAAATATTTGCTCAGCGGTGCTCTCTCGTTGGAAAACTGTGCAAAAGCAAAGGGTGACAGCGTGGACATCACCAAAATAATCAATAATAAAATTGCAACTATTTTTTTCATATTATAAATATTTCTTTAAATCTGTAACGAGTTTTTCTGCGTATGCCACAAAGCCGATGTCATTGGGATGAAGGGTAAGGTCTTTAAAGAATGTTGAGTCGTGAGGAACGTAGTCAATTGAATCTAGTACGATTACGCCATATTTGTCGGCAATATCTGCAATTGCTTTACGGCAGGTAAAGAAATTGCCTGTTGGCTTTTCTGTGTACCAGTGTTTGCGCCAGATGGGAAGTATTGAAATTTTTTTAGTATTGGGATAAAGTTCTGTGAGTCTTTTAAAGTAAGCGTCACAGTTTTGGCATAGCGACTCAAAACTCGGCTCTGTTGACCAGTCGTTTGTGCCGTATGCAACGGTGATTACGTCATATTCGCCTGTATATTCGAGTTGTGCCACGCGGAATTTTGCTCCGCCGATTGCTTGGTTTATAATTTCGGCATCAAGAGTTTTTGCCATAAGGTTAGCATAGCAGCACGATGACATATGTGCATCATATCCTTGTGTTATGCTGTCGCCGAGAACAAGCATTTTAAGAGCAGGTTCTGCGGGGATTATCTGTGCGCTGTCGCTCAGTTCAACCGATGCTATACCGCCGTTTGCAATACAGGGTAAAAACAACTGAATACGATTGTTTTTGCCGTCAAGTTTTTGATAAATTTCGCCTGATGGGTCTGTTATATCTTTGAGTGATGTTTGTGCGAGTTTTCCGTTTACATAAAGGTCAAACGAGTACCAATTGCGCGACGAACCGCTTAAAACGTTGTCAAACTTAAATGAAACATAGGTGGCGTCTGTGTAAAAATCAAATCTTACACCTGCAGTTGCCGATGTTTTCTCTGCAAATTCCTCGTGTTCTTGAGCAAATTCAGCCGCCTGTCTGTCGGTCATTCTTTTAAATCTATAAATTCCTTTGTCATCTTTATAAATTTCGAGCGCACCGAGAGTAATGTCACAAATCTGTTTTTCGTTAAGTACCATTTTAAAATACTCCTGTTGTTTTTTAAAAAATTTTATCACTTATTATATTTTTAGTCAACAATATCACTTGAAAAATAATTTTTTTATTGGTATAGTATTGTTTGAGGTGATTATAATGAAAATTGTTCGTACAGATAAATATGATGTTGCTGTTTTCGGCGGCGGAACTGCTGGTTTTTCGGCGGCGGTTGCGGCGGCAAGACGCGGCAAATCTGTTTGTCTTGTTGAAAAAAATACATTCCTTGGCGGTGTTGCAACCGCAAGCGGTATAAACCAACTTCTTGCAGGCAGAAAACTCAATGAAAAAGGCGAACACGTTCGTGTTATCGGCGGTATTTTTGATGAGTTTACCGATGAACTCATCAAAGAAGGTGGCGCCATTGAGCCAAACACAGTTGACCCGAATTTCAATCCGTTTGGATGGTATCCGCGTATGGCATCGGGCATTTCGTGTAACGAAAATGCGCTCAAAATAAAAATGGACGACTACTGCGAAAAAGCAGGTGTGCGCATCTATTACAACACCACCGCGGTGGATGCCGAGGTGCAAAACGATAAAATAAAATCAGTAACCGTTTTTAATAAAGACGGCTTTGTTACCATTGAAGCCGATAGTTTTATAGATTGTACAGGCGATGCCGATATTGTGCATTTTGCGGGTTGCCCTTATGAAAAGGGACGTAAAGAGGACGGTCTTATGACCCCGTGTTCTACCGAATTTCACGTTGAAAACGTTGATGCAAATGCACTCGTTACATATCAGAACGAGCACCAGTCTCCCAAACTTGTCGAAATAATTGACCGTCTTAAAAAAGAGGGTATATGGGATTTTGATACTGAGATTTTTGTGACGGTTCGCCTTGTTGAAGAGGATGTATTTTTAATAAATACACTCCGTCAGACAAAAATTGACGGTGTAGACGAAAAGGAAGTAACAGATGCGCTTATTGCAGGCAGACGCGATGCTGTTCGACTCTTTAACATTATGAAAGAGCATTTCCCAGGTTTTAAAAACGCACGTATCCGCAAGATTGCAGAGCATCTCGGTGTGCGAGAGACACGCCGTATCACAGGCAGATATACAGTAACTGTAGACGATGCGTTAAACGGCAAAAAGTACGACGATACTGTTGCGGCAACAACATATAACTTTGATTTACCCGACCCCATCAAGCCAAGCTACGATCCTATGATGGGCGACACCAAAAAACCGCACGCGGAGAGGAAACATATTGTTATCCGTCTTCCGTATCGCGCGATGCTTCCGCAAGGCGTAAACAACCTTATTGTTGCGGGCAGATGCGTATCGGTTGAACGCGAGGTTATGGGTGCTATGCGTATAATCGGACCTTGCTTTATGATGGGTCAAGCGGCAGGTACAGCCGCTGCGCTTTCAAAAGACGGTGATTTTACGTCGATTGATACTGACGCTTTGAGAAATACACTGTGGGCTGACGGTGTGCTTAATCCCGACGAGCTTCCCTTTGAATAGGAGTAAGCTATGAAAATAATGTCATTCAATACCCAGCATTGCAAAAACTTTATTACAAAAGAGATTGATTTTAAGGTGATGGCAGACGCGATTTTAAAGTGTGATGCTGATATTGTGGGTCTTAACGAGATGAGAAGTCTTGGGGTTGACCCGTTGGAATATGGCAAACAGGTAGAAGAGTTGTCGGCACTTACAGGCATAAAAAACTACTTTTTTGCAAAAGCAATTGATTTTAAAGCCGGTCCTTACGGCAACGCGCTTTTGTCAAAACTTAGAATTGAAAGTGCAGAGTCGATAACAATTCCCGACCCTGACCCAAAAGGATATGACGGTTACTACGAAACACGCTGTGTTTTAAAGGCAAAACTTGAGGGCGGAATAACTGTGCTTATAACGCATTTTGGCTTAAATCCCGATGAGCATAAAAATGCTGTTGATACTGTTTTGTCGCTTATCCCCGACGAAAAATGTATTCTTATGGGTGATTTTAATGTAACCCCCGATAACGAGATACTTGCGCCCATACGTGCAAAAATGTGCGATACTGCGGATATGTTTGAGGGTGAAAAACTCAGTTTCCCGTCAGACAATCCTGATAGAAAGATTGACTATATTTTTGTTACACCCGATGTTGAGGTGGTAAGCGCAGATATTCCTGCAATTGTGGCATCTGACCACCGACCGCACACAGCAGATATTAAATTATAATAAAAACTCCGACTCATTTTTGTGAGTCGGAGTTTTTATTAATAGTAGATATCAAAAGTATCGAACGGGCAGCCGAGCGGGATTACAGTATCTGCAATTTTTTTGCCTTCTGCAAAAATCCCTTTGTTATCAGCACGTTTGAAATTGAGATTATATTTTTTGCCACGGTAAAGTCGGCAAACGGAATATTCGTTCCAGTCGATTGGTGTGTGTGGCATGATTTCCAGTCCGAAAAGTCCCGCTTTTACACCTAAAATCTCGTCAAAACCGCCACGGAGAAGCCATGCGGGAGTGGCTGTAAACCAGGTGTGCAGATTCATACCGAATGCATCACAATCGGGACCGAAATGCACGTTGCCTGTGCAAAACGGTTCGCTTGTGCGCCGACAATCAGGGTTGTCACGGTGGTTTGGCACTGTACGGCACCAGGTATCGTAAGCCGCGTCATACTCGCCCGATGCAATGTCACCGAATACCTTAAATGTTGCCGCGTGCAGATAGATTGCGCTGTTTGCATAGGTGCCGGGTGCCTGTCTTGAAATACGTCCGCTGTCGGTGTCGTTTATATATGGCGGATAAATAAGACAGGGACCGTAGGGGGTTGTAAGATATGTATCAACCGCATGGCGCATTTTTTTAATACGCACAGGGTCGGTTTCAATACCCGACAAAAGCGCCCAACTCTGTGCGTTGAGATAAATTCTGCCTTCACGGCATTTGTTTGAGCCGATAGGGGTGCCGTCGCACTTAAAGCCGTAAACGTACCAGTTGCCGTCCCACGCAACCTCGCGTACAATTTTGCGGTATTCTTCGTTACGTTCGCGGAGTATTTTGGCTTTTTCGGTGTTGCCGATTGCATCTTCGAGTTCTGCAAGAATATTCTGTGCCCAATATGCCTGCATTGTTGCCCAGGCAGATGTTGCGGTTCCATCGTGGTTTATACCCGCAAGGCCGTCAAGCCAGTCACCGTCACGCAGTAAAAGAAGTCCGTTTTCGCCGCGCATATTATAAGCGTGGTCAAGCATTGTCCATAAATGGTCCTCAACGGTGCCTTGTTTGTCGCTTTCAAAATAGGGTAAAACTGTGTTTAAAAATTCAAAATCGCCTGTTTCTTTTATGTACTGCGAAACTGTTGCGGGAGCCCACAGCGGACAGTCAACAAAGTCCTGAGGCATCGCAACGCCCGTTTTGGAATCAAAAACGCGCATTGTGTGACCATCGGGATATACAAATGAAAGGGCTTCGGTAATTCTGCGCTTTGAGTAATCAGGCGATATCAGAAGTGCGCCCCAGCAGTCTTGCATAACGTCGCGGTAACCGCCGTTTTCGTTATTGCGGTTGTAAAGGTATGTCAGCCCCACCTGATGCTTTAGCCAGATATTTAAAAACCTCTGCATATTTTCATCGGGGATATTACAGGTGTTATTTGAAAAGAGCAACTCTTTTTTGTTGCAGACCGCCGAAAGTTCGCGCTTTGCCGTATTAACATCGGTGTACTTTTTACAAAGTTCAATTACCTCGTCACTTTGGTGCGAAACAGCACTTACCACACAAAACTCATTCTGTTTTTCTGCAAAAATGTTTGAAACCGTATAGGAAAAATTTTTGTAAACAGGGTCAAAACAACGGTGGGTGGTAAGCTGTTTTTCGGTTATTCGCTTTGCTTTTTTATCGATACAATTGGTAATTCCAAATGCGCCGTAAAGGATTGGGTAGTAGTTACCGCCTACGTTTGCGGTGGCTAAAAGACCCTCATCAAAATCATTTGTAACCACATCTTCACAAGGCATTTTTGTACCTTTGTAATCCATAAATGACCATGTTTGCTCTGCGCGGACGGTGATATTATTTTTATTCTTTATTGATACAAGCCAACACTCACAGGGGTTGTTTTCGGCGACAAAAACTTTGACGCTGCATTCCATTCCCATCTCATTTGAAACAAATTCAATGTAACTTGGGGTGATATTACAAACAAGACTGTCGCAGTTAAACAGATTGACTTTTTCACCCGTGTCGTTGTCTGTGATTTCCAAAACGCGTCTGCCGTCAAGGTGGCGGGGCATAAATAATTCTGAGTTGTAAAATCGGGTGATACGGTTGCAAAAGCGCTCATAGATTGTGTATCCCTCACCTATATTTGTAACAGCCGATGCAAAGCGGTCGTTATACAGCATCTGCACCCACGGACGCGGTGTGTTTTTATCGGTAACGGTGTACATCTCACCGCTTTGGTTAAAGTGACCGAATGTTTTTTCGGTGTTGTAATAGTCCTCAAAACTCGGAAAGTAGGGTACTACGTCAACATAATATTTTTTGTTTTTGTTTTCCATAACTGCTCCTTATTAAAAAATGCCCTTATTATACTTTATCATTGCGAAAAAACAAAGTGTAATACCTATTGCGATAGTCATAAACAACACTATAGTGCCAACGAGCACCAATGTTTTGTTGCTCAAACAGTTTAAAATTCCGTTTATGACAATTCCGACACCAATAACAATTGTCCCCGTGCCCATCAGTTTGCCAAACGGTTTTATGTCCTCGTCTTTTACACGACTTCGGTGGTATGAATGTATTGATGATATGTTACCCTTGTAATTGGTTATGCCAATGACAATTAAAATGGCGGCAACAGTAAGTTCTGTAATTAACAATATTTCCATAGTTTTTCCTTAATACATCCACTCGGTTGGAATTAAAAACGTATAGGGTGCGGTGACTATTGCAAAGGTGAGTGCAAGTTTAAAACGCTCGGTTTTTTCGAGTTTTTTAAACGAGAAAAAGTAGTCAAATATGAAAATAAGTATAGCCGATATGATAAGAGCGGGTATTGTAAAATACAGTTCATCAGCGGTATTGCTCCATTCGAGCAAAAGTGTTATAAACATAAGTCCCGCACCGATTATGTCGGATAAAAAACCGAATAGAAATACTTTAAGCATACATTTTTTGTAAATGTCTTTTTTGTCCTGCATCTTTAATGCGTACATACCGATAATCAGCACAAGGCTGTCTATTATGGCGTTTGCAGGAATAACAATAAGCCAACTTACAGGCAAAAGTATAAGCATCCAGAACGGAAAAATTACGTTATAAAGTTTTGTACCTTTTTTCATAATATTTCTCCTTTAATGTATAGTAGTTGCAGGTATTAAAAACATATACGGTGCAGTGACTATTGCAAAAGTAAGAGCGAGTTTAAATCTGTTTTGTTTGCTCAGTTTTTTAAATGAGAAAAAGTAATTAAAAATAAAAATCAGTACACTCGCAATGATAAGTGCAAGTATTGCAGTATACAGACTGTCTTCATTTAAACTTATACCAAGACGAAGTGCTGTCCACGTTAGCCCCGAGCCAATAGCATCCGCCAAAAACCCCCAAAAGAACACTTTCAGTATGCATTTTTGATAAATCAGGGCTTTATTTTTTATCTTCAAAATATGTATACCGATAATCAGCACCAAACTATCTATTACAAAACTAAGCGGTAAAACAATTAACCACATTTCAGGGAATAAGGTAATCATCCATAACGGAAAACTCACGCTGTAAAGTTGCGTACTTTTCATAGGTTTTCTCCTATGATGTAATCGGTGTCAATCAGCGTTATATTATCAAATTGCATATAGTGCTTGTTGCCTTCAATCGCATCGTCTATGCTAAAATCGTCATAAAGCCGCTTTTCTATTATATTTTCGTGTTTTTTAATATCATCAAAGTGCGTTTTTATATAGTTTTCGCTCATAACAAGACAGCAGAACTTTATGTTGTCAAGATAATCTTTTTCAAAACTGTCTTTCCAGTCAATCGGGATATAACAACCCTCAATAATCAGGTTCTGATTATTTTCGATTGCGGTTTTTATGATTTCTCTCACAATCGGCCACAGATAGTCGGTGAGTTTGTCATCGTCACATGGGGTCAGGCTTGTGTTACCGCTTCTTATAAGCCCCATTTTAATGTGGTCAATTGACATATATGGGTATTTGTACTTTTCGAGCAGTTTTTGTGAAAGCGCGGTCTTTCCGGTGTGCGAAGCACCCGTTATTAAAAAAATCATAGTATTCCTCAATTAAAAATATATTATCATAAAAAATATACCATATACATCTTTAATTTACAAGTGATATGCAATTTTGCAAAAAATATTGACATTTGTTTTTACATCTGTTACACTACATTCATAATACATTTGAACAATTGTTCAAATATGTAATGGAGATTTGTGTGGTGAAATGTATGGTACATCAGATAGTGACATTGTTAGCGCAACGGATAGTGTAATGAAACAAAATTGGAAAGATACTTTTTATCATTGTAAATGATTTGCGATTTCGGCGTTGTAACCAACAACTTTTATTGTTTCGCTGATGTCGTATTTAGTGTAAAAACAATAAAGTATGAATACAAATAGTAATTTCGGTTAACTAATATACAAATAGTATTTGAAAACCTAGAGGATTAATAAAAATGAAGAATATAAACATAAACAAAAACGAGCAGTTTGATATGTGCGAAAGTGAGCATAATCACGCTGATATAATCGAAAAAGTGCAGGGGAATATGCCGCCAACCGACGACCTTTATGACCTTGCAGAACTTTTTAAAGTGTTTGGAGACAGCACTCGTATACGCATTTTGTATGTCCTTTTTGAGAGCGAAATGTGTGTTTGCGATATTGCTGCAACGCTTGATATGACGGTTTCGGCAATCTCGCATCAACTGCGTGTTTTGCGCTCGGCTGACCTTGTGCGTTCAAGACGCATCGGTAAATCGGTAATATATTTTCTGGCAGATGATCACGTGAGAAAAATGCTCTGTCAGGGTATGGAACATATAACAGAATAAGGAGAAACACAATGAAAAAAACATTTTTACTTGATGAAGTTGACTGCCCAAACTGTGCGTCAAAACTCGAACGTGCCGTTTTGAAAATTGACGGTGTGCAAAACGCAACAATTAACTTTTTTGCTCAAAAACTTATTGTTGAGGCAGATGAAAGCAATTTTGACGATATTCACAATCAGGTTATATCTGTTGCAAAAAAGGTATTGCCCGACTGTAAGGTGACATTGCAGTGACAAAAAAACAACAAAAGATGCTGTGGCGAATAATAGCATCCGCCGCGATTTTTGTAATTTCAATTATTGTAAACATAAAAATATTGTCTTTATTGTTGTTGCTTATATCGTATGCTGTTATCGGTTGGGATGTTTTGTGGCGTGCTGTTTGTAATATAAAAAACGGTGATGTTTTTGACGAGAATTTTCTTATGTCACTTGCAACTGTCGGTGCAATTGCAACGGGCGAATATCATGAGGCTGTTTTTGTAATGTTGTTTTACCAGGTGGGTGAACTTTTTCAAAATATTGCCACACAAAAAAGTCGAAAATCAATAGCCGCACTGTGTGACCTCAAAGCCGACACCGCCTGTCTTTTAAAAGATGGTAAACAAACAACAGTTGACCCAAGTGAAATTAAAGTTGGTGATATAATCGTTATACGCGCGGGTGAAAAAATCGCACTTGACGGTATTGTGACCGAGGGTCATAGTAATATCGATACAGTCTCGCTTACGGGCGAGGCTCAGCCCATTTTTGTGCGCGAGGGTGATAAAGTGATTTCGGGCTGTATTAACCTGAGCGGTGTGATTTATGTAAAGGTCACTCACGAACTCTCGCAGTCAACGGTTTCAAAAATTCTGGAACTTGTCGAAAATTCGGCACTTAACAAATCAAAAAGCGAGGCGTTTATAACGCGCTTTGCAAGGTACTATACCCCCGTTGTTGTAATAGGTGCGGTTTGCCTTGCGATAATTCCGCCGTTGTTTTTGGGAATAGCTGACGGCGCAGTATGGTCGAAGTGGATTTACCGTGCGATGACATTTTTGGTAATTTCTTGCCCATGTGCACTCGTTATATCGGTGCCACTTACATTCTTTGGCGGAATAGGTCACGCGTCGCGTCGAGGTATACTCATAAAAGGCGGTGCATTTATCGAAACTCTTGCAAATTGCAATACCGTTATTTTTGATAAAACAGGCACACTTACCGAGGGTAAATTTAAAATAACAAAACTGGCCCCGAGAGGCATCACCGAAAACGAACTTTTGATGTATGCATCGGTGTGCGAAAGTTTTTCAAATCATCCTGTTGCAAATGCTATCACCGAGGCATATCCACCGACCGAAAAAATCGAAGACTTTTGTGAGTATGCAGGTCTTGGAACTCAGGTTACTCTTAACCAAAAAACTGTGTATGCGGGTAACGTAGCGTTTATGAAAAGCCTTGGCATAACAAACTGTGAGTCGGATGAATTCGGCACAACGGTGTATGTTGCCGTAGATAAAAAATATGTTGGCAGTATTACCCTTGCGGATGTGGTAAAGCCGACATCGAGTGATACAATAACTGCTCTTGGTTCGCTTGGGGTTGATACAGTTATGTTGACAGGTGACAGGCAAAAAACAGCCGAGCATTTTGCAAAAATATTCGGTATCACAAAATATTACAGTGAACTTTTACCTGCTGACAAGGTTGATATTACCAAAAAAATCAAGGACGGTAATAAAAAAATTGCCTTTGTGGGTGACGGCATAAACGATGCACCTGTATTGTCATTTGCCGACGTAGGCATTGCTATGGGCGGTATTGGCTCGGATGCTGCAATCGAGGCGGCAGATATTGTGCTTATGGATGATGACCCGCAAAAAATTGTAACAGCAATCGATATTTGCAAAAAAGTGCTTAAAATCGCACGTCAGAACATTATATTTGTACTGTTTGTAAAAGCGCTTGTGCTTTTGCTTGGTGCACTTGGAATTACAGGAATGTGGGCGGCAGTATTTGCTGATGTTGGTGTTGCGGTAATCGCAATACTAAATGCAATCCGTACAATTAAATAAAAAATCGGCAGAGTATTAATCTCTCTGCCGATTTTTATTTATTTATAAATAGCTGCAAAACTTTCGTGCGGTAAAAGTGTTACAGTGAGAGTATCACCTTTTTGTGTAAAGGGTTTATCTGATACGAGCTTTTTGTCAATACCTTTTATTGTAATCTTACGTGGCATTTCTTCCCAGTTTACAATAACAACGGCTTTGTCGCCTTTCCACAGTGACGGCTGACGGTAGTCGTCTGCAAGGTAAAGAGGTTCAAGATTATCGCCTGCAATTTTGAACGCGTTTTCGATGATTTTTATACCGCGCTCGTTGAGTACCGACATTCTGTCGGATAAGAAGATGTTACCGCCCGAAATTGCAACAAGGTTTGCCCACGTTTCAGCCTCTATCGCGTCAAACTGGTCGCCGTGGCGCCAGATGAGCTTGCTTCTGTTTTTATCGGTCTGCTTTGCTCTGGGAGGTGCGTAAAAATCATTACGCTTGTTGCCTTCCCAGATAAGTGGCTCGTTTGACGTTTCCTCGCCGCGTACAATAAGAAAGTCGGGGTCGATACGTGTGATTTTATTGTTGTAAATGCTCGACCATGAAATTGAGCGGGCAATTGCGCGAACGTGCGGGAAATGGTTGTGTATATCAAGACCTATGCGCATTGACGGAGCGATGTCGGCACCGCACTCAAGCGGAAGCGAGCAACCGAGAACGACTGCATCGGGACCCGTGTATGCCTTAACGTCCTCAACAAGCTGAGCAAGTACGCCGTAGGGTGATGCGTCTTTGTCATAAAAGCTCTTAACCTCAAGGAGCGGCGAAACGTAGTCCATTTTAAAGAGTCTGTAGCCTGCATCGTACTGATACTTATAATTATCAAGAATAAACTGCTTTGCGTCGGGGTGTGTGGGGTCGAGGTAGTAAAGCCCCATTGAGAATAAAAGTTCACCCTTTTCATTACGGCACAGCCAATCCTGATGGTCTTTGAAAATTGCAACGTCGTCACGTATACCGACAGGTGTCATCCAGATACCGGGGATAAAGCCTGCCGCACGGATATCGTCGGCAACCGCCTTAAGACCGCAGGCGAATTTTTCATTTTCCGTCCACTCGCCCCAGCCTTTTTGCCAACCGTCATCAATTACTATGTAATCGAGTAAATTTGCAAACGGCATATTTTTGAGTGCTGCAACGTTTTCAAAAATATCCTCAGCTTTTACCTTGTCAAGATAATAGTCCCATGTGTTCCAGCCGATAAGCTTTGGCATAGAGAATGTACTTTGCGGTAAAAGATCACGATAAACTTTAAAGAAATCTGAGATTGTTGTATCTTCATTGATATAGGCGCGCTCTGTCACAAGTTCGGTATAGTCAAGCATACCCTCGGTATACTCTGTCTTTACGCTAAAGGTAAAATTGCCTGTTTCGTCTTTATTGATAACAGCCTGACAAATATTTTTAAAAGGCGCAATTCCCGATACGATAAGACCGTTTTTGTCAAGTGTTTTGTAAAGACCCATCGCGGTCTCGCAGTATTCGGTATCAACCGCAAACTCGTGCGGAAAACGGATTTCGCTTTTTGTGGTTTCTCTGCCGAGAACAGAAATGTGGTCGGTAGCATCGGGTGTATCTGCCGATACAATAATGCTGTCAATACGTGAAATACCAAGCGGTTCGTCTGAACTAACCTTCATATCAACAAGTGTTCCGCCCTGGTGTTTTGTATGTGTCCATACAACATCTACATGGTCAACCTTTGTTTTGTAAACGGTTGTGTCGCCATCAGTTTCACCAATCAGAAGCGCCTTTGAAACATACGCTGTTTTTTTGGCAAAATATATTTTAAAACCAAGTTCCATTTTTAAAATTCACCTTTCTTTACAAATTTAACTAAATAATAACAAATGTAAAATAACAAGTCAACCGATTGACAACAAAAAAACAGTGTGATATATTAATTAATATTAAATTTAAAAGGAAATGTATGCCAAAAATGATAAAACCTCAAAAGGCAGTAACAGATAACACTAAATATGTTGCAGTTGTTACGGCAATACTATCTGTATTGATGCAGGGAGTTTTTCTCATAATAAAAAAATGGGACTATACTGTGCTTACAGGTAACATACTCGGTGCCGTGGCGGCTGTTTTTAATTTTTTTGTAATGGCTCTGTTCATACAGGTGGCTGTTGAAAAAGACCAAAAGGAAGCCAAAAATGCTTTAAAACTTTCGCAGACCGTAAGATTTTTGTTTTTAATAGTAATCGCGGTAATCGGTATAACGCTTCCTGTTTTTAATAGTGTAACAACAGTCGTTTCGTTTTTGTTTCCGCAGTTTGCGGTAACAATTTATCCGATAGTTTTCAGAAAAAAGGAGGATGATACAAATGAATAAAAAAAGCCGTCGTTTTGTGGCAGTTGACGTACTGCTGCTGTTGCTGACGGTGCTTCCTCTTGCAGCGGCAATCGTAATAAAGGTTTTGACCGCACCACTTACCGAAGGCATTTCAATCACGGGTGCACAGGTGTACTTCACCGTGCCGATGCCTATTCAGAACTGGCCGATATCGTCGGCACAAATCAATTCGTGGTGCGTGATTGTTTCAATCTTCGGTCTTTGCCTTTATCTTACCCACGGTGTGCGCACAAAGGTTGAAACACGCCGTCAGATGCTCTGCGAATGGGTTGTGGAAACACTTGAAAATATGACGGTAGGTTCAATGGGAGAGTTTTTTAGAGGCTACGCGCCGTTTATTGCGGCAATCATCGCACTTTCCGCATTTTCAAGTCTTATTACTCTTTTCGGCCTTTTTCCGCCGACGTCAGACATCAATATCGTAGCGGGTTGGGCAATACTTGTCTTTATCCTTATTACCTACTATAAATTAAAAGGCGGATTTTTGAATTATCTCAAAGGCTTTTTGGAACCGATATTTGTAATGCTCCCGCTTAATATTCTCGGCGAGATTGCAACCCCTGTTTCAATGGCATTCCGTCATTACGGCAACGTTTTGTCGGGCTCGGTTATTGCGGTGCTTATCTCTGCAGCACTTGCAGGACTTTCAAATCTCGTTCTTGGTTGGCTTCCCGGATTTTTGGGTGAAATTCCGTTTTTACAGGTCGGTATCCCCGCGGTGCTTTCAATGTACTTTGATATATTCAGCGGATGTATGCAGGCGTATATCTTTGCAATGTTGACAATGCTCAATATTTCAAACGGCTTCCCACAGGACGAATACGAAAAAAGAAAATTAAAAAAATTAAATAAAAAACAAATAAATAATTAATTTTACGGAGGAAAAAATTATGGAACTCGCAATTGGTATTATTTTAGGCTGCTGTGCACTCGGTGCAGGTATCTGTATGGGTATCGGCGCTATTGGCCCCGGTATCGGTGAAGGTAACGCTGTATCAAAGGCCTGTGAGGCTATCGGTCGTCAGCCCGAAAGCAAAGGTGCTGTTACTTCAACAATGATTATGGGTTGTGCTATTTCAGAAACAACAGGTATCTATTCACTCGTTGTGGCAATCCTTCTTATTTTTGTTGCACCCAACATTCTTGTTAACGCACTTGTAAAGGCTATCGGTAAATAAAAATGCAAACACTTGACATCATATCAGTAAACATATGGAATACAGTTATTTCGCTTTGTAATCTACTGATTATTTTTCTGGTTGTCAAAAAGTTTTTGTTCGGTCCCGTTAAAAAGGTGCTTGATGCACGTCGCGAAAAAATCGACAGCGACTATGCCGATGCAAAAAAAGCAATGAACGAGGCAAATGCCGCTCGCGACGAATACGGGAAAAAACTCGAGAGTGCCAATGCCACTGCAGACGGAATTATTGCTGACGCTACGGCAAGTGCAAACCGCAGAGCAGACGATATTGTTGATGAGGCGCGTCAAAAAGCGGCAGTTATAATAAAACGTGCCGAAGATGACGCTGAACTTGAAATGAAAAAAGCTCAGAGCGCAATCCGTCACGAAATTGTTGACGTTTCGGTTGAAATTTCACAAAAACTGCTTGAGCGCGAAATCAACAAAGACGACCACAAAGAACTTATTGACTCATTTATTGAAAACTTAGGTGATTCCGATGAAAACGTATAAGGAATACGGCGAGGCGCTGTTTGCACTCGCTCTTGAAACGGACAATACCGAAAGTTTTAAATCGGCGCTTGACACGGTTTGCGAGATTTTTAAAAATGACCCCGAGTATATCGAATTTCTTGCCTGCTACGGCATACTCGTAAAAGAACGCACCGATGCACTCGAGCAGGTATTCGGCAAGACTATTCCTGAATACGTGCTGTCGTTTTTGCAGATTTTGTGTGAGCAGGGCGCGATAAAAGAGTTTGGCGACTGTGTTGAAACTTATAATACTCTTTATGCTGAGCATAACAAAACGACGACGGCGGTTGTTACAAGTGCGACAGAGCTTGACGAAGTTCAAAAAGCAAATCTTATCAAAAAGCTCGAAAAGATGTGTTCGCGCAACGTCACTCTCGACTTGAGAATTGACAAAACTCTGCTCGGCGGACTTGTTATAGAGATTGACGGCAAGATAATTGACGGCAGTTTGAAAAACCAACTGCATAAGGTGAAGGAAGTGATAGACAAATGAACGGTACACCGCAGGAAATCAGTAATATAATCAAACAACAGATAAAAAACTATAAATCAAAAATGGAAATGACCGAAACAGGAACAGTTGTTCTTGTCGGTGACGGTATTGCGCGCGTATACGGTCTTACGGGCTGTATGGCAAACGAACTCGTTGAGTTTGATGACGGCACACGCGGTCTTGCGCAAAACCTTGAAGAAGATACAGTATCGGTAGCGCTTTTGTCAAATAACAATGAGGTACACGAGGGCTCGTCGGTAAAACGCACCGGCTCTGTTTTGCAGGTGCCTGTTGGCGAATGTATGCTCGGACGCGTTGTAAACGCACTGGGTGAAGCAATTGACGGCAAGGGACCTATCGAATCAATGGCAACAAAGCCGATTGAGTCGGAAGCACCCGGTATCATCGAACGCGAAAGCGTTTCGCGTCCGCTTCAGACAGGTATCAAGGCTATTGACAGTATGATTCCTATCGGCCGTGGTCAGCGTGAGCTTATCATAGGCGACAGACAGACAGGTAAAACCGAGATTGTACTCGATACAATACTTAATCAGAAAAACGAAAACGTAATCTGTGTTTATGTTGCAATCGGTCAGAAAAATACATCGGTAGTTCAACTTGCAAACGAACTTGAAATGAACGGCGCGCTCGGTTATACAATAATCGTATCTGCCTCTGCATCTGAAACCGCCCCCCTTCAGTACATCGCACCATATTCGGGCTGTGCTATGGCGGAATATTTCAGAGAGCAGGGTAAAGATGTGCTTATCATCTATGATGACCTGTCAAAGCACGCCGTAGCATACCGCGCACTGTCACTGCTTATCCGTCGTCCGCCGGGACGAGAAGCATACCCCGGCGACGTTTTCTATTTACATTCAAGACTGCTTGAACGTGCAGCGTGTGTTGCAAAAGAGTACGGCGGCGGTTCGATCACCGCTCTGCCTATTATCGAAACACAGGCAGGCGACGTTTCGGCTTATATCCCCACAAACGTTATTTCAATCACAGATGGTCAGATATTCCTTGAGACCGAGTTGTTCCATTCGGGCATTATGCCCGCTATCAACCCCGGTATCTCGGTAAGCCGTGTAGGCGGCTCGGCACAGCTTAAGGCTATGAAGGCGGTTTCGGGCAGACTTAAACTTCTTTATTCGCAGTACCGCGAACTTCAGGCATTTGCACAGTTCGGCTCCGACCTTGATGCTGATACAAAATCGCGTCTTGCACTCGGCGAGCGTATCGTTGAGGTATTAAAACAGGACCGCAACGCACCTGTACCCGTAGGCTGTCAGGTCGCAATCATTTATGCAGTTATAACAGGATACCTTGACACAATTGCAGTTAAAGACGTAAAAGAGTTTGAAACACGCCTTTATGATAAAATGCAGACTGAGCACAAAGAGCTTATGACCCGTATAGAGCAAAATATTTGGGAACTTGAAGACGAAAATGAGCTAAGACGTGCTATCGAAGAAATGCTGAGGTAACATGCTATGGCTGATATGAAACAGCTTCGCACCCGTATAAAAAGTGTTGATTCGACGCTTCATCTCACAAAAGCGATGGGCCTTGTTGCGTCGTCAAAAATCCGCAGGGCAGGTATTGCCATGGCAAACGCCAAAAACTATCTCGATGCGATAAACGGAATTATGTCAAACCTCACGTCAGAAGGCGCGGCGCAAAATCCATTTTTGCAAAAACGCGGTGAGCGTACCCTCATAATCGCAATAGCGGGTGACCGCGGTCTTGCAGGGGGATATAACGCAAACGTTTTTCGACTGATGCGTGAACTTTCTTATGATAGCACAATCGCAATCGGCAAACGAGCATACGAGCGTTTTGGCGGCGAGTTTATATCATCCGAGCATTTTGATGCAAAGTGCGCTTTTGATATGGCAAACAAAGTTATTGACGGTTATTTGAACGGCGAGTATGACAAGGTCGGCATTGTGTATACACAGTATGTGTCGATGATGACACAGACCGCTACACTCAAGTGGATTTTACCGCTTGAAAAGACAGCCGCGTCAAATTCATCTGTAATTTTTGAACCCGACCGCGAAACGATACTCAAAACCGCAATCGTAGAATACGTTGCTGGCAGTATCGCCGCAGGCGTTAAAGAAAGCTTTGCGTCAGAGGTTGCGGCACGTCGTATGGCTATGGACTCGGCGGGCAAGAACGCACAGCAGATGATTGACGATTTAACTATCGAATATAACACAGCACGACAGGGTGCAATCACACAGGAAATTACTGAAATCGTTGCCGGAAGCGGTAACTAAGGAGAAATCTTATGAGTAAATTAAATACCGGAACAGTTTGTCAGGTTATGGGACCTGTTGTAGACGTTCGGTTCGACGGCGGGTCTTTACCGCCGATACTAAATGCGCTTACAATGCAAATCGGTGAGCGCACACTCACAGTTGAGGTGGCACAGCACGTCGGTGACAAAACCGCACGCTGTATCGCGATGTCGTCAACCGACGGTCTTACACGCGGTACTGTTGTTACCGATACCGATAAGCCTATCAGCGTACCCGTAGGCCGCGAGACTTTAGGCAGAATTTTTAACGTTCTTGGCGACGCGGTTGATAACAAACCCGCACCTGAAAATACCGAGCGTCACAATATTCACCGCGAACCACCTTCGTACAGCGAACTTTCGACTTCGACCGAGATTCTTGAAACAGGTATCAAGGTTATCGACCTTATCTGCCCCTATTCAAAGGGCGGTAAAATCGGTCTTTTCGGCGGTGCTGGTGTTGGTAAAACCGTTCTTATTATGGAACTTATCAACAACATCGCAAAAGAACACGGCGGTCTATCTGTTTTTACAGGCGTAGGTGAGCGTACCCGCGAGGGTAATGACCTTTATAACGAAATGCAGCAGTCGGGTGTTATCAATAATACCGCGCTCGTTTACGGACAGATGAACGAGCCACCCGGAGCACGTATGCGTGTGGCACTTTCGGGTCTTACAATGGCAGAATACTTCCGTGACGAAGAAAATCAGGACGTTCTTTTGTTTATTGATAATATTTTCAGATTTACACAGGCAGGTAGTGAGGTTTCGGCACTTCTTGGACGTATGCCGTCAGCCGTTGGTTATCAGCCGACACTTGCAACAGAAATGGGTGCCTTGCAGGAACGTATTACATCTACAAAAAAAGGCTCAATCACATCTGTTCAGGCAGTTTACGTACCTGCGGATGACCTTACAGACCCTGCACCGGCAACAACCTTTGCTCACTTAGATGCAACTACAGT
>JAZKZG010000036.1:0-24674 GCA_045612565.1 Eubacteriales bacterium
TAAAAAGAGTTGGACACATCATTTTAAGGTTTTAACCTATGATGTGTCCAATTTATTTTATTTCACATTAAAGTGAGCACTGACGACTTTGGAGTAACCTCATAATTGATAAAATTTCCGCATTTTTCGTATATTTTTACGTCGCAACCCGTCCATTCGGACAATGGCTTGTCGGTGCTTATATAAAAAACAGAACCAAGCCCCTCGGCCTGCGGAACGTTTGTTAAGTCAATAATGTATTTACCATCATTAAATGACAGTTTTGAATACTTTTGATAAAGTGTCTGAGTCGAGCAAAATGCAATATCGTGTGAAAGAATAATTCCAAAGGTGTTTTTGCAGCGACTGAAATAATTTATCCATGAATCTATAAGTGAAACGTTTTCCTGAGGATTTTTGTGGCACACGTTAGCCCAATGACATCCGAAAATTCCGCTTACAACAGGCAAATTATCAAGTTTTGATTCCATTTCGTTCCACGGTATCAAGTTGTTATTCCTCTCAACAACGATAATTCCGTTATCAACAGCAACTCTTTGCGTATAGTCTTGGTGAGATATTTTTCTAAACGTGGTTGAAGCGTAAATAATATTATAATCCCTCAAAATCTTGGTAAGATGATTCGGAATATAAGTAAAATTGGGAGGGATAAAGCTATTGATTGATTTTTTGAACCCATGATACTCAATCAAATCATAATAAGCATCCAAGCGCATGCGTATTTCATTTTCAGCAACAGCAAACAATTGATCATTCTTAGTGTAATAATAATCGGTATTGTTATATTTGCAATCGGGAAGGTAGTATGTATGATGCAAGCCGTGCACGGCAAAGTCAATATATTCAGATGAGTTTATTACATCAACGCATCTTTTAGCCTCTTCACTATCAAAAGTAAGAGCATTATTCCAATTTGAACCACGAGGCGAAAGGCAAGGAATAGTTTTCAATCGGTTATCAGGGTCCCATTCTCCCATAATGAAAGCACAGTTGATTTTCATTCCGAGACGTCTGCCTATCTCGTTTACAACCTTGTAATCCTCGGCAACATGTCTTCTGGTAACGCCCGAGCGTGCAGGCTCCAATTCTTTTCTGCCGTCAGTACCGCAAAACCATCCAAGGTCATCCATAGTGATTTGTAGCGGTGACGGAATAACAATATTTTTCATATCTTACCTCATATAAACGAAAAAATTACTTTTAAACTAATTCAATTTAAATTCAGCAATAAAATTGCCGTAGTTCCCAACCCAAGAATCAAAATTTCTTTTTTGGATATCCGTTCGCGAAAGAAAAGCGCACCACTAAACAATGACAGCAAAATCACGCCGATATTGAGTGTCGGGAAAAATATTGCGCTGTCAAGCATCCCTGCGAGCGTGGTATTTAGCAAATTACAACTTCCAAAAAACAGACCCACACAGGCGGCAACCACAAGACCGCGCGGCTCTGCGGCGGTGGATTTATCTTTTTTGGTTGTCAGAGCAAATATCAATGAAACGCCCGAGGCAATCACAAACGCGATAATCAAAAACAGTGATTTTTGCTCGGCAAATGCCGATTTTTGCTGTAGCTTTTGCACTATTCCAAGTCCGCCCGAGGCGAGCATAGCGATAACAAGCGGTATAAAGTAGTGTGTCTTGCCTTTTTGCTTCTTTTTATCCGACTTTATGCCCGATGTGACAACTGCCGCCATAGCAAATATAACTCCAAACAGGTCGGCTATTGAAAACGGCTCTGCCCACAAAAGCGTACCGGAAAGCGTGGGCAAGACGAATCCGAGCGAATATACCGTTGAGCATAGCGCCGTGTTGCCTTTTGCAAGCGCGCCCGTGTAAAACCATTGCGCGAGGATCAGCAAAAGTCCATAAACTACGGCATACACGCAGGTGACGGTGGCGGGCAACTCGAATTTTAAGTCGCCAAACACCAAAATCGCCACACCACCGCAAAACATCAGTATACTCTGGTATAGGAAAAATGGTTTTGTGCCAAACGTGACGGCAGATAATCTTTTTGAAAAAAGATTGCGCCCCGTAGATAATATGATGCTGCAAGTTAACAGAAAATAAGCCACAATTATATCTCTCCGAGTATGATTTTATGTAGTTTTTCGCTGAGTATTTTGCGGTTATCATCATCCACAAGGCTGAAGCGGTTGCCGTCGTTGGGTGTGCTTAAATAGTTCCACACGCAGTAGGGCACATCCCACTCGTTGAGAATGGTTATCATATCACGCATCCAGTTTTCACGCCATTCGAGTTTTGCGTGGCGGATTGTTCCAAACTCACCGCACCAAAGAATTTTATCGGGATTTTTTTCGATAAATTCCTTCACAGGCGCAAGATAATCGCGCAAAAAGGTAATATCCATCCTGTCATATTGCCCGTACTTTTCCTGATTTTTAACAACACGCTGAAAATCCTGATATCGCGTGATATCATCGCACGGATAGGGCATTTTTCGATTGTAATAAATCTGTGGTGCTTTTAAAACACCCTGTTGATGTGTAAATTCGTGCGGTTCGTAGCAATGGAAAGTGTATATGATGTTTTCATCGTCATAAATCTTAACGTAGGGGAGTGCGGTCGGGTTATTCCACTCTACGCCACCGACAATAATAAGTCTGTCTCTGTTTTTTAAGCGTATTGCATCAATTGTTTTTTGTGCAAGTGCGTTCCACTCTTCAGGTGTTGCGTTTACAACCTCGTTCAGCAGTTCGAAAACAACGTCGTTTTGACCCGAAAATTTGTCCTCAAGCATCTGCCACACGGCAATAAAACGGTTTTGTAACTCAGCATCCTGCATCAGTCCGCATTCGTCTAAAATGTCGCAGTAATTTCCGATTGCTTTGTGCATATTAAGAACGGGCCGCAAACCGTATTTACGGCACCAACCCACAAAATCGCAAAGTAAACCAACAATGTTTTCGCGGTATACGTACGGGGTTTCTTCGACTACAAGCTGATCAAATCCAAGACGGATGTGGTCAAGGCCGAGCGATGCGATATACGCAATGTCCGATTCGGTGATATAGCTTTCAAAATGCTCCATATCGCCGATGGTAATATGTAATCTGCGTTCGGGGGGAAGTACGTGGAAACGCTTGTAATTTGTAAGCCAACCGCCAATTCCCATACCCTTTAGTAAACCTTGTATTTTTTTCATAAATTGCTCCTTTTGTCAAATATATCAAAATTGTATCATTGTAAAACGGCTTATAAATATAATAATTTATAGCAAAACTTGTACAAAAGATAGATTTATGCTACAATGATTGAGCAAGGTGGGTGACATTATGGAACTTAAAATTAATTGTACACGTGACGGGGTGGTTAAGTACCCTATGCATACTCATAAAAATTACGAAATTATGATATACCTTGAGGGCGAGGGTTATATGTGTACCGAACTCGAGGATGTGCCGTTTTGCAAGGGCACGATTGTAATAGTACCGCCTGATATCAGGCACGGCTCGGCTTCGAAAAACGGGTTTAAAAATATTTCGGTCAGTGGTGATTTTGAGGGGTATTTTGATTTTGATACCATAAAGACGTTGTATGATAACGAACTTGGCGAAGGCAGTATGCTTGCAAAAATGATATACGAAAACCGCTATGGCAGCAGCGCATATCTTTCGGCGTTGTGTACGGCGTATATTTGCTTTATTATGCAACGATTCGATACGGCGTGTTCACTTCAGAGAGCAGTTCAAAAAATCGTTTTAGAAATTTCGAAGCGGGCGTTTGATTCGCAAATCAACCTTTTGCTTATTTTAAATAAAAGTGGCTATTCCGAGGACTATATCAGGTCGTGTTTTAAAAAGTTTATGGGTAAAACGCCGTGCGAATTTTTAACTGAAGTGCGAATCAAGCACGCTTGTTTTTTGATTGACGTTTATCGCAACGAATTGTCACTTTCACAAATATCGGCGCAGTGTGGATATCTGGATTATGTTTATTTTTCGAAAAAATTCAAGTCGGTTATGGGTATATCACCAAGACAATACCAAACCCGATAACAAAAAACGGCCGATTATATCATATACTCGCAGTTAAATAAATTGGATTTATATCAATTTGTAGTATAATATCCCAAACAGTTTTTATTTGTTCCGATTAGTATTAAATTATACTGATTTGTTTTACTTGACATTTATTAGTTTTGATTCTATAATGTGCGCAGACACTAATACAAGTGATGTGCGCATCTCTTGGTTTTGCTCGCTCCCGAAAGTGCCGAAGGCACTTTTACGTTGAGATGATGGGTCTTATCGGCGCAGGTAACAACCCCGCGTCGTCGCAAAGCGTCTTGGCTTTGATTTTACCTGTTCGGTAAAATCCTCGCTTTACCGCTTGCTCCTCCTTTCCCCAAAAAGACGGCGTCTTTTCGGGGTCCCCTTTGGTATGACCGTTGCATGTGCTGTTGCTGTTGAAGAAGCAAGCAAATAAGTCACATTTTAAAGTAAAATCAATATAAAAAGAGTTGGACACATCATTTTAAGGTTTTAACCTATGATGTGTCCAATTTATTTTGAGAGGCTCTTGATTTTTCAAAGGCGTGATAATATAATGGGGAAAAATACTCAAAAATTTCGAGGATATATCAGATGGAAAACAAGCTCTACAAGAAAACGATCATCTGGAACGGCGATTCCATTTGTGCGGGTAATTCCGTCACGGGAAACTGGGCAACAAGAATTGCAAAGAAAAATGATATGCAATATAAAAATTATGCTGTCGGCGGCGGTACCGTCGCAGAAAATCTGCCGCCCTGCAAAAACGGCAAACAAAGACACTCTGTATCGGCAACACTCGATAAAATGTACGAGGAATTCGGCGATGCGGACTATGTCATTATCGAAGGCGGTACTAACGATGCAGACCTTTTAGGCAGCCTGATAAGGGGTAAAAAGACACTTGTCGGCGCATTTGACCCGCTCGATTACAACGGACAATATGACCGTTCTACCTTCTGCGGTGCGCTGGAAAGTGTATTTTACCGTGCCACAAAGTATTGGAAGGGTAAAAAACTTGGGTTCATTGTGGCACAGAAAATGAACGAGACAAATGACGATGCCTTTGTAAACCGCCGTGTATATTTTGATAAGGCTGTAGAGATTTGTATGAAATGGGGAATTCCCTGCCTGGATCTGTGGAACGGTTGTTACCTCAATCCCAATCTGCCTTTTATGTACGATCGTACCAAAACAGCTGATCAAAACCTTGAAGAGAACACCGGCTTTTATATTGACGGACAGCACCTGACCTCATACGGCTATGACGTGACCGCTGATATTATTGATTCCTGGTTAAAAACACTTTGAATACTCCGTGATATAGGCGTCCCCGACTGTCGATGCGCCGTTGCTGCCCCGAAAACCGGCAAATAAGATATTACAATCTAATGTTGTAGGGGAGGGTATCCGTGCCCTCCCGTAATAAAAAGAGTTGGACACATCATTTCAGGGTTTTTGCCCATGGTGTGTTCAATTTTTCGATATATGGGAAAATAGTGCAATAAACAAGGATAATAAGATATTGTTTAAGATTTTCTTTTTTGTTAGAATTTTAAAAAAGGAGGGCTTTTTCTATGTTAGATTTTGATAAAACAGTATCAGATGGTATTGAAGGTAATTGGGAACGTGCAAAGACCACCCGCCGCTATCTGCATCCGTCAAAAGCAGAAAGAATGTTTACACTCTGGCGTGAGGGTAAAATTATAATGGGTGAGGTTGTACGCGGTAAAGACTATCGTGATTATTCCGACCTTGATTGTAGCGGTATCTGGCTTGTTGGAACAAAATACGTGCGTTCGTTCGACCCCCGTACCGCAAAACTCGGTATGCAAGAGGACGGCACACCCATTCACAGCATAATACATCAGTCAGCAGGCTTTGAAATAACACTTGAGGCATTTTGTGACTGTGTGAGAAAGCCAACCTGTTTTATAAAGATAAATGTTAAAAATACAGCGCCCTATACGGCAACACAGCAGATAGGACTTCTTGTGCGCTCGGGTAAGGAAAAACAGCTTGTTTACGGCTCACCTGATGAATACTGCACGTATATGCCTGATGTCGCAGAATTTAAATATACAAAAAAGACGTTTGAGTATAAAGACGGTATTTTGAGCGACGGCGACGTATTTATAAAACCGCTTTGCGACAGTTCGGTTGAATTTGATGAGGAGCAGGGCGTTTTGTGGATGTTTACCACCCTTAAATCAGGTGAGAGCATAGACTATACATTTGCCTTCGGTAAGGGAGAGGTAAAGGCGTACGATTATGATGTTGAGCGTGAAAATACGCAGAAATATTGGAAAACTCAGCTTGCAAGAATCACCCACAGCTTTAAAAATCCCGATATTGACAGAATGGTCAAAAATCTCACCGTACAGATTTTGCAGTGCCTTTGTCATTATGTAAACGGTGACTTTCTTGTACTGCGTCAGGGCGGACTTCAGCGTCTTATCTGGCCGTGGGAGGCAATGCCTGCGCTTGAGGCTCTGGGGTATATCGGCGATTTTGACGATGAAATAAAAGCGGTGCTTTCCGCTTATTTTGACGTGCTTTGGAAAGATGACGGTGAAATTGAGAATATCGGTGAAAACTGGGCATCCGTTACGTCATCATGTCTATATAGTCTGTCGACCTACTGTATCCAAAAAAACGATGCGGATTTGTGGAAAAAATACCATGATAAAGCAATGAAAACATATGAATGGATTTGTGAAAAACGACGCGAATCAAAAGGTATCGAGGGTGCGATAGAGGGACTTTTTCCACCCATGCGCGGCAGCGACTGGCCCGAGCTTTTCCAGCATTGGACAAATACCGATTGCTCGGCATACAGCGCCATGTCAACTTTTGGCGAGGCTGCAAAAAAATTTGCCGACGTGCGTGCAGACGAAATTGAAAAAGAGGCGGCAGACTACAAAAAGCTAATGGCTGACCGTCTTATTGCCTACCTTGATAACGGCGGCAAGCGTGTACCTCTCTTGCTTGAAGGTGACGACCGCGATATACTTGCAACCTTCTACCCTTATCTCAATTCGGGTGCACCGCTTTCTTTTATGACCGAGGAATTAGGGCGTGAAAGAATAGAGGGAATATTTGAATATTACAAAAAGGTGGGTATTTGCAAAAACGGACTGACCGGACGTTTTCCGTACAAAGACGGAAACACACACGTTTGGTATACGAGCATCCCCGATTATTTTTGGTTTTTAGTGTGGGAAAAACTTGGTGATTGCACTCGAATGAAGGAAATAATCGATGCACAGATAAAATATTCAATGACAGACGAATATTATATGCTTGAACGCTACAGTGATGTTGACCCATATTATTCGCCCTGGTCGCCCAATGTCAGCGCCTCGGGAAGAATAATACTTATGCTGTTAAAATACGGTCGGGATGAGAAAAAATAAAGGTATGACAGCCTGATACGCCGTTGCTGCCCACGAAGCAAGTAAATAATCAAACAAAAAAATGACCGCAAATGCGGTCATTTTTATTTTGGATATTTTTCTTTTGTGTTGGTAAGCCCCAAAAGATAATCGACACTTGTGTTATAGAATTTTGCAATTTGAATTAACGTGTTGATTGGTACTTGACGTTGTCCGTTTTCGTATTGTGAATATGTGTTTTGCTTGATGTGCAAATAATCAGCTATTTCTTTTTGTTTTATATCAGAATCTTCTCGTATTTCTTTTAATCGCATAATATATTCTCCTTGTCAAATATATTATGCATAATCACATAATGAGATGTTGACAATTATCTCGATATGTGATATTGTTAAAATAAAACAAGGGAGAAAATTATGGAACTATATAAAGAAATACTAATTAATGTTTTAGAAAAACAAAGAGCAGAAGTCTATTTCCCCGATTTAAAACTTGACGCTGAAGAAATAGTAGAATTGAATTGCTATAATACTTTGAAACAAATCAAAGCGGTTTTAGAGGATAGCAGCCTTGATGATGCTGATTGCTTTGAAAGAATAGAACAAATAGTTTGCATATTTGAAAAAAACTGTGGCGGTGTAGCATTTCGCCACGATTAATTGCATAAGAACAGTATAAAAGAGTTTGACACACCATTAAGGTGTGTCAAATTTTATTTTTGATAGTGACAAGAGAATAGTCCCTTATAAAAAATGGTAGGGCATCTGCGCCCTCCTATCTCATTTATAAACGTTATGAGTGATATTATTTGCTTTATCGAGGGTAAAAATAAGGTCACCGTCACCAAGATAAAGCGTCTTGCCGATCTTTTCACAAAGTTCGACGGTCTGAGGTGTGGAACGCTCACGGCTGACTGTAAACACAAAGTCTGTTGCTTTTGACACCTCGATAAGATACGGGGGATAGTTGGTCTCGCCGTGGTGCGTGAGCTTGAGCACGTTACAACGAAAATGCTCCTCACCGTAATAGCGTATCATACTGTTTAGCATTTCATCGGTCGGACGTTGGTCACCCGTTATAAGAATGGTATTTTTGCCGTGTGTGATTTTCACCCAGAGAGAATTGCCGTTGAGCACTCCGTTGGTTATACCTTTTTCGCGGTCTTCGTATGAGGGTGGAATGGTATTTATTAAATGCCTGATTCCTTCGCTGTCGCTTTGTCTTTCCTCCGACCAGTCAAAAGGTGCCGTATAAATAGATATATTTAAGCTTTCGTTGTCAGTTTTAACAGAATGAATCTTGCCATAGGGAAGATAGTGTATATCCTGTTTTAAAGTATCTGCGATTGCGGCAAGGGCATTTTCGTCATTAATAAGATGTCCGATTGCCCCCGGGACGTCCTTGCTCAAATAACTTCTTTCGGGTGCAACAATGGATAACACCTTAAAGTGTGAGTCTTTTACGATTTCGGGCAGAGCACCGATGTGGTCACCGTGTGCGTGGCTTACGATAATTTTAAATTCAAGTTTTGCGTTTTTATCGCAATCGGGCGTATTTTCGAGCCATTTTTCACGAAGTGATAACAGAAATCTATGCATTCTGTCGTCAAAATCGTCACCCGAGTCGATAACAAAAACCTCGCCGTTACAGATGACACAAAAACCGTCTGACTTTTGCTCTGTAAACTTCTTGAAATAAACGTAAACCTTATCATCTTTAGGCGCAAATGCATTGACACAAGTATACTCTTTTTCCAAAACGATACACTCCTTTTTTAAAAGTATATCATAGTCGCAAATTCTTTGCAATAATTTGATTTTATTGACATTTAGGGCGCAGTCACCCCTCTCGTAATAAAAAGAGTCGGACACATCATGGATTAAAACCCTAAAATGATGTGTCCGATTTATTTTTACTTATCCATTGAAAAAATAAAAAAAGTATAGTAAACTAAATATACCACATCACAATTGAATTATTATGAACTATCTTTTTTTATTTTACGGGAACACTACCTTGGTAAAAGGTGTTCTCTTTTTTCCCGTAAGGAAGATGGTTCGGTGTGATGTGGTAATCTAACCGAGGGAAACACTTTTTCGGCACACCTTCGGGTGTGCTTTTTTATAATTCCGATACGGTAAATGGTGCTTTGACTGCAGATTCGACTGCTTTTTTTGCAATTTCGCGCTCTTGTTCCGTTACGCCTTCGGGAGACCACTTTACTGCGCTGATATCAATATCGCACAGCACCTTTAAAAAGGTAAGCCCTGCAATATATCTACCCAAATCGTAGCTCAGGTGAAAATCATCGCGTGTGAGTTTTTTTGGAATATGAGGTCTTGCATTCTGAACGGCAGTTCCCGTTGGGACAACAACCTCAACGAGCGGTGCAACCAAACTTTCGGTAAGCGTCGTTAATTTTTGGTACATCAAAGCCTGATTTCCATCGTAAGACGAAATTTCGTGATGCGTACTTTCGGGCTCCGCTACCCACGCCATATTAAAGGCTATTTTTGCCGATTTGTTGAGTTCTTTTACGCGGTCAATAAGCTTTGCAAGATTTTCATAACTCTCGGGTGCTGTGTATCTGCTTTTATCACCCGTGCCGTGCTGGATTGAGATAACATCCCAGTCTTCTTTCAGTGCATCAGCAATAGCAACCTCTTTTGTTTTTTGCCAACCATCGCCCGTGTTGACAGAGTACACGTAGTCCGCGGTATTGTTAACAATATTATTATAGTGGCGATTAATCGAGCATCCGCCGATATACATATTTGCAAACTTAAAATCGATAATGCCGAGAGATTTAACGATATCCGCAATATGCTCCATCGTATCCTCGGAGAAACTGTTTCCAATAGACAGTATTTTCATAATATCACCTCTTAAATTAATGAAAGCCAGAATGGCAGAGTCACAATTGAGAATATATGTGTAATGAGCGCAAGACGTGCGCCCGGTTTACAGTCCTCGCCAATCAGTTTTGGGAATACGATAGTGTTTAAACCGCACGGCATACAGGTGATAATGAGCATCATCGGTAAAAGCGTATCAAGGTGTAGCGCACGGCACAAAAGATATACAATTGCGGGGATTATAATAAGACGCAGGGTGCAAAAGATATAGGTGGTTTTGTCGCCGATTAGTTCTTTTAAAACAAAGGTGGACAGCGTAATACCTGTCAGTATCATACTGAGCGGTCCAACGCAGGCGGATGCCATTGACACGGTTTGTGTCAACACCGATGGTAACGGAATACCCGAAATTCCCACCGCTATTCCAAGCACAATTGCAACCGTGATGGGATTGAGTAGTTTTTTTACAGGATTCTTGCCGCCTGTGAGAAGTACGTAACCGACCGTATAGGTGTAGATTATAAACGGAATGGCAAAAAGCATAAACAAAGACAAAACCTTGTCACCGAATACCGAGCCTATCAGCGTGTATCCGAGATAGGCGTAGTTTGTGATTGCAAACGAATATGTATAAACCTTGCGCTCATACGGCTTTTTTGTCAGAAGTTTTGAAATGAAATGCGAACAAACCGCCAAAACAACAAGAAGAATAAGAGCGGACAACGGCAAAAATAAATGCTCTTTAAAATAGCTTACGGAAAAATTGTTTGCAAAGGTGCCAAACACCTTGCACGGTAAAAAGGTATTAACAAGCAGCACCGATAATATATCGGAATGTGACGCTTTTTCCTTTTTATATTTTCCGATAAGCCAACCTGCAATTAAAAAAATATATAAAATTGAAAGCTGTTTAAATACACCTAACATAAATTATCCTCTTGATTATTATATTATCTATTATTTTGCTATATTTTTGAATACAAGTCAAGTCTTTCAATGACTTGACGGGTGTCCGTTTTAATTTTATTTGTTTTGGTGTATTGACAATGACACCGTTGAATTTTATAATGAGCAAAAGAGAGGTAAAAGAAATGGTTGAAATCAAAGCGGTTTCCGCAATTAAAAAGATATTCTTACACGACGACTTTCATCGTCTTGAACCCATAAGCACAATAAAATGTGCCAAGGGAGAACGTGTTTCGTTCCAACTTGCGATAAAAAATGTTACTGAAAAGCGTGTTAAAACTTATGCTACATTTAAGGTGTGTGACGAATTTAAAAAATACACCGAAATGTACGAGGTCGGCCATGTACCTGTAAGATATGCGGCATACGAGGGTATGGATGACTACTTTTTGTCAAAAGCCCCCGGACTTTATCCCGATGTACTCTATCCCATAACTGAGGATACCGAGGTTTTGTGCGAGATTTCCAACGTTGACAGCGTATGGTTTACAGTAACCGTTCCCACACGCATAAAAGCGGGACTTCACAGTTTTTCTGTTACCGTAAAATGTACCATTAAAGAAGAGGTGTTTTACGAAACGGTTAACATAACGCTTGATGTTAAAAAGACAGTAATTCCCCAAAATGACCTTATCTATACACAGTGGTTTCATTGCGACTGCATTGCCGACTACTATAATGTTCCGATGATGAGTAAAAAGCATTGGTACTATATCGAGCAGTTTATAAAAACTGCCGCAAAAACGGGTATCACAATGTTGCTCACACCCCTTTTTACACCGCCGCTTGATACCGTTGTGGGCGGTGAGCGTCCCACGATGCAACTCGTAGGCGTATCAAGAACGGGCGATAAATACACCTTTGATTTTACTCTGCTTGACAAATGGGTTGCACTTTGCCAAAAACACGGCATCAAATATTTTGAAATGTCGCACCTGTTTACGCAGTGGGGCGTTGGCTTTTGCCCCAAAATAATTGTTGACGGTAAAAAAGAATTCGGTTGGGACGTTGCGTCTACCGACCCGTCATATCAGAACTTTTTAAGACAGCTTTTACCCTGTCTTACCGCACACTTAAAAGAACTCGGTATTGCCGATAAGTGCTATTTCCACATTTCCGACGAACCGGGAATGGCAGCTGACAAGCCCGATTTCCAAAACTATAAGGCAGCTTACGAGCTGATAAATCCTTACCTTGACGGCTTTAAAAAGATGGACGCGATATCGGATATCGACTTTTACGACAGCGGTATGGTGGATACTCCCGTGCCTTTTATCGGACATATCGAAAAGTTTTTGGAGCGCGATATAAAAGAACGCTGGTGCTATTACTGTTCAAGCAAAGTACACCACCTTCCCGACAGATTTATAGCATTCCCTTCAAGCCGTACGCGTGTGCTCGGTACGCTTATGTTTATGTACGATATGGTGGGATTTTTGCAATGGGGCTTTAATTACTATTATGTCAACCGCTCAAGGTATAAGGTTGACCCGTATCTTGTGACCGATGCCGAATGTACCTGGCCGTCAGGCAATGCGTTTTCCGTTTACCCTGATAAAAACGGCGGCGCGGCGCTTGAATCTATCCGTACAAAAGTATTTTACGATGCAATTCAGGACAGAATGTTGCTTAAGGCACTTGCTGACAAAATCGGTCTTGAAAAGGCAAAAGAGGTTGTGCAGGACGTTGCAGGCGGAACAATAAACGGATTTTTGGAATACCCCACCGACGATACATTTTTGCCCCGACTCCACGATACAATACTCGACATCTTAGGATAAACAAAAAATGACCTCGTATGAGGTCATTTTTTATGTTATTTAGCATAGTCGATTGCACGGTTTTCTCTGATGAGGTGAACCTTGATCTGACCGGGGTACTCAAGTTCGTTTTCAATCTTTTTACAGATATCGTGTGATAAAAGTACCATCTGGTCATCGTTTACAGCGGTGGGGTTAACCATAATTCTGATTTCACGTCCTGCCTGGATTGCGTATGTTTTTTCTACGCCGTCAAACGAATTTGCAATCTCTTCGAGTTTTTCAAGACGTTTGATATAGTTTTCGAGGTTTTCGCGACGTGCACCAGGACGTGCTGCCGAAATTGCGTCGGCTGCCTGAACAAGAGCGGCAATGTTTGTCTTTGCTTCAACTTCGCCGTGGTGTGCCTCGATTGCGTGGATAACGCCCTGTGACTCTTTATATTTTTTTGCAATGTCCACACCGATTGAAATGTGTGAGCCTTCCATTTCAAAGTCAACGCTCTTACCGATATCGTGGAGAAGACCTGCACGTTTGGCAAGGTTTACGTCTTCGCCCATTTCGGCAGCGATAATGCCACAAAGCTGAGCTACTTCGATTGAGTGGTTAAGGACATTCTGTCCGTAACTTGTACGGTATTTTAAGCGACCGAGCAATTTGACAATTTCGGGATGCAGACCGTGAACCCCTGCCTCGAACACTGCACGTTCGCCTTCTTTTTTGATTGTAACATCAAGGTCGCGCTTAACTTTTTCAACTGTTTCTTCGATGCGTGAAGGATGAATACGTCCGTCGGAAATGAGTTTTTCGAGTGTGAGACGTGCAACCTCACGGCGTATCGGGTCAAAGCTCGAAAGTGTGATCGCTTCGGGTGTGTCATCAATAATAAGGTCAACACCTGTGATTGTTTCGAGTGAGCGGATATTTCTACCCTCACGACCGATGATGCGACCTTTCATTTCGTCACTGGGAAGGGCAACAACCGAAACGGTTGATTCAACCACATGGTCAGCCGCACATTTCTGAATGGCGAGTGACAGGAGGTTACGTGCCTTCTCATCGGCGTTTTCTTTGTAGCGTGCTTCGTACTCCGACATTTTAACTGCATAGTCGTGAGTGAGTTGTGTTTCGACCTCGTGCAAAAGTTCTGCTTTTGCCGCGTCAGCTGTGTAACCCGAGATACGTTCGAGAACCGAAAGCTGTGTGCGTTTTACTTCTTCAACTTCGGTCTGTGTCTCTTCGAGTTTTTTGATTTTCTCGTTAAGAATTTCTTCTTTTTTGTCGAGATTATCATACTTTTTATCAAGCGATTCTTCGCGTTGTTGCAGACGTTTTTCCTGTCTTGTTACCTCCAAGCGACGTTCCTTGAGTTCTTGCTCCTGTTCTGTTCTTTCTTTGTGGAGTTGTTCTTTTCCTTCAAGGACTGCCTCTTTTTTCTTTGTGTTAGCTGTTTTTATAGCCTCGTTTATTATTCTTGTAGCTTCCGCCTGAGCAGAGCCAATCTGCTTTTCGGAAACGGCCTTTCTATAAAAGAAGCCTAATATAAACGCAATAAATCCGGTAACAAGGGCGGCCGCAACAATGATAATAACTGCAATGTGTAACTGCATAGTGTCATGTTCCTCCCTTTATGAATTTATATAAATATACACCATTGTCAATTATACTACTTTATTTAATACGTGTCAAGTGTGGGTATTTAATATTTCTATAAAATCACTATAGTAAAATCAATAAATATATGTTATAATAAATAATTACAAAGGATTTAAGGGTGATAATATGGCAAACAAAACCACTTCAAATAAAAATAAAACTACAACGAAAAAAAACACAACGGCTCCCACCGGCAACTATAAACCGCCGGCAAAAAAACCGATGCGGCGTGAGGTGAAAGACAGCGTTATTGCGGTAGTATCATTTGCACTGACGCTTATATTGGTGCTGTCTGTTTACATAAATGCACTCGGACCGTTTGGCAATATTGTTCACAAAGTATTACACTGGATGTTCGGTTTTACTTCGTGGCTTTTGCCGTTATTTACACTGTGGCTTGGTATAACACTTTTAAAGCAGGAACATCATGTTTCAACACGCGCAAAACTCATAACGGGCTTTGTACTCGCGTTGTCGATATCGGGTATTTGCTATTTGTTTGAGCCGAATGAATTTTTTGAGTTTTCTACATTCTTTAAAGAGGCAATCATATCAATGCCAACCCGTGCGGGTGGTGTTTTAGGCGGCATTTTTGCGTTTCCGCTTATATGCCTTATGACAAAAATCGGATTCTCGATTATTGTTATTGCCGCAATGATCATATCGACGCTTACATTTTTTGATATCACTTTATATCAGGCGTGGCTTAAAGTTTCGGAGATGTTTGAGTCAGAAAATGATGAACAGGACGAAACTCCCGTTGTAAAACCACAGATAGTGGATTCGAAACGCAAAAAGAAAATCGATGTTTTTGTGGATGACGAGCCTGTATCCGAACCTGAGCCGGAACCCGAAATTGTAATAGACGGCGACGATGTGGAAATTAAACCGTTTACAAGCATCCCGCTTTTTGTTCACGATGATGTTGACCCCAATGAATATCTAACAACGGCTGATTTACCCCCTGCAAAAGACGACGATATTCCGTTTGAAATAAAAACCGATGCCGTAACACCGAAAAAACACACCAAAAAAGAACCCGAAAAAGAGCCCGAAAAAGAGCCTGAACAACAGGCAATGTACATTTTTCCGCCAAAGAGTCTGCTTGAAACTCCAAAGGCTACAGGTGGCATATCACGCACCGAGATTTTACAGACAGAACAGAAACTTATTCAGACACTCAAAGACTTTGGTATTGATGCAACAACTGTCGGTGCCGCGGTAGGACCCATTGTTACCCGCTATGAAATAGCGCCAAGCAAAGGTGTGCGTGTTTCAAAAATCACATCGTTGGCCGACGATATTGCGCTGTCTCTTGCGGCAACCTCAATAAGAATTGAGGCACCAATACCCGGTAAAGCGGCGGTTGGTATTGAGGTGCCTAACAAAAACAAATCGACTGTATTTATAAAAGAATTACTTGACTCCGACGATTTTGTAAACGCAAAAAATCCGCTGACAGTTGCTCTTGGTAAAGATATTTCGGGCAACCTTGTATTCGGAGATTTGTCGGATATGCCCCATCTTCTTGTTGCGGGTGCAACAGGCTCGGGTAAATCGGTTTGTATCAATACAATCCTCATTTCGCTTTTGTATAAGGCGTCTCCCGAGGATGTAAAACTCATACTTATCGACCCCAAAGTTGTTGAACTTGAAGTTTATAATAAAATTCCGCATCTAATTGTACCTGTTGTGTCAAACGCCAAAAAGGCGGCAGGTGCACTTCAGTGGGCGGTTAATGAAATGGAGCGCCGTTACAGTATGTTCTCGGCATACGGCGTACGTAATATAAAAGGGTATAACGAGCACGTTACCAAGACAGGCGAACACGAAAAAATGCCGCAGATAGTAATTGTTGTTGACGAACTTGCCGATCTTATGATGGTATGTGCAAAAGAGGTAGAGGACTATATTGTGCGTCTTTGCCAAAAAGCACGTGCGGCAGGTATTTATCTCATTATTGCAACACAAAGACCTTCGGTTAACGTTGTTACAGGTCTTATTAAAGCAAACGTACCCTCTCGAATTGCGTTTGCTGTTACCTCACAGATTGACTCGCGCGTTATACTCGATGCGTCAGGTGCTGAAAAACTGCTTGGTAAAGGTGATATGCTGTTTAAGGGCAGAACAATGGGCTCACCTCTTCGTATACAGTGCTGTTTTGTAAGTGACCCCGAGGTTGAGGCGGTTGTAAATCACATCATCGAATATTCGGGCGATGTTTGCTATGACGAAAGTGCAAACGAGGCAATGGAAAACTATTCAAAACAGGATAATGCCGCAAAGCCGAGTGCTTCTGACAATGATGGTGACGGTGTGGACGATATGTTCTGGGAGGCTGTTGAATTTGTAATCGAGACAGGCAAGGCTTCTACCTCGAATTTACAGCGCAAATTTAAGCTCGGTTATGCAAGAGCGGCACGTATTGTTGATACTATGGAAGAAAAAGGCATAATCGGCCCATATGAAGGCGCAAAACCGCGTCAGGTCATTATGACAATGGCAGAATATCAGGAAATGATGGTTAAGAGAGAAGACTGATGAAAAGAATATTTATTCTTGAAGACGATACAAATATTTCATCAATAATTGAGTTCAATGTTAAAGCATCGGGTTTTGAGGCAGAGTGTGAAAGCGACGGAAAAACGGGACTTTTGCGTTTGCTCGAAGGCGGGTTTGATCTTTTGATACTTGATGTGATGCTGCCGTCAATGAGCGGATTTGAGGTTTTAAAAGAACTGAGAAAAACCTCGGATATTCCCGTTATAATACTCAGTGCACGTGACGCCGAAGACGATAAACTGGAAGGTCTTTCGCTTATGGCAGACGACTATATGACAAAGCCGTTTTCGATAAAAGAACTGATTGCCCGTATAAAAGTTAACCTTGCAAGGTGCGAAAAAAGTGGAAAAACCGACAGCGTTCTTGTTGCGGGTGACATAAGCGTTGACAGTCAGACTTTTGCTGTTTCTAAAAACGGCAATGACATTGCTGTTTCAAAAAAAGAGGCGCAGATACTTATTCTGTTGTTTAAAAACCGCGGTAAAATCCTCTCGCGTGAGGATATTTTGGAAAAAGTATGGGGATATAACGGATATCTCGGTGATACCCATACGGTTGACGTTGCAATAGGCAGACTCCGTGCCAAAATTGAAGATACGCCGTCGGAACCTAAAGTTATTTTGAGCCGCCGCGGCGCAGGGTATTATGTAATATGAAACGTATTCGTACAAAATTTAATGCCGCAATGGTTATGCTTGCGGCATTTGTGCTGACTTTTGCGGGAATTGTGCTTATAGTAAACATAACCATTAACTACAGGCGGGGGTTTTATGCCGATATTCAGCCTGTTTTGCAATCGGAACAACTGCTTGGTTGTACCGATGCCGATTCAATTTGTAAATATCTTGATGGTAAATGGCAGTCGATAAATTCGGATACCGACAAAAACTATTTTATCTTTAAAGACGGTACACTCATAAAAAGTTATAAGTCGGGCGGAAGTCTTAAACACACCGATAACCTTAACCTTTTGCTCGTTGGCAAAAAGCCAAAAGAAGCAGAACTGTTTTCGGGTGCGCTTGACTACGGCGCTATAACAGATGGCGGATTTGTCGTGTATGTCTGCGATACGATGAGTGTTTTGCACTCGCAGATAGGCGAAATATCGTGGCTGTTGATACAGGCACTAACTCTGGGTGTTCTGCTCGGTGCAATACTAAGTTTTATTATTTCAAAACGTCTTACCGCGTCAATACGCGCCCTTGAAGATGGGGCGTCACGTATGGCAGACGGAGATTTTTCGCCTATAAACGTACCTTCAGATGACGAGATGGGAAGACTTTGTACCGTACTCAACGATATGGGTGCGCAGATACAAAAGGATTATGATGAATTCGAACGCGAAGAAAAAAGCCGTCGTGAGTTTATTGCAAACGCATCGCACGAACTGAAAACACCGCTGACTGTAATAAAAAGTTATAGTCAGACTCTTGAACAGATGGACGTTGACGATGCTACGCGTCATAAGTTTTTGTCAATAATAGACAGCGAGGTTGACCGTATGACAACCGCCGTGTCGCAACTGCTTGAACTTTCGAAACTCGAAGCGAAAACGAGCGGGGATGCGGTTGAAATCGACCTTTATCTTATGTGTAAAAAAATTGCCGACAGCCTTGAAATGAAAATAAAAAACAATGATATTTCATTTTCAATAAACGGAAACGGTGCTATTGTTGCCGATTATCAAAAAACATATACCATTGTATCAAACCTTATTGAAAATGCTGTCAAATATACAAATCACGGCGGCAACATCACAATTGACATAAACACAAACCGTGTTGATATTACAAACACAGGCGCAGGAATTGAAGAGGATGACATAAAGCATATTTTCGAGCGCTTTTACCGCGCCGATAAATCGCGAAACAGACAAACAGGCGGCACAGGCCTTGGCCTTGCGATTGCAAAAGAATGTGCCGACAGCATCGGCGCCACTATTACTGCAACAAGCATACCAAATCAAAATACAACATTTATGGTAGAATTTAATGGATAGAGATACAACTTGTTTTTTTACGGGTCATCGCGAAATACCCGACCACAGATACAAAGAAATATATAATCAGACGGTCGACCTTATTAAGATGCTGTACCGCGAGGGCATAAAAACATTCGTGTGCGGCGGTGCGGTGGGTTTTGATACACTTGCGGCAAAGGCTGTTCTTGAGGTACGCGAACTTCTTGATATAAAACTGCATCTTGTACTTCCCTGTGCAACACAGAGTGACTATTTTACCCAAAGTCAGAAAGAAGATTATAAACAAATCCTTTACAGTTGCGACAGTTACGAGACGCTTTTTGAACATTATGTCCGCGGATGTATGCATATGCGCAACAAAAAAATGGTAGAGATGTCTACGGTATGCATTGCCTATTGCCAGAAAAACACAGGCGGCGCGGCATACACTGTAAAACAGGCTGTTTCAAACAATTTGCCGATATATTTTGTAAAATAGATCCATTTTGTTCATACTTTTTCCAAATTTTCGGTGTATACTTATAATAAACAAGGAGGGTTTTACCTTATGACATACAATAACGACAATTTTTCATATTCGGGTTACACGGGCTACACACCGCCGCCAAAGCAACCTAAAAATAAATCGGGCATTGCAATAATTGCACTGTGCGCCGTAATCTCGCTTTTGGTGGGTGCAATCGGTGGATATTTGGGTGTAAAATATGCTTCTCAAGGCGGAGCGATAAACGGCGGAACCACTGTTATTTACACAGGAGTGACACTCAAAGATAAAGACGGCAACGATATTAAAAACACAATGTCGGTGGGCGAGGTGGCAACACTCGCTTCACCTTCGGTTGTTGAAATTACTACCGAGGCGGTTGCAACAGGCAGTTTTATGATGCAGTATGTAACAGAGGGTGCGGGTTCAGGCGTTATTATCACAAAAGACGGTTTTATTGCAACCAATCATCATGTTATCGCAGGTGCAACATCAATTTCGGTGCGTACTTCTGACGGAACAAGTTACAAAGCAACGCTTGTTGGGTCAGACGAAAAAACCGACCTTGCCGTAATTAAAATCGATGCGAAAGATTTACCCGCGGCAGTAACCGGTGAATACGAAGACTGCAAGGTGGGCGACACCGTTGTTGCAATCGGTAACCCGCTTGGCGAACTCGGCGGCACCGTTACTGACGGCATAATATCGGCGCTTGACCGTGATGTTACAATCGACGGTAATATTATGAGCCTTATGCAGACAAATACAGCAATCAACCCCGGCAACTCGGGTGGCGGACTTTTTAATACAAGCGGTCAACTTATCGGCATCGTTAACGCAAAATCGTCGGGCGAGGGCATCGAGGGTCTTGGTTTTGCAATCCCGATAAACCTTGCAAACGAGGTTATATCTGATCTTATTGAGCACGGATATGTGACAGGACGTGTTGAAACAGGCATTGAAGTTATTGAAATTTCAGACTTCCAGACCGCGATGTATTACCGTGTGCAGTCGGTAGGTCTTTATGTTTACAGTGTGACCAAAGGCACCAATGCCGAGGCACAGGGACTTCTTTCGGGAGACCTTATCAAGTCGGTAAACGGTCAGGAAGTAAAAACCGAAGAAGATTATACAAAAATTGTTGATAAACTCAAAATCGGCGATGAAATCACATTTGTTGTGACCCGCAGAAATAAAGATCATACGGTAAAAGTTACACTTGAAGAATATAAACCGATATCGCAAGACTCACTGCAATTCTAATAAAATAAGCACCCCGAGATTTCGGGTAGAGAAGCATACATCCGCGGATTTTCTACAGGCGCAAAAATTGTTATTGAATCGGTGATGTCATAATCATTTAATGTTTATATAATTGACTTATCTTTTGGTGAGTTGTATAATTAAATATTATATATAATGGAAGGAAATACTAAAATGATATATACAGTTACACTTAATCCTGCAATTGACAAAACCGTTGAGATTGACGGACTTTCACTCGGTAACGTAAACAGAATTTCGGCTCTTCGTGCCGATGCGGGCGGTAAGGGTATCAATGTTTCAAAGGTTGTTGCAACTCTTTCGGGAAACAGCGTGGCTCACGGTATTATCGGAGGCTCAGGCGGTCAGATGATTAAAAAAACGCTTGAGGATATGGGCATAAAGACCGATTTTGTTGAGGTTGATGCCGAAACTCGTGTGAATATGAAAATTATCGACACAAAAAATCACTGTAACACCGACATAAACGAGCCGGGTTCACCTGTTAACGCAGATATCATAAAAGAGGTTGAGAAGAAACTTTCAAGTTCACTAAAACCGGGCGATATTGCAGTTTTGGCAGGTAGCGTACCAAAAGGTGCAACAGCCGATATCTACGGCAGACTTGTTCGCCTTTGCAACGCCTGTGAAGCACGTGCCGTGCTTGATGTTGACGGTGCACTTATGGCTCCCGGTCTTGCGGCAAAGCCATATCTTATAAAACCGAATATTGACGAACTTTCACGTCTTTGCGGTTCTGAACTTAAAACTCCCAAAGATTGTATTGTTCCAATAAAGAAACTTCTTGCAGACGGTATCGAAAAGGTTGTTGTGTCGCTCGGCGGCGACGGAGCTATTTTTGCCGATAATGATGCAATCTATCACGCACACCCTGTTAAAGTGAATGTTCGTTCGACAGTCGGCGCGGGTGATTCGATGGTTGCGGCAATCTGTGTATCGCTTGACCGTAACGCATCTATTCAGGATACAATGGCTCTTGCAATTGCAACAAGCGCGGCGAACGTAACCTGCAGCGGCACTCAGGCGGCTGAGTGGGATATTATCGAGCCGCTTATCAAACAGGTATCTTGGGAGAAAATTGTATGAAAAAACGTATAGTTTGCATTTTAATTTGTGTTGCGGTTTTGCTGTCGCTCGGTTCGTGCAGCAGTGCAAAAAAAGTAGATTTTGGATTTTTCAGTGGCAACTTCAATCCGTTTACCGTTATAAACACCTATGATTTTGCGGTGACGGCACTTACACAGCAAACACTTTTTACTGAGGTTATTGACGATTCGGATACATATATCCTTTATGATGCCGCAACCCAGGGCGTCGGCATTGCCGATATATATCCTACTAACAGCGAAGATAATACATACAGAATTTATGAAATCACTTTAGCTGATGATATCTATTTCAGTAACGGCGACCCGATTACTGCAAAAGACGTTGCGTTTTCGATGTACGCTTATGCCGACCTGGATTATTACGGTTGGTCAAACGTAGGCGTTTCGCTTATTGACGGACTTAAAAATTATCAGTACCACAATTCACGCGCACAAAACGTGATTATAAAAGACGAGCAGTTGGAGTATGAACTGGCTAATCCGTCGGAGGCTACCAAAAAGTATCTTCGTGAAAAGGTTGTACTTCCCGTTCTTGAAGAAGAATATGATTGGGTGTGCAGACTTTATACTGATGATGCATTTAAGGGCACCGAGGCAGAAGAACATATGAAACTCTATCCAAATGCAAATGATCTTTTTGCCTTTTACTACGCAACCGATAAAAATTATGTTGCCGCAAAAGATAAAGATCAACTTATAAATGATATTGCCGACCAGATCGGCACCGATTATGAGTTGCTTTCGACCATCTATGGCTCTGACCTTTCATATATTGCAAAAAAACAGGCAGAACGCGCTCTTATTGAGGCGGAACTTCAAAACAGCGGCGAACGTGTTGATAAAATCAGCGGTATAAAAATTGTTGATGACAAACATCTTGAAGTGCGTGTAAATACTGTTTCAGAGATTCAGGTAGAACTCGCTTTTGGATTTTTTGTTGTTCCTTTTTCGGTTTATGGAAAGGGAAGTACCTTTGACGGCGAAGGGTTTGTACTCGATACCGACTATATTTTTGATAAATCTTTAAAGCCCGTTGGTGCGGGTCCTTGTGTTTTTGAAAACTACAAATCCGGTAAATATATAGATCTTACCAAAAACCAACATTATTATAAAGAAGTTGATTTTGAACGCGACGTAAGACTTATCGAAACAGGTAACAGCAATACATCACCCGAAGACGATTACTTTATAACAACCGAAGACGTTTATATTGCAGATTATAAAAAATAATTCTTGACATTTCATTTAAATGTTATATAATGTATTGTGCTTGACTATGTGATTTGTCAGGCAAACGGTCGATAAATAATACAAATTTGTATTATTCCTTGTCTGCTTTTGTCGGCAGACCTAATGTCCAGAAGGAGGTGTTAATAATGGCTGATATGCACAAGTATGAAACAATTTTCATCACAAAGCCTGATTTGACAGAGGAGGCACATACCGCTATCGTTGAAAAGTTCAAAGCTCTCATCGAAAAGAACGGTAAAGTTGAGTCTGTTGAAGACTGGGGTGTAAAAAAACTCGCTTACGAGATCAATTACATCAGAGAAGGTCACTATGTGCTTGTTAACTTTGAAGCTGCTGCTGATTTTATCACAGAACTTAACAGAGTTTACAACATCACAGACGGCGTTATGCGCTCAATCGTAGTAAACAAAGACGAAAAATAATTTTTAAAAATTACACACCGAAAAGGAGTAGTAACAATGCTTAACAAAGTAATCCTTACAGGAAGGCTCACAGCTGTTCCCGATCTTAAAACAACAACAAGCGGTATTAATGTTACCACCTTTTCACTTGCAGTTCAGCGCAACTACAAAAACGCTGACGGCAGTTACGGCACAGACTTTATAAACTGCGTTGCATGGCGTAACCAGGCAGATTTTATTACAAGATTTTTCGAAAAAGGTCAGCTTATTACAGTTGTCGGTTCACTTACAAGCCGCAACTATGAGGATAAGATGGGCAACAAACGCACCGCTATTGAAGTGGTTGTTGATGAGGCTCTGTTTGCTGAATCCAAAAAAGATTCAATGAGCCGCCCTGCTCCCGAATTTAAGGCTCCTGCTGAGGCAGGCGGTAATGACCTCGATTTTGAAGAAGTAAGTGACGACGAACTGCCATTCTAAATTTTTATGGAGGTAACCTACAGTGGAAAAAGAAAATAATTTCAAAGGCGCAAGAAGACCGCGCCGTAAAGTATGTTCTTTCTGCGTAGATAAGGTTGAAGCTATAGATTACAAAGATGTTGCAAAACTTTCAAAGTACACATCAGAGCGTGAGAAAATTCTTCCCCGCCGTGTAACAGGTACTTGCGCAAAACATCAAAGACAGCTCACAACCGCTATCAAGCGTGCAAGAGCAATCGCTCTTATGGCTTACACAGCTGAATAATTTATTAAAAGACCGCAAAAAAGCGGTCTTTTTTATTCCTTTTTGGCTAATTTGTACGTCGTAAAAACACATTTGTGCGCCTACAAAAAAATCAAAAAACTTCAAAAAAGGTATTGACAAAAGAGAAAGTATTTGCTAATATATTTAGGCACCCAAAAAACAGGGGGGTGCGCTGAACTTTGAAAATTAAACAGCATCATTGAAGGACCC